>NZ_CAXTII010000094.1:0-10106 GCF_964244235.1 uncultured Sphingomonas sp.
AAGCCTTGCCCTGAGGTATAGCAAAGAGATAGGGGATCGATCACGGCCTGACCGGCACGCTCGCCCCGCGGCAGAAGTGTCACGATAAGCGAAGCCTGGCGGACCTCGCCCAGTTTCTGTCCGGGCTCCCCCGACTGCCCGACGGTCGTGAACACGCTCTTGATGCCCGGCACGCCGGCAAGCGATCGCCGGGCTGCTTCAGCCGCACGAAGCGTACTCGGCAGTGAACTTCCGGGGGGCAGCTCGACGGAAACGTTGGAAGTTCCCCGGTCCGAGGCCGGCATGAAGCCGGTGGGCAGGAGCGGGAGCAGCGAAAGCGACAATGCCATGAAGAGCGCGGTCGCGGCCATGGTCGGGCCGGGATGGCCGAGACACCATCTGATCGAGACCAGATAAAGCGACATGAGACGACCGTCCGGCGCCTCGGCCGGCGGGGTCGACCGCAGCAGCCGGACGGCCATCAACGGGGTCAGCAGGCGCGCCACCAGGAGCGACGCGAACACCGCGATCACGGCGGTCCACCCGAATTGCCGGAAAAGGAGACCGGGTACGCCGGTCATCAGCGCGGTCGGCAGGAAGACGGCGATCAAACTCATCGTGGTTGCCGTGACCGCAAGTGCGATCTCGACGACAGCGGCCTCGGTTGCCGCCCGGGCCGACTTGCCCATGCGGCGGTGGCGCTCGATATTCTCGATCTCGACAATCGCGTCATCGACCAGGATGCCGACGACCACCGACAGGGCGAGCAAGGTCAGCGTGTTCAGCGAATAGCCCATCCACCGCATCGCGGCGAACGCCGGGAGAATCGACAAGGGCAAGGCCGTGGCGGCGACGAACGTCGCGCGCCAGTCGCGCAGGAACAGCCAGACGACGATGATCGCGAGGATCGAGCCGCCATAGAGCATGTCCATCGAGCCGCGATATTGCTGCTGCGTATAGTCGACCGACCCGGAAATCGGCGTGAAGGCAAGACCCGGGGTGGTCGCGCCGAGCCGGTCGAGCGCCTTTTTTACGCCGACCGCCACCTGGGTCTCGTCGAAGCCCTTGGCGCGGTAGATGTTGAATCCCAGCGCCGGTCGTCCGTCGAACAGCGCCGCCTGCGTACGTTCCTCAACCGCGTCGCGAACCGTCGCCAACTGGTCCAGCCGAACCTGCCGGGCATCGCCGAGCACGATGGGCAGGGCGCCGAGGTCCGAGGCCTGGGCGACCAGCGCGGTGGTCCGGATCGACTGCTCCGCGCCGCCCAGTTGCCCGCGACCGCCCGAGGATTGCTGCTGGACCTGCCGCAGCGCGCGCGAGACGTCGCCCGCGGTGACGCCGAGCGAGGCGAGCCGCACCGGATCGACGTCCACGCGCACCTCGCGCCGCACGCCGCCCAGGCGCTCGATGCGGTCGACACCGGGGACGGCGAGCACGGCCTTGGCCACCGTGTCGTCGACGAACCAGGAAAGTGCCTCTTCGTCCATGCGGCCGGACCTGGCCGAATAGACCAGAGTCGGGCTCGATCCGAACGCTGCGGGACTGACCGCGGGCTCCAGCAGGGCGGTGGGCAGGTCCGAGCGGATTCGGTCGACTGCGTTCTTGGTGTCGATCACCGCATCCGAGAGCGGCTTTTCCAGCGCGAATTCGACGCGCATCAACACCACGCCATCGCCGATCGTCGTCCTGATGTGGCGCAGGCCGGTAACCGTCGCCAGCGAGTCCTCGACCTTGCGGGCGACGTCGGTCTCGAGCTGGGCTGGTGCGGCACCGGGCTCGTTCATCGTGATGGTGACCGTCGGCAGCTCGAGATCGGGAAGATTCTGGACCGGCAGGCCGATGAAACCCCAGATTCCCGCGACACTGAGGAGCACGAACAGGAGGGTGGCGGGGATCGGATTGCGGATCGACCAGGTTGCGCTTGTCATGGCCTTGCCGCGCCCGACTGGCCTGGCTGGCTGGCCTGGATGCGCACGACATCGCCGTCGCCGAGGAAGCCCGCACCCTCGACGACGAGTTTTTCGGCGCCGCTCAGTCCCTCGACGATTTCGACCTCGTCTCCCAGGCGACGTCCGACCGTGACCGCCTGCGCCCTGACCGGCGAAGAAGCGCCCGACCCATCGACGAGCCTGAAGACGTAACTTCGGCCGTCGCGTACGACCACGCTGGCGGCCGGGACCGCGAGCGCCGGTCTTTGGCCGATCGAAATCCGGCCACTCGCGTACATCCCGGCCCGCGCCCGGCCGCCGGGAACGATGTCGGCATAGACGAGGCCCAGCCGCGACTGTCCGTCGAGCGCCGGGCCGGTGATCCGTGTTCTCGCCAGGGTCTGGCTCCCGTCGGGCAGCGTCAACGAGATCGGCTGCCCGGGGGCGATCGAGGCGATCTGCGCGGCAGTGAGTTCGCCGCGCCATTCGAGCCGATTGTGACGGATGATCCGGAAGAGTTCCTGACCGGCGGGGACCACGGCGCCCAGGGCCGCGGTTCGCGCGCTGACCACGCCGTCGTCAGGGGCGGTCACTGTCGTGTAGCGCAGCTGGAGCCTTTTGGCCGCGAGCTGCGCCGCCGAGGTCTTCGCCTGGGTAACCAGTTGCAGCACGTCCTGGTCGCTGATGCCGCCGCTGCCCTGGAGTGAGAGTGCGCGCTGCCGGTTGGCCTCGGCCTGATCGTGACCGGCGACCAATTGGGCCTCTTCCGCCTGGAGCAGCGCCGGATTGAGGCGCGCAAGAACCTGGCCCTTGCGCACCTGGTCGCCCACATTCGCCTGGACATCGATGATCTGATAGCTGCCGATCTGGGTTCCGGCGCTTGCCTCCTGCCATGGGAAAATTCCGCCGGTGGCGGAGACGGTGGTGGCCCAGGTTGCTACGTGCGGCGCTGCGGTGGTGACGGTGAGGGCAGGTGCCGCCAATGCCGGGCGCGGGGGCGGGTGTCCGGGCAGATAGAGGAACAACAAGCCGGTGGCGCCAATGATGGCGATCGCGAGCGCCCCGTACCGGACCCGGCGCAAAGAACCGCGGCCGGTGCCGGATGGCCGGAGCAGCGCGCTGTCGGGCCGATCGAGGCCGAGCGGGCTTTGCATGAAAGTCATTCGAGGCTCGCCGCACGGCGGATCGCCGGGGTGCCGCAGGCGGTCGCGCGCGGGTCATCGCCATCGAAGGCGGAGCCCGATCGTCGGACAAGTTCGACCCAGGCACGTGCGCGGTCGCGGGCGGCGGCTATTGCGCTGTCCTGGGCCGTCCTGAGCAGGCGCCGCGAATCTTCCAGTTCGAACAGGCTGATCGCGCCGGCTCTCCAGCGGGCCTCATTGGCCTCAAGCGTGAAGCGGGCGGCCGACACCGACTGTCGCGATGTCTCCTCGCGCAGCGTTGCCGACTGCTGCGCCGCCAGGGCATCCTCGATGTCTTGCGCGGCGCTGCGCAGCGTCACCTCGAGCGTAGCGACCGCCTCGCGGTAACGCGCCTGTGCGAGACGGACCTTGGCTGAGCCGGCGCCGCCGTCGAACAGCGCGCCCGAGAGGCTTGGGCCAGCGGACCAGCTGGCGAAGGTCGTCGAAGATCCGAGCGCGCCGAGCCAGTTGCCGGACAAAACGGCGGCCAGGTCCAGCCGTGGAAGCCGCTCGGCGCGGGCAACGCCGATCTCGGACCAGCGCGCGGCTGCCTCGCGCTCGCTCGCGACAACACTCGGATGCGCGAGGAGAACGCACGCCGGCAACGCCGGCACGAAGGGCGGGGGCGCCGACATGGTTGTTGCGACAATAGGCGCACCGCCGTTTGAATCGGTCGAGACACCGCCTCGCACGAACAGGAGAGTCTCGATGTCCCCGGACCGGCGACCGGTGAGCGCCACCAGCCCGTCGGTATCGTGCAGGCACTGCTCCCTGAGGGCGATGCGGTCCGTTCGTGCGGCAGCGAGGTTGCCTTCGGCATTGGCGACATCGACCGGGGCGATGTTGCCGAACGCAAGGCGTTTTCGGGTTACTGCAAGCTCGACCGTGCGCGAGGCGATCTCGCTGTCGCGCACACCCAGCGAATAGGTGCAGGCCTTCAGGAGCAGCACCCCATCGGCCACCTGCGCGGCGATCGACAGGCGGGCATCCTTCGCATCGGCGGTGCGAGCGGCAAGCCGGTTGTCGGACGCCCGGGCGGTCTCGCGAAGGCGGCCCCAAAGGTCGACCTCCCAGGAGAGGCGTGGTCCGGCCGTTGCAGAGCTCGAGCGAACGACGCGGGTGCCCGCCAGGCTGGTGGTGCCGCTCTGGGCACGGGCGGCGTCCGCTTCGAGATCGGCGCGAGGGATTGCCTGAGCCCGGTCCGATGCAAGCGCGGCGCGCGCCTGATCGACACGGGCGGCTGCCTCTGCAAGCGTCGGGTTGGATGCAAGCGCGTCGGCGACCAGCGTGTCGAGCGCGGTGTCGTGCAGCCCGGTCCACCATGCGCCGCGCCCGGTCGGCGCCTCGGCGGACGATGCCGCATCGGCGAGGGATCCATTATCCCAGCTAACCGGCAGCGACAGTGCCGGGCGCTGATAGCCGGGTTGCAGTGTGCAGCCAGTGAGAAGGGTCAGACCGGCAAGCGCATGGAACAGGGCCGCTGGACAGTGCCTTGCCGTGGCGTCGATGCGCGAAGCGGGACGCCTTTGTACACGGCATGCGACGGTGACAATTGGGGCGGTCTGCCGTTTCGGTGTAGGCGGTGGAGGCAAGCTCATGCCGGCCGATTCGCAGACGGAGATTGCCGCAACCTGACGGGCCCTTGAAAATATCGGCCTGTGGATCGCAAGATCCCGTCAGGCTGGCGCAATGTTCGGCCGCTATTGCGGCGGGGACGGGGAGATAGATGTGCGGGTTCTATTGGTCGAGGATGAACCGGAGATCGCTTCGATCGTCGCGGCAGAAGTAGGCCGCGCCGGGTTCACGGTCGACACGGTCGATTGCTATCTCGATGCCGAAGCCGCGCTCGGCGTCGGGCGCTATGCACTCGTGCTCCTCGACCGGCGCCTTCCCGATGGCGAGGGCCTTGGCCTGTTGCGCGAGGCGCGGGCGCGCCAGCCCGGTACCCCGGTGATCATCCTCTCGGCGCTCGATCGGTCGCCCGAAGTCGTGCGGGGGCTGGACGCCGGTGCGGACGACTATCTGACCAAGCCGCTCGATCTTGCGGAGCTGCTGGCCAGGATACGGGCGGCGTTGCGCAAGACCGGCACGTTGCGGCAACCGCCGATCACCTGCGGCAAGCTCATGTTCGATGCTGATAGCCGGGAAGTGCTGGTCAGGGACCAGCCACTGATCCTCAAGCGGCGCGAGCTGTCGGTACTCGAAAGCCTGATCCGGCGAAAGGGCCGGGTCGTCCTGCGCGAGACGTTGATAGAGGAAGTCTATGGGTTCGACGACGACATTCAGTCCAACACGCTCGACGCCCATGTCTCCCGGCTCCGCGGTCGGCTTTCGGACGCCGATGCGGGCGTCGCCATCCATCCCGTTCGCGGCGTCGGATACATGCTGGACCGCGCATGACAAGGCCGACGCGATCGCTCGCCTTTCAGCTGATCCTCGCCTTCATGGTGGTCCAGAGCGCCTGTATCGTCGTCGCGATGATTGCCTTTCCGATCATCTCCCCGTTCACGACCTACCGATCGATCAGCGACAAGACGGCGCGCACGCTCGTGGTGGCGTCGATCCGGGCGGACCGGGACGGGGTGCTTCGGGTGATGCCGACCGCGGCATTGCGAGCCTATGCCGCTACCCGCCCCTTTTTCGGTTATGCCGCGAAAACGGTCGATGGCCGGATAATGGCGGGCTCATCCGTGGAAATGGCCGACCTGCTGCAAAAGACGGGCAGGTTCACGCCGCGCAAGGAAGATGCCATCGAGACGGTTCGGCCCGGTCGACCCGGGGACGGGGTGTTCATCAGCACCCGCACCTCCCGATTCGGCTATGTGATATTGGCGATCTCCGGCGACGAGTTTCACGCCGACAACCTTGTGACGTTCCTGGCGACCTTCCTGCCGGCGGTCCTGCCGGCTTACGGCCCCGTGTTCCTCGGCGTGCTGCTGGGGGTGCCGTTCGTGCTCAGGCGCACATTGCGACCGATCCGGCGCGCGGCTGGCGCCGCGTCCCTGATCGATATCCGCGCGCTTGATCACCGTCTCCCGACCGACCGGCTGCCGACTGAATTCCAGCCCCTGGTAAATGCTGTCAATGATGCGCTGGACCGGCTTTCGGAAGGGTGGACCCGGCAGCGTCTGTTTACGGCGAACGCTGCCCATGAGCTGCGCACGCCCGTCACGGTCCTGCAGGCGCGGGTCGAAACCTTGCCGGCGGACACGCAATTGCGTTCGGCGCTGATCCGCGACGTCCGGCGTCTTGCGCTGCTGATCGACCAGCTCCTGGCGATCGCCCGGCTGGAAGGGCGCGAGATTCCCCTCCGCCCGCTGGAGCTGGTGGCGCTCACCCGCGGCGTCGTCGCGGACTGGGCACCCGTCGCGATCAGCGGGGGCCGCTCGCTTGGCCTGTCGTCGCGGGCGCCGGTGATCTGGGTGCTAGGTGACGCGCAGGCGCTCGGAGGCGCCATTGCCGCATTGATCGACAACGCACTCAAGGTCGAACCTTTGGGCAAGACTGTCGAGGTGTCGGTATGCCCCGGTGCCTCGATAAGGGTCCGCGACCATGGGCCCGGGGTCGATATGGCCGATCGCGAAGCGGTCTTCGAGCCGTTCTGGCGAAAGACGGAGGGGCCGCTCGGCTCTGGCCTGGGGCTGGCTGCCGTTCGTGAGACTGCCCGGATCCATCATGGCCAGGTCTATATCGAGGAACGGGCCGGTGAGGGGGCTTCCTTTATTCTCGAGATTCCGGAACATGAAGCGCCGCGCTGATGGCGGCATGCCCGCCACTTCGAGATGCTTTCGAACTTTAGCGGAGAAATTTGGTGATTGCGCGCCCGGCCGCGATTATATCGACAATAGCAATCGATCTTGACGCAGCTACCGGATGTGAGGTGATGGGCGGAAGCGGTGAACAGCGGCCAAACGCGGTCAATCATGGGGAGAGAATAGTTGGTACGGATACTCGGGCTCTCCGGCGTCATCGGGGCAGGTTGCAAGGAGGTGTCGCCGGCATGCGCTCGCGAACGGATGCTGTTCATCGCATGCGCTGGCGGCTCGACCGACGCCGGGCTTTCCTGTCTTTACTTGCGCGGCGCAATTCCCTTCCATCGTCCCCATGTCTGAGCGCGCGGCGGACGAGACGCCGGTGTTCGGCCGCATCGACGAGATGGTCTCGTACTGGCGGGCCCGCGCCCCGGATTCGCTCGCGGCGGTCGACCATGACGGTCGCCGCCTGTCCTGGGCAGATCTCGACAGGCTGGTCGACGAGGCACGAGCCGAACTGATCCTGGCCGGAGTGGGGCCGGGCCACCGGGTCGCCCTGGTCATTGAAAATTCCGTCGCCGCCATTGCCTTCCTGATGGCGTGCAGCCGGATCGGTGCCTGGGCCGTGCCACTCAACGCGCGTCTCACGACCGAGGAGATCGAGGCGATCGTATCGCATTGCGTCCCGCAGCTGGTCGTCTTTCTGAGCGCGGCGTCCGCGAACGCACAGGCGCATGCTCTGCGCTTCACGGCGCGCGAGGCCACGGTCTGGACCTGGGACGCAGTGGCGTTTGCCCCGGCGGTGGCGACGCCGCCCGAGCCGGTCGCGGGGGAGGATGCGGACCGGATCGTCGTGCTGATCTACACATCCGGCACCACCGGAACTCCCAAGGGGGTCATGCTCACGCAGCGCAGCGTCCTGTTCGTCGCGCGGACAAGCGGCGATCTGCGCGAGATGAGCGCGCGGGATCTCTCTTATCTGGTCCTTCCGCTCAGCCATATCTTCGGACTTTCCTCGACATTGCTCGGCACGTTCCACGCCGGCGGGGCGGTGTGGCTGGCGAACCGGTTCGACGCCGGGAAGGTGGTCGACGCCCTTGCCAGCGGCGTGACCGATTTCCAGGGCGTGCCGGCGATGTACGCCCACATCCTGTCGACCCTCGGCGCGGTGGCGACCGTGCGGGCGCCGGCGCTCCGTTCTATTTCCTCGGGGGGGTCGCCACTCGATCTCGGCTGGAAAGCCCGGATCGAGGCAGCGTTCGGCCTGCCGCTCGGCAATGGCTATGGCTTGACCGAGACGTCGCCTACCGTCGCGCAGACCAGGCTGGGCGAGAGGCGGCAGGACGACAGCATCGGTTATCCCCTGCCGGGTATCGAGGTCCGCATCGCCGGGCCCGATGGCGACCTGGGCGCCGATGCGGTGGGCGAGCTCTGGGTTCGGGGGCCGGGGGTGTGCGCCGGTTATTATCGCGACCCGGCCGGCACCGCAGCCGCCATAACCGCCGATGGCTGGCTGAAAACCGGAGATCTCGCCCGGCAAGACGGGGACGGCGCCCTGTTCATCGTCGGCCGGGCCAAGGAGCTGATCATCCGTTCCGGGTTCAACGTCTATCCCGCCGATGTGGAAAGCGCGCTCAACGCGCATAAGGACGTCGTTCAAAGCGCAGTGGTGGGCAGGACGGTCGAGGGGAACGAAGAGGTCGTCGCCTTCGTCCAGCCGCGCGCCGGCGCTACTCTATCGGCGGCAGACCTGGCGGCATTCGTCGAGCAGCTGCTGGCTCCCTACAAGCGGCCGCAGGAAATCATCCTGCTCGACGTCCTGCCCGCGAGCAGCACCGGCAAGGTCCTCAGGAAGCAGCTCGCGGCGATGGCGCAGAAGCCATCTCCCGGCGGGGAAGCCGCGTGAGCGCAGGTGCTGATTACGACCGGGGATTCGCGGTGGACGACATCCGGACCGCTTAGAGTCGTCGCCCAGTGCGCATCATGCTCCAGCCAGGATCGGCGTCACCTTTCCCCCAGGTTGCGCTGACCGGTTCCGCCTTTGGCCGAGCGCCACGCCGCGTGGGCGGTATTGGCGAGCAGGCAGGCGATGGTCATCGGGCCGACGCCGCCGGGAACCGGTGTGACGGCACGCGCGTGGCCGATTTCGTCGAACGCGACATCGCCCACCAGCCGCTTGCGACCGTCCGGTCCCTCGACCCGGGTGATGCCGACATCGATCACGACCGCGCCCGCCTTCACCCAGTCGCCGCGTACCAGGCGCGGGCTGCCGGCGGCAGCGACGACGATGTCGGCGCTGCGGACAATGTCGGGCAGGCCACGGGTGGCGATATGGGTTACGGTGACGGTGCATTCGCGTTCGAGCAGCAGCATCGCCACCGGCTTGCCGACGATATTGGACTTGCCGATCACCACTGCCGCGAGCCCGCGATAATCGGTGATGACGGTATCGAGCAATTTCATGCAGCCCAGCGGCGTGCAGGGCACCAGCCCCCCGGTGCCGGTCGATAGCCGACCGACATTGACGGGATGGAAGCCATCGACATCCTTGGCCGGATCGATGGCGTCGAGCACGCGGATGGCATCGATCTGCGGTGGCAGCGGCAATTGCACCAGGATGCCGTGAATGGCTTCGTCGGCGTTGAGGGCGGCGATCAGCGCCAGCAGATCGGCTTCGTTGGTCGCCGCATCCAGGCGATGCTCGATCGAGCGCATGCCGACTCGCGTCGTCTCGGCGACCTTGCGGGCGACATAGACCTGGCTGGCGGGATCTTCGCCGACCAGAACCACCGCCAGGCCGGGCACGATCCCGTGCGCGGCGACGAGTTCGGCAATCGACGCGGCGGTGTCGCGCGACAGGTTTCGGGCCAGCGCGGTCCCATCGATGATCGCGGCCATGCCGGTCAGTTGCGAAACACGATGGTGCGCGAACCATTCAGCAGCACCCGGTCCTCCAGATGATAGGTGACCGCTGCCGCCAGCACCCGCCGTTCGATGTCGCGACCCTTGCGGACCAGGTCCTCGGGAGTATCGGCGTGGCTGATCGGCTCGACATCCTGGGCAATGATCGGTCCCTCGTCGAGATCGGCAGTGACGTAGTGACCGGTCGCACCGATCATCTTGACGCCGCGCGCATGCGCCTGGTGATAAGGCTTCGCGCCCTTGAAGCCCGGCAGGAAGCTGTGATGGATGTTGATGCACCGACCGGAAAGATAAGCCGACAGATCGTCGGACAGGATCTGCATGTACCGGGCCAGGACGATCAG
>NZ_CAXTII010000095.1:0-10081 GCF_964244235.1 uncultured Sphingomonas sp.
ACGGGGTGTCGCTGCGGTTCGGCGAACGAGTCTTTGGCGATCCCGGATCGGTTGTCGTTCCGACCATTCGCTTCGAGGACGGAGAACAACGTGACAAGGCGATCGGACTCGTCGGCAACAGGTTGTGGACGGCGGTTTTTGTCCGACGTGGAGCAACGATACGGTTTATTTCATTAAGGAAAAGCAATGAGACAGAAATTAGAGGATATCATCGCTATTCCGGCCGATCCGGATGACCCCGAGGATGGCGACGTCACCGAAGCGGCGCTGCGGCAGGCGCTGATCGAGCGCGATCGTCGCGTCCGGGGCCTTCAGCTAGCCCCGACCAAGCAGCAGGTGACGTTGCGGCTCGATCAGGACGTGCTCGCCAAATTCCGTGGCACGGGCCCGGGCTGGCAGGCCCGGATCAATGCGGTACTGAAGGCGGCGAACGTTTAGGTCACCCCGCCTTCGCCACCCCGACCATCGCGGGCCGCAGCAGCCGGTCCTTGATCATGTACCCGCCCTGCATCTCCTGCACGATCGTACCGGGGGCCTGGTCGCTTGGCAGTTCCAGCATCGCCTGGTGCTTGTTGGGATCGAGCGTCTCGCCGAGCGCGGTGATCCGGGTGATGCCGTTGCGCTGGAAGATCGAGGTCAGCTCGCGCCCCGTCGCGTCCAACCCGGCGACGAGGCCCTTGAACTTCGCATCCTCGCGCAAATCCGCCGGGATGGCCGAAAGCGCGCGTTCCAGATTGTCCGCGACCGAAAGGATGTCACGCGCAAAACCGGTAGTCGCATAGGCGCGCGCGTCCTGCGCCTCCTTCTCCGCGCGGCGGCGGACGTTCTGAATTTCGGCCTGGGCGTACAGGACGTTCTGCTTCGCCTCTGCCAGCTGGTTTTCCAGCTCGCCGACACGGTCGTGTTCCGCCACTTCGGGCGCTGCGTCCGCGGTCTCTTCGCGGAGGTTTTCTTCGTTATCGGTCATGCAAATCCCTGTAGTAATCGGACGCTCAACCCATCAACCGGGCGAGCGTCGCCGCCGTGAAATCCACCATGGGCACGACGCGCGCATAGTTCAACCGCGTGGGGCCGATCACCCCCACGACGCCGACCACGCGTCCGCCCGCACCGCGAAACGGTCGGGCGATCACGGACGATCCCGACAGCGCGAACATTTCGTTTTCCGCGCCGATGAAGATCCGCGTCGCATCCCCCGCCCGCGCCGAATCGAGCAACGCCGCGATCTCCTGCTTGCCGTCCAGATCGTCGAGCAGATCGCGCACCCGTTCCAGGTCCGCGGCGGCGGCGGCGTCGATCAGACGCCCCTGCCCGCGTACGATCAGCACCGGGCGCCGCGCGCCATCCTCGCTCCACACCGCCAGCCCGCGCTCGACCAGCGTCCGCGCCGCACCGTCCAGCGCCGCGCGACCATCGGCCAATTCGCGATCGACCCGGAGCCGTGCTTCCGCCAGCGTCAGTCCACCCAGCGTCGCGGACATGTAGTTACCCGCCTCGACCAGCGCCGACGACGTCATCCCCCCCGGCAGCGCGATGACCCGGTTCTCGACCGACCCGTCCTCGCTCACCAGCACCGCCATCGCCTGATCGGCCGACAGGGGGACGAATCCGATCGAACGCAGTTTCGTTTCGCGCTTGGGCACCATCACCAGTCCCGCGCAGGCAGACAGCCCCGACAGCGCCGCGGTCGTCGCCGCCAGCGCCTCCTCGACCGGTCCGCCGCCGCCGACGCGCGACCCGCCGAGCCCGATCTCGAGCGCGGCCCGTTCCTGCGCGGACGGCTCCAGCGCCTGCATCATTCCATCGACGAACAGCCGCAGCCCGCGGTCGGTCGGCAACCGCCCCGCGCTGGTATGCGGCGAAGCGATGAGCCCCGCCTCCTCCAGTTGCTGCATCACCCCGCGGATCGATGCCGGCGAGAGGCTGAGCCCCGACAATTGCGCGATCGTCTTCGATCCCACCGGCGATCCGTTCGCCACATAGCTGTCCACCACCACGCGAAAGATATCGCGCGCGCGGTCGGTCAGTTCGGCGACGGGCAGCAGGGGCATCGACCCGATCTAGGCTGGCGAGCGGCAATGCGAAAGGCTAGGCGGACCGAGACCAGACCAAGAAGGAATATCCATGCGCCCAAGCGGCCGCTCGCCCGACCAGATGCGCCCCGTCACCATCGAACCGCGTTTCACCCGTCATGCCGAAGGGTCGGTGCTGATCGGCTTCGGGGATACCAGGGTGCTCGTCACCGCGTCGGTCGAGGAACGGGTGCCGCCGTTCCTTCGCGGCAAGGGTCAGGGCTGGGTCACCGCCGAATACGGCATGTTGCCGCGGGCGACTCATACTCGCGGCAATCGCGAGGCAGCGAAGGGCAAGCAGTCGGGGCGGACGCAGGAAATCCAGCGGCTCATCGGACGGTCGCTGCGCGCCGTGGTCGATATGCAGGCGCTCGGCGAGCGGCAGATCACGCTCGATTGCGACGTGATCCAGGCCGATGGCGGGACGCGGACCGCCTCAATCTCGGGTGCCTGGGTCGCGCTGCGGCTCGCGGTCGACGGGTTGCTGAAAGGCGGCAAGCTGTCGGTCGATCCGATCAAGCAGAAGGTCGCCGCGGTCAGCTGCGGCATCTACCAGGGCACGCCGGTGCTCGACCTCGATTACGACGAAGATTCGAACGCCGACGCGGACGGCAATTTCGTGCTGCTGGAAAACGGCAACATCGCCGAGGCGCAGGCCACCGCCGAACATGCGACCTATGACGAGGAGGCGCTGCTCCGCCTGCTCCGTCTCGCGCGGATGGGCTGTACGGATATCTTCGCCGCGCAGACAGCCGCCGTCGCGTGAGCGGCGGCGGCGATGCCCGGCAGGCGATCCGCAAGCTCGCCCCGGGCAGGCTGGTGATCGCCAGCCACAACAAGGGCAAGGTCCGCGAACTGACCGCGCTTCTCGCCCCCTACGGCGTCGAACCCGTTTCCGCCGCCGACCTGGACCTGCCCGAACCGGTCGAGACGGGCACGACCTTCTTCGCCAATGCCGAGCTGAAGGCGCGCTCTGCGGCCGACCTGTCGGGCCTCCCCGCGCTGGCGGACGACAGCGGACTGTGCGTCGATGCGCTGAATGGCGATCCGGGTGTCTACACCGCAGACTGGGCGGAGACGCCGAACGGCCGCGACTGGGCCCTCGCCATGCGCAAGGTGGAGGATGCCTTGCAGGCGAAGGGTCCCGACACGGCGCGCGACGCGCATTTCGTCTGCGTCCTCGCGCTCGCCTGGCCCGACGGTCATGTCGAATGGTTCGAAGGTCGCGCGGAAGGATCGCTCACCTGGCCGCCGCGCGGGACGGTGGGCTTCGGCTATGATCCGGTGTTCGTGCCCCATGGCCGGAGCGAGACGTACGCGGAACTGGACCCCGAGGAGAAGCACGCCGTCAGCCACCGGGCGGACGCGTTCGCGCAGCTGGTTGCATCGGTGTTTTGAGAGAAGTGAAGGGTGTTCGACATTCATGGCGACCAACTTGCACTTCACGTCAGGACAGGATGGTCAGCTATTGTCAGTGGCAACTTGCCGCGACCGCTCGCCTTCGCGCGAATATGATGGCGAAAAATGCTGTCCTACACGGCGACATTTCGCTGTGCTCGTCACCATGCCGCACTCCGCCTCCACGCCGCCGCAACGCGCCTTCGTAGCGTTATGCGGGAAGGGTTTCCGGCGCTGACGTGGCGTGTGGTTCGTCCACTTCCGCGCCCCGACTCGGCGAATCGAACGTGCCGATCTCTGGTATCACGCCCGCGGGTGGGCGTTCCGGTAGACGTCCAGCAGATGCGCGGCATCCACCCCCGTATAGACCTGGGTCGACGACAGGCTCGCATGGCCGAGCAG
The DNA here is from genome assembly GCF_964244235.1 of uncultured Sphingomonas sp. GTDB lineage: Bacteria > Pseudomonadota > Alphaproteobacteria > Sphingomonadales > Sphingomonadaceae > Sphingomonas. The sequence continues at coordinate 3,873 of NZ_CAXTII010000095.1, forward strand.
TTCCTGCAGCGCCCGCAGGTCCGCACCGCGGCCCAGCAGATGGGTCGCGAAGCTGTGGCGCAGCGCGTGCGGGGTCGTCCGATCGCCAAGACCCAGCCGCCCCCGCGCCGCCTGCACGGACTTGCGCACCACACCCGCCGACAGCGGGCCGCCCTTGGCGCCGCGGAACAACGGCGCATCGCGCGCGCCCGGCCAGGGAGAGACCGCGGCATAGGCGTCGATCGCATCGCGGACCTGCGGCAATAACGGCACGATCCGGGTCTTCGCGCGCTTGCCCGTCACCGCCAGCGTCGCACCGAGCGGCAGGATGCCGCCCGGCAGCGCCACCGCCTCCCCGATGCGCAGGCCGGCACCATATAGCAGCATCAGGATCGCCCAGTCGCGCGCGCCGATCCACGGTTCGGCCGCGTCGTCGGCTACGTCGGTCGCCAGCGCGATGACATCGGCAGGCGCTATCGGACGCGGCACCCCCTTCTTGACGCGCGGGCCGCGTGTGCGTGGAGCCGAGGCCGCCGGATTGGCCCAGGCGAGAAAGCCACGCACCGCGGACAATTCGCGTGCGGCGGCGGCATTGCCCAGCCCGTCGCTGCGCCGTTTCGCGAGGAACGATCGCAGATCGATCGTCGTTGCCCGCGCCAGCACCCTGCGGTCGATCGGCTGCCCCCAGTGATCGTTCAGGAACGCGACGAGCCGCGCGGCGGTCGCGGCATAGGCGCGCACGGTATGAACCGATCGACGGCGATCGTTCTGCAGATGCATCGCCCAGGCTGCGGCAAGCGTGATGGGCGGCGCGGTCATCGCACGCGATCCTGCCGCTGGGGACTGCGTGGAGGAAGGAAAATCGAGGCGAGCATGAAAGAAAGGGGCGCGACCGAGGGATTGCCCCGTCGTTCGACAGGCTTGATGTGATGCTAAACCTGATCGACTGCGACTGGGGCTGTACGCTGTCACATGTCGGCGGGTTGCCGATCGCGGTGGTCGTCGCGTTATCGGGCGGCCCGACGTCGTGATCATGATCGGCGAACCGGGTTCACGCGGTGCACACTGGGCCCCATATACATGCAATGTCCCGGGTCCGCGTTCTCGTCCTGAATTCGGCGCTCGGCCCGCTCGATTACCGCGTTCCCGCCGGCATGCAGGTCGAACCCGGTTCGATCGTCGTCGTGCCGCTCGGCCCCGGACAGTTGCTTGGGGTGGTGTGGGAGGCCGAGCATCTGCCCGCGGACTCCGAAGTCGGCGACAACCGGTTGCGGCCGCTGCTCGGGGTAGCGGATACGCCACCGCTGGGTGCGCCCCTGCGCCGGTTGGTCGAATGGACCGCCGCTTATTATCTCGCCGCGCCCGCCGCCGTGGTCCGGATGGCGCTCGCCTCCACGTCCGCCCTGGAAGGCTCACGCACCGCGACCGAATACCGTGCGACGAACACGCCACCGCCGCGCCTGACCCCGCAGCGAACGCAGGCGCTGGAGCGGATCGCCGATCGACAGGGGCTGATCCGCGAACTCGCCGGGATCGCCGACGTATCCGACGGTGTGATTCGCGGCCTCGTCAAGGCCGGCGCGATCGAGGCGGTATCGGTCGGCATCGACAGCCCCTTCCCGCTGCCCGACCCCGATCATGCGCCACCGATCCTGAGCGCGGACCAGACCGCCGCCGCGACCGCCCTTGCCGACGACGTTGCCGCGCACCGCTTCGCCCCGACATTGCTCGACGGCGTCACGGGATCGGGCAAGACCGAGGTGTATTTCGAAGCGGTCGCCGCAGCGATCCGGGCGGGTCGACAGACTTTGGTCCTGCTGCCCGAGATCGCGCTGACCGAACCGTTTCTGAATCGTTTCCACGACCGGTTCGGCTGCGAACCCGTCGCCTGGCATTCGGGGCTTCGCTCCACCCAGCGCCGCCGCGCGTGGCGGGCGATCGCCGGCGGGGAGGCGCTCGTGACCGTCGGCGCGCGATCGGCGCTGTTCCTGCCCTACAAGCGGCTTGGCCTGATCATCGTGGACGAGGCGCACGAAACGAGCTTCAAGCAGGAGGAAGGCGTCCATTATCATGCCCGCGACGTCGCGGTGATGCGCGGTATGTTCGAACATTGCCCGGTGATCCTGGCCTCCGCCACGCCGGCGATCGAAACGCGTCAGCAGGTCGCACTCGGCCGCTACGCGGAGGTGAAACTGCCCGGCCGCTACGGCGCGGCGGAAATGCCGTCGATTGCCGCGATCGACCTGATCCGCGAACCGCCCGAACGCGGCCGGTGGCTGTCCGCGCGGCTGGTGAAGGCGATGGCGGAGACGCTGGCGCGCGGCGAACAGTCGCTGCTGTTCCTCAACCGCCGCGGCTATGCCCCGCTGACCTTGTGCCGGACCTGCGGCCACCGTTTCCAATGCCCGAACTGCACCGCCTGGATGGTGGAACACCGGCTGACCCGGCGGCTCACTTGCCATCATTGCGGCCATGTCGAGCCGGTCCCGCGGCTTTGTCCCGAATGCCGGAACGAGGATACGCTGGTCGCCTGCGGCCCGGGTGTCGAGCGGATCGCGGACGAGGTCGCCGCGCTGTTCCCCGCCGCCCGGACCGCGGTCGTGACATCGGACACGATCTGGTCCCCGGCACGCGCGGCCGAGTTCGTCGGGCGGATGGATGCGGGGGCGATCGACATCGTCGTCGGCACCCAGTTGGTGACGAAGGGCTATCATTTCCCCAACCTCACGCTGGTCGGCGTCGTCGATGCGGACTTGGGCCTGGAGGGCGGCGATCTCCGCGCGGGGGAGCGTACCTTCCAGCAGATCCGCCAGGTCTCGGGCAGGGCCGGCCGCGGGGACAAGCCCGGCCATGTCCTGATCCAGACGCACAGCCCCACCGCCAGAGTGATGCAGGCGCTGATCACCGGCGATGCGGACGCCTTCTACGCCGCGGAAACCGAGGCACGACGCGACGCCGGCGCACCCCCGTTCGGTCGCTATGCCGCGATCATCGTGTCATCCGAAGACCAGGCCGCGGCACAGGAGACCGCCCGCGCGGTCGCACGCGCCGCGCCGACGGTGGACGGCATGCAAGTCTATGGTCCCGCCCCCGCCCCGCTGGCGATGCTGCGCGGCCGCCACCGCTTCCGCCTGCTCGTCCATGCCCGGCGCGCAGTGGACGTGCAGGACATCATCCGCGATTGGCTCGCCGGCCTTGCCCGGTCGGCAAAGGTGCGGGTGACGGTGGATGTGGACCCTTATAGTTTTCTATGAGGGTTGAACGCGCGATCGTCGCTGGCTAGCCTCTGGTATGGGGGACAATATTCATGGTTCGTAAGATGACTGCCGCGGCGGCCGCGTTATTGCTGTCCACATCCGCCAGTGCCTCCTGGCAGCGCGCGACGTCGCGGCATTTCATCGTCTATTCCGACGACACACCGGCGCATGTCGAGGCCTTCACGGTCAAGCTCGAGAAATTCGACAAGGCGATGCGCGTCTGGCACGTCGCACCCGAGGACAAGCGTGGCGACAGCGCGCGTGTCACCGTGTTCGTCGTCAGCGACATCGCGGCGATCCAGAAGCTGGCGGGCCGGGCGGACGTTGCCGGCTTCTACCAGCCCCGCGCTGGCGAATCGGTCGCTTTCACGCCACGCAGTTCGGGCGACGGCGCGGATCACGGCTTCACGTCGCAGGCCATCCTGTTCCACGAATATACGCACCACTGGATGCTGACCAACGATGCCTGGTCGGACGCCGCGTTCCCGCCATGGTTCGTCGAGGGCTTTGCCGAATTGCATGCCACCGCGATCATACGGAACGGCGATGTCATCTTCGGCGCGACTCCGACCTATCGCGGCTACACCGTCGGCAATATGAATTTGTTGCCGGCCGCGCAGTTGCTGCTGCCCAATCCGGGCCATCTCAGCGGCGAACAGCGGGATGCGCTATATAGCCGCGGATGGCTGCTCGCCGACTATCTGATCTTCAACAAGGATCGGCTGGGGCAATTCGCCGCCTATGTGACGGCGATCAATTCGGGCAAATCTCCCAGGGAAGCCAACGCGCTCCTCGGCAACCCGAATGCGCTGGATTTTAAGCTGAACGCCTATGGCAAGCAGTCCGTCCTACCATCCGCGCTGATCCCGGCGAAGGACCTGACGATCGGCAAGGTCAGCGTTCAGCCCCTCACGGCGGCGGAGGCGGCAATCATGCCGGCCTTTATCCTGTCGAAGCGCGGCGTAACATCCAAAGCCGCACCGGGCGTTGCGGCAATGGCACGCCGGGTCGCGGCATCCTATCCGGACGACGCGTTCGTACAGAACGAGGTGGCGGAAGCCGAGTTCGACGTCTGTTCGACCGATCCGACATCAGACGCGGCATGTTACGTCCGCACCGAGGCGGCTGCCGATCGGGCGCTCGCGACAGACCCCAAGTCGATCCATGCGCTCGTCTACCGGGGCATGGCGCAAGCCGCGGCGGCAAAGAAGAATAAGATCGTCGATCCGGCCAAATGGTCCGCGATCCGCCAATGGTTCCTCGCGGCGAACAAGATCGATCCGGAGGCGCCGCAGCCGCTCATCGATTTCTACGAAAGCTATGCCGCCGCCGGTCAGACGCCGACGAAGAATGCCGAGGGCGCGATGCTCTATGCCTATGCGCTCGCGCCCTACGACGCATCGGTACGGATCAAGGCGGCGCATGTGCTGCTGGTGCAGGACAAGGCTGCCCAAGCGAAGGTCGCATTGGGCCCCGTGGCCTATAACCTGGACGAGCCCGGCCAGGCCGACCGTGCGCAGAAAATCCTGGCGGTCCTGGACAAGGACGGCAGCAAAGCCGCGCTCATGGAAATGGACAAGAAGCCCGAAGAGAAGGACAAGAAAGGCTGAGCTTCCCCAGGCAGAACGCGCAGGATATCGTCAGTCCGCATGCTCCGCCAGTACGGTAAGGCCGCGGTCGTCGACTTCCGCAAAACCACCGCGGATCATTATCGTTTCCGGCTCCGATTTCTCGGACCGGAATATCAATAGCGCGCCATCGCGGATGGTCGACATCACGGGGGCATGGCCTTCCAGCACGCCGAAGTCGCCCTCGGTGCCGGGCACCGTCACCATATGGACGTCCTCCGAGCGGATCAGCTTCTCGGGAGTGACGAGTTCGAAGTGGAGGGGCATGTTATGGAGCTTTCGCAACGTCAAAAGCGACGGTCATGATCAGCTGGATACCCTGACTGTTCTGAGCAACGATATTCGGGCCATCCAACAGCAATACCATGTGCGGGCCGGGCCGCGCAGCATTAAGCACGAAGAAATCGCGCATGAAATTGCCCTGGGTGCCCGACCGGCTCCGATCGAATGTCCAACCTGCCATGGACCGCAGCTTGTTTGACCAGTCAACACGCGCAGAAAGCGAGAGATCAGAGTCGGCAACCGTCACCTTACAGGCCGGAACAGTCGGGGAAGCAGCAATCCACATCTCGGCGGCGGGGGCCGTGACCGAGGCGTAAATCCCGTCATTGCCGAACAGGCGGCCTGCCATTGCGCTGACCATCGGTGGCGGCTTGGTACTCAGGTTGATGCCAACGCCGCTCAGTTCAGTGGCATGTTTAGGCGCAAGATAGTCTCGCTGCGTCAACTGCAGCGCACACGCTCGGAAGGCCACTTCAATCCGGTCGGCAAGCGGCCGACCAGGGTCGGCCGGCGCCTGCTGCGCCAGGGAAAGCGCAAGGCCGATAAGGGCGGCGACCGGCATCGGCCTACGACTCCTGCGCCATCTTCTCAGCCTTGGCGACCGCCTCGTCGATGCCGCCGACCATGTAGAATGCCGCTTCCGGCAGATGGTCGTACTCGCCGTCCACGACCGCCTTGAACGACTTGATCGTGTCCTCGATCTGCACGAACTTGCCGCTGATGCCGGTGAAGACCTCCGCGACGTGAAAGGGCTGCGACAGGAAGCGCTGGATCTTGCGCGCACGCTGCACGGTCAGCTTATCCTCTTCGGACAATTCGTCCATGCCCAGGATCGCGATGATGTCCTGCAGCGACTTGTAGCGCTGGAGCAGCGACTGCACCGCGCGCGCGGTGTCGTAATGCTCCTGCCCGACGACGCGCGGTTCCAGCACGCGGCTCGTCGAATCGAGCGGATCGACCGCCGGGTAGATCCCGAGTTCGGAGATCGCGCGGTTCAGCGTCGTCGTCGCGTCCAAATGGGCGAACGACGTGGCCGGGGCCAGATCGGTGAGATCGTCCGCGG
>NZ_CAXTII010000096.1:0-9923 GCF_964244235.1 uncultured Sphingomonas sp.
TTCTTCGGCTATATCCCGTTCAACGCGCTGTCGCCCGAACGGCTGTCCGCGGTCCGCGTCACCCGCGGCGGCGGCACCGGCGCATTCGGCGCGGGCGCGGTCGCCGGGACGATCGAATTCGTCAGCGCCGGTCGTGCCGATCTGCCGATTGTCAGCGGCGAGACGACCTATGGCAGCTACGACTCGGAGCAGATGGCAGCGACTGTCTCGCCCGATCTTGGCGCAGGCTATGTCTCGGTGTTCGGCCGGTACGAGCGATCGGACGGTTTCTACACGACGCCGGAGGACGAGCGCGTACCGGCGACCGTCCGTGCCGCCTATCGCGACTGGTCGATCGGCTTTCGCGCCATCGTGCCGATCGACTCGCAGACCGAACTACAGGTGGGCGGCACCATCCTGCGCGACGACCGCGTGCTTCGCTTCGCCGGCGCGACATCTGCCTCCGACGCGGAGGATGCCAATGTCCGCCTGATCCGCCGCGGCGATTGGCAGATCGACGCGCTCGCCTATGTCCAGGCACGCGATTTCGCCAACAAGGTCGTCAGCGCGACGACGTTCCAGCTGACCTTGGACCAGCGCCACACGCCATCGACCGGGGTCGGCGGCAAGATCGAGATCCGCCCGCCGGTGGGTCCCGACCATGTCCTCCGGATCGGCGTCGATGCGCGCCGTGCCGACGGCACGCTGTACGAGGACGCCTATGGCGCGACGGGTGCCATCACCGCGCGGCGTACCGCGGGCGGCGAGACCGGCACCACTGGCGCATTTGCGGAGGACGACTGGACGATCGGCCGATTGGTGCTGACCGGCGGCGGGCGAATCGACCGGTGGACGATCAATGACGGTTTCTTCCGCCAGACGACGGTCACCGGCACGCCGACGATCACCAGCGCCTATCCCGACCGCGACGGCACGGTCGGTACCGGGCGCGTCGGCGCGCTGTTCCATGCCGCCCCCGCCATCGACTTTCGCGCCGCAGCCTATACGGGCTTTCGCGTGCCGACGCTGAACGAACTGTACCGGCCGTTCGTCGTCTTCCCGATCTCCACGCAGGCGAATGCGGACCTGAAGCCGGAGCGGCTGAAGGGGGCCGAGGGCGGCGTCGATCTTCGCCTGGCCGGCTGGCTGTCGCTGTCGCTGACCGGCTTCTACAACCGATTGGAGGACGCGGTCGCCAACGTCACGATCGGCACCAACCTGCGCCAGCGGCAGAATGTCGACGCGATCGTCGCGAAGGGGATCGAGGCGTCGGTCGACCTCCATCGCGGCGCGGTATCGCTGACCGGCTCCTATGCGTTCGACGACAGCCATGTCCGCGCCACCGGCGTCCAGGCGCAGCTCGACGGCCTAGCCCCCGCGCAAAGCCCGCGCCGTGCCGCCAGCGCGACGCTGGCCTGGGACCCCGCGCGCGGACCCGGCCTGTCGGGCACGCTGCGCTATGTCGGCGCGCAATATGAGGACGACCTTCAGACCGCGATCCTGCCGTCCGCAACGGTGTTCGATGCGGTCGCGGGTGTCCCGGTCGGCCACGGCGTATCGATCGTGGCGCGCGCGGAAAACCTGTTCGATGCAACCGTGGTCACGCGCAATTCGGGTGGCACCATCGACCTGGGCACACCGCGTACGCTATGGATCGGCGTGCGAATCGGGAGAGTGCGATGAGCGGCGAGATGGTGCCGGTGCCGGCATGGGCAGCGGAGACCGGGATCGAGGCGGACGATTATGCTGCGCTCCATGCTGCAGCGGAACAGACGCCGACCCGCTTCTGGCTGGACGTGGCGACGCGGCTCGACTGGACGCAGCCGCCTGGCGTCGCGGACGACAGCAGCTTCGACGAGGCCGATTTCCGCGTCCGCTGGTTCGCCGACGGCACGCTCAACGTCGCGGCCAACTGCCTCGACCGGCATCTGGCCGAGCGCGGCGGTCAGACCGCGATCGTCTGGGAACCCGACGAACCGTCGGAAGCACCGCGCACGCTCACCTATGCCGAACTCCATGCCGAGGTCTGCCGCTTCGCCAATGTCCTGAAGGCGGCGGGTGCCACCAAGGGAACGCGCGTCACGCTGTACATGCCGATGATCCCCGAAGCGGCGATCGCGATGTTGGCCTGCGCCCGGATCGGTGCGGTGCATTCGGTGGTGTTCGGCGGCTTCTCCCCCGATGCGCTGGCTGGGCGGATCACCGATTGCGGATCGACGATCCTCGTCACCGCGGACGAGGGCCGACGCGGCGGCAAGCGCGTGCCGCTAAAGGCGAATGCCGACAAGGCGGCGGCGCTCGCGCCCGTCCTCGACCGCATGATCGTCGTCCGCGCGACGGGGGCCGGGGTGGCGATGACCGAGGGTCGCGACATATGGTATCATGAGGCGGACGTCGCCGACGACTGTCCTGCGGTGGCGATGAATGCGGAGGACCCGTTATTCATCCTCTACACCTCGGGCTCGACCGGCAAACCCAAGGGCGTCGTCCACACCAGCGGCGGCTATCTGTTATGGGCGAACCTGACGCACGCATGGTGCTTCGATCCGCGCCCGGACGAGATTTTCTGGTGCGCAGCCGATGTCGGCTGGGTCACCGGGCACAGCTATATCGTGTACGGCCCGCTCTCCAACGGCTGCACGACATTGATGTACGAAGGCGTTCCCAACTGGCCGACGCCGAGCCGCATCTGGGAAGTCGTCGATCGCCACAAAGTCGCGACGCTGTTCACCGCGCCCACCGTTCTGCGCGCGCTGATGCGCGAGGGCGACGCGCCGGTCGCGCGTACCAGCCGCGCCTCGCTTCGGCTGCTCGGTTCGGTGGGCGAGCCGATCAATCCCGAGGCATGGCGCTGGTATCATCATGTCGTCGGCGGCGATCGCTGCCCGATCATCGACATGTGGTGGCAGACCGAGACGGGTGCGGGCATGATCGCCCCCCTGCCCGGCGCGACGCCGCTCAAGCCGGGCTCCGCGACCACGCCGCTGCCCGGCGTGTTTCCGCAGATCGTCGATAACGAAGGCGTGGTGCAGGACGGCGCGGCAGAGGGGCCGCTGGTGATCGCGAAGAGCTGGCCGGGACAGATGCGCGGCGTTTGGGGCGATGCCGAACGGTTCTTCGAAACCTATTTCCGCACCTTCCCCGGCAAATACTTCACCGGTGACGGCGCGCGGCGCGACGGCGACGGCTATTACTGGATCACCGGGCGGATCGACGACGTCATCAACGTGTCGGGTCACCGCATGGGTACCGCGGAGGTCGAGAGCGCGCTGGTGCTGCACGAACATGTCGCGGAAGCCGCGGTGGTCGGTTTCCCGCACGACATCAAGGGTCAGGGCATCTATGCCTATGTCACGCTGAACGCCGGGCAGGACGCGTCGGACGATCTGCGCCGGACATTGATCGGGTGGGTGCGGAACGAAATCGGCGCGATCGCCGCGCCCGACGTCATCCAGTTCGCGCCCGGCCTGCCGAAGACGCGGTCGGGCAAGATCATGCGCCGCATCCTGCGCAAGATCGCGGAAGGTGACGTGTCGACGCTTGGCGACACCTCGACGCTCGCCGATCCCGCGGTGGTGGACGACCTGGTCGCGAACCGGGCGCGCTGACCGGCGCTTGCCCCGGCCGCGCATTCCGGCGAAGGGGTTTGCATGTCCATCCTGTCCGACCGCTGGATTCGCGAGGCCGCGCTCAGTCGCGGCATGATCGAACCCTTTGTCGATGCCCAGCGGCGCGACGGTTGCATCAGTTACGGCCTGTCCTCCTATGGCTATGACGCGCGGGTGGCGGACGAGTTCAAGATCTTCACCAATATCGACAGCGTCATCGTCGATCCGAAGGATTTCGCCGCGAACAGCTTCGTCGATCGCAAGACCGATTGCTGCATCATCCCCCCGAACAGCTTCGCGCTGGCCCGCACCGTCGAATATTTCCGCGTGCCGCGCGACATACTGGTCATCTGCCTCGGCAAATCGACCTATGCGCGGTGCGGGATCATCGTGAACGTCACGCCGCTGGAGCCGGGCTGGGAGGGGCACGTCACGCTCGAATTCTCGAACACCACGCCGCTCCCGGCGAAGGTTTACGCCAACGAAGGCGCGTGCCAGTTCCTGTTCCTGCAGGGGAACGAGCCGTGCGAAGTGAGTTATGCGGACCGGGCGGGGAAATATATGGGGCAGCGCGGGGTGACATTGCCGAAATTGTGAGCGGGCGAACGCAGGCCCCCCGGAGCCGCACGTTGCTCGAAACTATGGACGCAGAGCCGACTTCCGTTGGCCGGTCGAAGCGGCCGCGGCGACCTGATCGATCGCTCTGACTACATCCTGCAGGTTGGTGACGTAGAGATCGTGGTTGCCGTCGATCGTCCGAAACCGCCCTTCCGTTCCGCCAAGCGCCGCCTCCCGCGACGCGGCGACGAAGGCGCGGTACGTCGGCCCGCACGTTCCCGCCGCGGCGCATTGATACCGCTCCGACGAGATCATGACGATGTGCGGGACCGTCGGTGGGCCGGCGGCGTCGATCGTACGGCTCACGTCGTTCACGTCGATATGTTCGTTGTTGTCGCCGGACGCCCAGGCGTCGTCCTGCGCGCGCTGCGCTGGCGTTTCCAGCGGATGCGCATGTCGCCCCCATTCGCCCGACGTGCCCGGCTGATTGCTCGTCACGAAACCGGCCACCGGGTGCATGGCCGCGTAGGATCGGACGAGCAGCCCGCCCATCGAGGTGCCGAACAGGATGTAGGGGCCACGGACGTGTGCAGCCGAAAGCGCGTCGGACAGATCGGCGGCTAGGTCGGCGGCCTCGCGCGGAAGGGGTGCGGCCGAGCTTCGGCCCATATTGCGTCGGTCATAGTCGCAAACCCGGTAGCGTTCCGCGAGTGCGGCGAACAGCTTGGCCATGTGGGCGCGGCGACCGCCGTCCCCGGTCTCCAGCAAGACGGTGAAGTGACCTTTGCCGCCGCAGCGCAGAGCGATGTTCCGACCGTCCTTCAACGCGACGACATGATCGAACGCGCGCCCGGCGCCGGCGATTCCGGCGCTGCTGGCCGCGAACGGGAACGTGGCGATCAAACCTAGCGCAATCGTCACGCTCCGAAGCTTCATGATCGACACGCTGCTAGGCGCCACGAATGAAGGCAAGCGATTTACGACGTTCCCCGCGGGCGTGACGCTGGTGACTCGATTGGCTGCTCATGGGCGAATGGCCGTCGCACAATCTTCGATTTTGCCTCCGCGCAACCGCTCGAACGAAAAAGGGCGGCCCCCGCAGGAGCCGCCCCGTCCGTTCCGACCCTATCGCCAGCGATCAGAAGTCGTTGAAATACTGCTCGTTGCCGATGAAGCCCAGCTTCGACACCGACGACCGCTTGATGACCGCCAGGGTCCGGTCGACCACGTCGTACTTCGCGTTCGGATCGGGCTGGAAGTGCAATTCCGGCTCCGGGTTCATCTGCGTCGTCTTGTCCAGATACTGGCGCAGCGTCAGGTCATCGACCGGAGCGCCGTTCCACGACACCGTACCGGCCGCGTCGATCGACACCTTGTTCTTCTGCGCATCGATCGGCGGCGGTTGGTTTACCTGGTTGGACGGCAGATCCACCTTCACCGCGTGCGTCTGGATCGGGATGGTGATGATGAACATGATGAGGAGCACGAGCAGGACGTCGATCAACGGCGTCATGTTCATTTCCATCATCGGCTCGCCATCTTCGCGGCCGCCACTCATTGCCATAGCATTATACTCCTGATGTCACGGGGCGCGGCGTCACAGACGCACCACGCCTTCGCCCGGAGGCGGTTCGGAGATGAAGCCGACCTTGGCGAAACCGGCCTGCTGCATCGTGTAGATCGCACCGCCGATGCACTTGTACGGCGTGTTCACGTCGCCGCGGATATGCGCTTCGGGCAGTTCGAGATCGGGGTTGCCGACGCCGCCCTGCCGCGCGATCTCCGCCTTCAGCTTGGCGACCGCCCGGTCGAGCAGTTCCTGGTGAGTCACCGGGGACACGCCCCAATAGACCAGGCAGGTACCGTCGGGCTTGCTGGTGATCGCCAGCGAGACGTTCTCGGGCTTGGTGGTGGTCGGGTCGAAGCGCACGTTCGGAAGCTTCAGCTTCACGGCCTGTACGGCAACGGTCGCGGTCACCAGGAAGATTATGAGAAGCACCAGCATGACGTCGACGAGCGGCGTCGTGTTGATATCCGAAATCGGGGTTTCGGTGGAACCGGCAATGCCCATCGCCATGTGCGAATGATCCTATTTCTTACCGTGTTTCGAGTCCCCGGCACAGAGGCAGGGAACCGGATCATCCGGTATCGGCGACGATGCGCCGATACCGGATTGATCCTGTTGATCAGACGCGCGGAGCGGTCGTCGCACCCGCCGGCTTGGCGGCGACCGGCGCGGGCTTGGCGACCGCCATCGACGGACGAACCGCGCCGTTCGATGCCAGGAAGCCGAGCACGTCGTTCGAGAAGGCCGACAGGTCCTCCGCGATCGACTTGTTGCGACGCTGCAGCCAGTTGTACGCCAGCACCGCCGGCACCGCGACGACCAGGCCGAGCGCGGTCATGATGAGCGCCTCGCCCACAGGCCCGGCGACCTGGTCGATCGAGCCCGAACCCGACGCACCGATCTTCACGAGGGCGCGGTAGATGCCGATCACGGTGCCGAACAGGCCGATGAACGGCGCAACCGAGCCGACCGTCGCGAGGAAGGCGAGACCGCCGCCGAGCTTCGAATTGATCGCGCCCTCCGAACGGGCGAGCGAATTGTGCAGCCAGTCATGCGCCTCGACCGGATCGGTCAGCTTCGCGTGCTGGTCCTGTGCTGCCAGTCCGTCGTCGACGATCTGCTTGTAGGCCGAGTTCTTGTCGAGCTTGGCCGAACCTTCGCGCAGTGAATTCGCCGACCAGAAGCCCTGACGGACGCGCTTGGCCTGGTTCATGATCTTCTGCTGCTCGAACAGTTTCGAGAACAGGATGTAGAACGATGCGATCGAGAAGATGACGAGAATCGTGAAGACCGTCTGCGAAATCAGCCCGCCTTCCTTCAGCGACTGCTGGAGCCCGTATGGATTGTCACCCTTGGCGGCCGCGGTCCCGGCCGCGGCGAGAATGGTCGTGATCATGGTCGGTAATTCCCTCTGAATGTTCGATGCTGGGTCATCTGAAAATGAAACGCTGAACCGGTGGCGTCCGGATCAACGGTCGGTCGGTATCTTCCATACCACACGCCTAGTCTGGGTCACCGCGATCGGATTGCCCCCGGCGTCGGTCGCCGGGCTGTACCGACCGCGGCGGCTGAGCGCCCGGCAGGCCGCGTTGTCGAGCGACGACGAGCCGCTGGACTGTGTGGTATGGCACCCTTCGACCTTGCCCGCGGTGTTGATCGTCCAGGCGATCACGCTGACGCCCGCCTCGTTGGCGCGCAGCGCGTCCGGCGGATAGTCGTCATTGGTGATCCACTGCGACGGATCGCCCTTCGCGCCCGCCGCCTTGCTGACGGTCGGCGGTGCAGGCGGGGCTGGCGGTGCAGGCGGGGCGGCCACCGGAACATACTGAATCGCCTTCGGCGGTGTCGGCACCGACTGGATGATGACCGGCGACTGCACGGGTGCGCGGACGATCGGCGGAGGTACCACGACCGGCGGGGGCGTGAACTTCTGGTCGGGCGGCGGCGGCGGCGGCGGGACGTCCGGCGGCGGCGGCGGCGGCGGCGCGACGTCGAACGTGTTCAGCTTATCCTGCGCCTTTTTCACATACTGGTATGCGAGTCCGGTCACGAAGGCATAGCCGAGCGCAAGGTGGATCAGCGCGACGATGACGATCGCGGAAATCTTTCCCCCGGACATTTTCTGGTCAGTATAGGCCATTCAGCAACGACGCTCCCTATCACGACAAGCGAACAGGCTACCCCTGGGGCAACATAGCCGGCACCGCATGCCGAGAGTCAATATATCCTTACGACGGAGACCGAGTCCTATCGCCGAGCCTTGCGACACGCAAACGCTTTGTCGGGCGCAACAAACGATCAATCGCGCCCGCCGCTATTTATTTCTGTAACGTTCAGGGGGCCGGGCGTAACGAACGCGGTCATGAAACCGCCCTTACCCGCCGCAACCCTGGTTTTCCTCGCGCTGTCAGCGCCTTGGGGCGTTTCTGCGCAGGCGGGACCGTCCGTACCACCTGCGGCGTTCGGACAACCGGTACGCGCGGGCTATGCCGATCTGGTCGATCGGATCCTGGCCGCTCCGGTGATCGTCGACGCGACGATCCGGTCGGCGGCGCGAATCAAGGGGGCGGAGGCGGCGACGGTCGCGCCGGGGTTCACGCGGTTCTACGTCGCGGCGGATGTCGGCGCGCTGGTCCGCGGCACCGGCGGGCTGCCCGCGCGGATCGGGTATCTGGTGGACATGGCACCTGGCGCGGACGGGCGGATCGTCAAGATGAAGGACCTGCGCGTCCTGCTGTTCGCGCGGCGGGTGGCGGGGTCGGAGGATCAGCTGCAGCTGGTCGGGCGCGACGGTCAGCGCGAATGGTCGCCGATACGCGATTCGCAGGTACGCGGAATCGTGCGCGAACTGATCGCCGCCGACGCGCCACCGGCGATCACCGGCATCGGCAGTGCCTTCCATGTGCCCGGCGCGCTGCCCGGCGAGGGCGAGACGCAGATATTCCTGACCACCGCGGACAACCGGCCGGTGTCGCTGTCGGTCCTGCGCCGCCCGGGCGAGCGGCCGCGCTGGTCGGTCGCGCTCAGCGAGATCGTGGACGAAGCGGCCGCGCCGCCGCCGCCGAACACGTTGTTATGGTATCGGCTGGCCTGCGCACTGCCGGCCACCTTGCCCGACCGCGCCGCCGCGACGCTTTCGACGAGCGATGCGGATGCGGCGCGCGAGGATTATCGATTCGTGATCGAGGGGCTCGGGCCTTGCGGGCGGGGTGGGTAGAACGCCCACTACGTTATTCGCACCACCTGCCCCGTCGTCGATCCGGCCGTATCCAGAAACCCCGCCATCGCCGCGACATCCGCCGCCGCGCCGTCGCCGACCACCGCATTGATCCGCATCCCCGGTGCCCGTTCCACCGCGAGCGGCGCGATCGACGCCTCCGCCAATGCGGCGGATAGCGGATCGCGGCCGGGTTCGATCACGACGACGAGCGATCCCCCCGACGCCGCGCGGACGATCGTCGCGATGTCGTCGCTTGACGCGGCATGTACGACCGTCATGCCGTCCTCATCGGCGGTGACGCACCATCGTTATCCCGATCGATTCGCCGTTTTCCGATATCGCGAGCTTAACGATCCGGATCTTCACCCGCGCCACCCGCGCGTCCTGCAGGAACAATGTCTCGCAGATATGATCCGCGACGCCCTCGATCAGCGTGAAATGCACCCCGGTCGGCAGCGCATCGGTCGCGGCATGTTTCAGGTCGAGATAGTTTTTCGAAGCGGCCAGCGGCGTGTCGGGCGCGAAACCGCGCGGGCAGCCGAGATCGACGGTCAGCGATATCCGCAGCGGCTGCGGCAGATGCGTCTCCTCCGAATAGATGCCGGTGAGCACCAATACCTCGATATCGTGCACTTCCAGTTGCAGCAGATCGTCCATGCGGGGGGCCTTAGCATGCTCCGCCGCCCAGGAAAGCGCACACCGCTTTGCAGGATCGCCGATCGCACCGTAAAGCGCGCCGCCGCGGGCGTTCGTCCCCGGGGCGGAGACATAGGCGTGATCGAGTTCATATCCCTTGCCGGCATCGACGTCCTCGCGGTGGAAAGCCTGCTCGACCGTGCGTTCGGTACCGATCGCCACCTGCGCACCGCGTACAAGGTGCGCGGCGCAGGCTTGGCAGTGCCGGCGCTCAGCTTCGCCGCGGTGGAAGACGGCGCGCTGATCGGGACCGTCCAGTGCTGGCCGGTCACGCTGACGGGCGACGACGGCATCG
>NZ_CAXTII010000097.1:0-9801 GCF_964244235.1 uncultured Sphingomonas sp.
ATCGCCGCGTTCCTCGGCGGCGTGCATTGGGGGCCGGCACTGCGCGCCGGCGGCTTCCTCGATCCGCTCGGCTCGCTGCATATCGGGCGGGCGGGGGATGCGCGCGCGATCGATGCGATGCTGACGGCGTTCGCCGGCTCGGGAGTCGATCTTCGCCGGATCGACCCCTCGGGCCTCGTGCCGGGATTGCGCGCCGATTGGACGCTCGGTGTCGCCGAACCCAGCTGCGCCTATATCGACGTCGCCGCGCTCCATGCCGATGCGCTGGCGACCGCGCGGCGCGGCGGGGCGATGCTGGCGACCCATGCCGAATTGTCTGCGGCGACCCGGCAGGACGGTCGCTGGTCGATCGATACGCGCGCCGGGAGGTTCGACGCAACTATCCTCGTCGATGCGGCAGGTGCCTGGGCGGATGTCGTCGCCATGCGGGCGGGGGTCGCGCCGATCGGCATCCGTGCCTATCGCCGGACGCTGGTGCAGCTTCGTACCGATCCCCCGGCTCCGGCCGGCCTGCCGCATGTCGCGGACATATCGGGGCGCTTCTATTTCAAGCCCGAGCCCGGCGGACGCCTGTGGCTCAGCCCGCATGACGAGATCCCGAGCGATCCGTGCGACGCGCAACCCGAAGAGCTGGACGTCGCGGTCGCGATCGACCGATTCGAGGGGGTGGTGGACTGGCGTGTCGAAGCGGTCGAACGGCGGTGGGCCGGCCTGCGCAGCTTCGCGCCGGACCGGTTGCCGGTGTACGGCTTCGACTCCGTCGTGCCCGGCTTTTTCTGGTTTGCGGGGCAGGGCGGTTTCGGCATCCAGACCGCGCCCGCGGCGGCAATGCTGGCGGCGTCGATCCTGTCGGGCCACGCGCCGGACCCGGCGGTCGCCAGGATCGATCCGGCACGGTATGCCGTGTCCCGCTTCGCCGGCTAGCGCGGCACCGCTGCCGTCACCGCCGCGTCGCTCGCCAGCCGGTCGCAGCGTTCGTTGTCAGGGTGCCCGGCATGGCCCTTGACCCATTTCCAGTCGATCACGTGCGGCCCCGCGGCGGCGAGCAAGGCCTGCCATAGCTCGGCGTTCTTCACCGGTTTCTTGTCCGCGGTACGCCAGCCATTGCGCTGCCAACCGTGAATCCACTTGGTCAGACCGTCCATGACATACCGGCTGTCGGTCGACAGCGTCACCGCGCAGGGCCGGCTGAGCGCCTTCAGTGCCTCGATCGCCGCGGTCAACTCCATGCGGTTGTTGGTCGTCAGCGCCTCGCCGCCCGACAATTCCTTCTCGTGCGCGCCGCTGCGGATCAGCGCGCCCCAGCCGCCCGGCCCGGGATTGCCCTTGCACGCGCCGTCGGTGGCGATCTCGACATGGGTGAGCGTCATCCGAACACGTCCTGCGTCTCATAGATTTCGAGCCGACGCAGATATGCGAGCGGATCCTTTCGGGTCACCAGCGCATCGGCGGGCGTGTTCAGCCAATCCCAGGCCCGCGTCAGCAGGAACCGAAGGCACCCCCCGCGCGCCAGCACCGGCAACGCTGCCCGTTCCGCGGCGGACAGGTCGAACCGCGTCGCATAGCCATCGACCAGCGCCCGCCCGATCGCCGGATCGTAGTTCCGCCCGGTGCCATCGAAGCACCATGATGTGTGCATGACCGCCAGGTCGTATGCGCGGATGTCGGTGCAGGCGAAATAGAAATCGATGACTCCCGTCACCGTGTCGCCCAGCATCAGGACGTTGTCGGGGAACAGGTCCGAATGGATCGCCGCGATTGGCAGGTCGGATGGCCATGCGCCGACCACCCTCGCCAACGCGCGTTCGACCTGGTCGAACAGGCCGGGCGCGATCAGGTCCATGTCGCGACCGCAGCGCGCCAGCATCGCGGGCCAATCCGCCACCCCCAGCGGATTGCGCCGCATCTGATCGAACGTCGCGAGGCTGGCATGCAACGCCCCCATCGCTGCGCCCGCCGCGCGCGCTTGCCCGGCGGTCGGGTATGAAACGGACACGCCGTCCAGGAATTCGATGAGGCACGCCGGCCGCCCCGCCAGCATCTGGACCGCCGTACCGGCCCGGTCGGGCAGCGCGCGCGGTACGGGATTTCCGTCGGCTGCGAGGTGATCGAGCATCGCCAGGAAAAAGGGCAGGTCCCGGGTGTCCGTCCGCTCCTCATACAGCGTCAGGATGAAACGCTCGCGATCGGTATCGACCAGATAGTTGCTGTTCTGCACACCCTCCGCGATCCCCTTCGCGGATCGCAGGTGGCCATGATCGTAGCGCGACAGGAACGCAGCCAGCGCCTCCGCGGAGACCTGGGTATAGACGGCCATGTCCTGGAAACTCAGGCGGCGATTTCGAGGCCGCGGGGCAGCTTGAACGCGACCGTCTCGCGCGTCGTCTCGACCTCGCGTTCGACGATCTCATAACGAGTCGCCAATAACGCGATGACCTCGCGAACCAAAATCTCCGGCGCGGACGCGCCAGCGGTCAGGCCTAACGTGCGGACCCCGTCGAGGAGGCTCCAGTCGAGATCGGCGGCGCGCTGCAACAGGCGCGCCCGCACCCCCTCGCGCTCGGCGACTTCGACGAGGCGAACCGAATTGGAGGAATTGGGCGCGCCGATCACGAGCATCGCGTCGCATTCCGCCGCGATCGCCTTCACCGCGGACTGACGATTCGAGGTCGCGTAGCAGATGTCCTCGCCACGCGGCGGCTGCATCTCGGGAAAGCGGCGCTGCAACACGGCGACGACGGCGGCGGTGTCGTCCACCGACAGCGTCGTCTGTGTCAGGAAGGCGAGGTTCGCCGGGTCCTCGGGCATGAACAGTTCGGCATCGGCCGCGGTCTCGATCAGCGACATCGCCCCCGCGGGAACCTGACCGAACGTACCGATGACTTCGGGGTGTCCGGCATGGCCGATGAAGACGATGTGGCGACCTGCGGCGACGAGCCGTTCGGCCTGACGATGGACCTTCGACACCAGCGGACAGGTCGCGTCGAGATAGTCCAGTCCCCGATCCTGCGCTTCGACCGGTACCGACTTCGGGACGCCATGTGCGGAAAAGACGACGGGTGCACCATCGGGGACCTCGTCCAGTTCCTCGACGAAGATCGCGCCTTTTTCGCGCAGCGCATCGACCACGTAGCGGTTGTGCACGATCTCGTGGCGGACATAGACCGGCGCGCCATGTTTTTCGATCGCCAGTTCGACGATCCGGATCGCGCGATCGACACCCGCACAGAAGCCCCGCGGTGCTGCGATCACCAATTCGAGCACTGGCTTGAACGCGGATTTTGTGTCGACGACCATGATCATGTCGTTCTACGCGATTGCTTGCGCGGGCGAAAGCCGGTTCCTATGGTCCCGCCGCCAGCCGGACCGCCCTCGTTCAACCCGGGGTGCGCGCCCGCGACACGAAAAGGTATGCGTGCCCGTGACATTTCCGAAATCCGTCCTCGTCCTGCCGTCCCTGGGTCTTGCCGCCCTTGTCCTGGCGGGTTGCGCTGCCAAGAAGGGTGAACTGGACGAGACCGGCGGCATCACCGCGATCCGTTCTGCCTGTCCCGTGGTCGGCGTGCCCATCGGCACCGGCGACGTGACGCTGTTCGACCCCGCGACCAGCCGCGATTCGACCGCGATCGATGTGACCGCGACGATGACCAACGTGCGATCGACGTGCAACGACGACGTCGGCGATCAGGTGGCGACCAATGTTACCTTCGACATCGACGCACGCCGCGCGCGAACCGATGGCGCGCGCGATGTCGTGTTCCCCTATTTCGTCACGATCGTTCGCGGCGGCACGGCGGTCGTCGCCAAGCGAGTCGCCGGGGTGAACGTCCATTTCGACGCCGGGCAGGCGCGCGCGCACGCCGGCGGAACGGCGGCCACGTCGATCACCCGGTCGGCCGCGACGCTGCCCGCCGACGTGAGGGAAAAGCTGACCCACAAGCGCAAGGCGGGCGATGAGGACGCCGCGACCGATCCGCTGACGCTGCCCGAGGTACGCCGCGCCGTGTTGAGCGTGACGTTCGAGGCGCTGGTCGGTTTTCAGCTGACCGACGAACAGCTGAAGTACAACGCGACGCGTTGAGCTTACTGTTCCCCCGCGAACGCGGGGGGTCCAGGGCCACGAGCGGTGCGTCTCGTAACCCGGGCCCCGCTTTTTCGGGGGAACGGGAATCCTGAAACTGCTCCGCCAGATTGACTTCGCCTCGACCGACCGGCACAGCTTGACGGGTCGATGCCGGGCGACCGGCTGCGACGCGCGCGGGAGAGTGTCCTTTCAGGACCGCCGAAGGAGCAACCGCCCCGGAATCTCTCAGGCAACCAGGACCGCGCGGGTCGAATCGACACTCTGGAAAGCGCGCTCGGGCGATCGGGTGCCACCGAAGGTGTAACCCCGGCGACAAGCCGGGGGAAAGCTCTCAGGTTCCGTGACAGAGGGGGTTCCGGATCGACCAGCGGATTCGTCCGCGGCCGGCCGCCCCTTGGAGACGGAACGATGCGCGACGCCCCCCCGACTGCCGCCGACATCATCGATCAGGCCGACGAATATGTCGAGCTTGCCGCCGACCTGCTGCCGCTCGATGCGTGGCACCGCGCGCATGGTGCCCGCATGGTCGAATTCGCCGGGTACGAGATGCCGATCCAGTATGAAGGGATCATGGCCGAGCATGTGTGGACCCGCGAATCCGCCGGGCTTTTCGATGTCAGCCATATGGGCCAGCTGGTGTTTTCGGGCGAATGCGCGGCACGGGCGCTGGAGAGCGTGCTGCCCGGCGATATCACCGGGCTCGGCGAGGGTCGGATGCGCTATTCGCTGCTGCTGAGCAACGGTGGCGGGATGCTCGACGACCTGATGGTCACGCGGCGTGGCGACGCTTTCTACGTCGTCGTCAACGGCGCGACCAAATATGACGATATCGCCTATCTGCTCGACGCGCTGCCCGACGGTGTCACGATGAACCTGATGGACGACCAGGCGCTGATCGCGGTGCAGGGTCCGAAGGCGGTCGACGCGCTCGCGCGGATCGTGCCCGGCGCGGCGGCGCTGACGTTCATGACCGCGGCCGCATTTGACTGGGACGGCGCGGCGCTGTGGATCAGCCGGTCGGGCTATACCGGGGAAGACGGGTTCGAGATATCGGTGCCGGCGGACAATGTCGTCGCGCTCGCCGATGCGCTGCTTGGCGAACCCGAAGTGAAACCGGTCGGCCTCGGCGCGCGCGACTCGCTGCGGCTGGAGGCGGGGCTGCCGCTTTACGGTCATGACCTCGATCCGGATATCACCCCGGTGATGGCCGATCTGGGCTTCGCACTGTCGAAGCGCCGCCGCGAGGCTGGCGATTTCGCCGGCGCAGCGCGCATCCTCGCCGAACGGGACGCGGGGCCGGTCGTCAAGCGCGTCGGGCTGTTGATCGACGGTCGGCAGCCGGTGCGCGAGGGCGCGGCGGTCGTCGACGAAGAGGACGGTACCGTCGGCAAGGTCACGTCCGGCGGCTTCGCGCCCACCGTCGGTGCCCCGATCGCGATGGCCTATGTACCCGCCGCGATGGCTGCGCCCGGTACCCGTATCCGCCTGGTACAGCGCGGGAAGGTCCACACGGCGATCGTCACCGCGATGCCCTTCGTTCCCCACCGCTATGTCCGTGCAGGAGGCAAGTGATGAGCCGCTATTTTACGCAAGACCATGAATGGATCGACATCGAGGGCGAGACCGGTACCGTCGGGATCAGCGAATATGCGCAGAGCCAGTTGGGCGACATCGTGTTCGTCGACGTGCCCGCCGGGGGAAAGCAGCTTGCCAAGGGCGACGAGGCCGCGGTGGTCGAATCGGTCAAGGCCGCGTCCGACGTCTATTCTCCGGTGTCGGGTACGGTCATCGAGGGCAATGTCGCACTTGCCGACGACCCGGCGCTGGTGAACACCGCTCCGGAAGCCGGGGGGTGGTTCTTCAAGATCACGCTGATCGATGTCGGCGAATTGGGCGAGCTGATGGATGAAGCAGCGTACGCGGCGTTCGTCGCGAAGCTGTGACCGGATAAGCCCCCTCCCGCGTGCGGGAGGGGGTTGGGGGTGGGCGGTCGCTCTCCTTCAAGACTGTGGCTCGTGGAGAACGAGCGCCCACCCCCGACCCCTCCCGTAAACGGGAGGGGAGGAGTCGATCCCGATGCGCTACCTGCCCCTCACCCAGTCCGACCGGAACGCGATGCTGTCCGTCGTCGGCGCATCCTCGATCGACGACCTGTTCGTCGACGTCCCCGAAGCGGCACGATTGTCCGGTCCGATCGCCGGCCTGCCCAGCCACGCGTCGGAGATGGCCGTGGAGCGGCACATGACGGCGCTTGCACGGAAAAACCTGACTGCGGGCGAGGCACCGTTCTTCCTCGGCTGCGGCGCGTACAGGCATCATGTCCCCGCCAGCGTCGATCACCTGATCCAGCGCGGCGAGTTCCTGACCGCCTATACGCCGTACCAGCCCGAGATCGCGCAGGGCACGTTGCAGATGCTGTTCGAATTCCAGACGCAGGTGGCGCGGCTGCTGGGCACCGATGTCGCGAACGCGTCGATGTACGACGGATCGACCGCGTGCTGGGAGGCGATCGGCATGGCGCGGCGGATCACGAAGCGGGGCAAGGCGATCCTGTCGTCGGGGCTGCATCCTCACTACGTGTCGGTTGCGAAGACGATGGCGAAATATACCGGCGACATGCTCGAGACGACCGCGCCGTGGCTGGTCCCCGACATGGACGTCGACCGGCTGATCGAGAAGATCGACGGCGATACCAGCTGCGTCGTCGTGCAATATCCCGACATCCTGGGGCGCATCGCCGACCTGACCGACCTCGCCGCGGCGTGCCATGCGAAGAAGGCGCTGCTGATCGCGGTCGTCACCGAACCCGTCGCGCTGGGTGCGCTGAAATCGCCGGGCGAGATGGATGCGGACATCGTCGTCGGCGAAGGGCAGTCGCTGGGCGTCGGGCTGCAATTCGGCGGACCTTATGTCGGCCTGTTCGGCTGCAAGGACAGATATGTCCGCCAGATGCCGGGTCGGCTATGCGGCGAGACGGTGGATGCGGACGGCCGCCGCGGTTTCGTGCTGACGCTGTCGACGCGCGAGCAGCATATCCGGCGCGAGAAGGCAACGAGCAACATCTGCACGAACAGCGGGCTGTGCGCGCTGGCCTTCTCGATCCACATGACCTTGCTCGGCGAGGCGGGGCTGCGCCGGCTGGCGGGGATCAACCATGCGGCGGCCTGCCGCGCGGCGGACCGGCTGGTACAGGTGCCGGGTGTCGAACTGGTCAATGACGGCTTCTTCAACGAGTTCACGCTGAAGCTTCCGGTCGAGGCACGGCCGGTGGTGCGCGCGCTGGCCGATCAAGGGATATTGGCGGGCGTGTCGCTGGGTCGGTTGTACCCGGGTGAGGAAACGCTCGCGAACGGGCTGGCGGTCGCGGTGACGGAGACGACGACGGCGGAGGATGTCGAGGCGCTCGCCGTCGGTCTGGCAAAGGCGCTAGCCGCATGACGCGGGCGGTTCCAATGTTGGAAAAACAATGCTTCGGGGTCGGCATGTCCGCGCACGCATCCGACCGACCGCAGCCCGTTTTCGGCGGCGATCGGCGGGGCCTTTCGAAAAGACGCACGCACGCCTCCACTTCCTCCACTTCCAGTTTTTGCAATCGTCGCACGCCGCGTGCGGCATCGATCAGAAGGCGTTGATCCGATGGCATTAAATCAAAGCGGCTGGCGTCCAGAAATGTCGTCGGACCGGCAAGCGGCTGCCTCCACTTCCACCGGCAACAAGGCGCTGATGCTGGAGGAATCGCTGATCTTCGAGATCGGGGATGGCGACACGACGGGGGTGGATTTCACCGACCACGCCACCCCGGCGAAGGCCGGGGTCCAGTTGCGAGACGCGAGCGATGACGCGCCGTCCGCCGTTACGACCAGCTTAGCAACTGGACCCCGGCCTTCGCCGGGGAGGCTAGGTGGGTTGGAGCGCGAACAAGCCATCGGCCTCCCCGGTCTGTCCGAACCCGAAACCGTCCGCCACTATACCCGCCTGTCCCGCCAGAATTACGGCATCGACCTCGGCTTCTTCCCGCTCGGCAGCTGCACGATGAAACACAATCCGCGCCTGAACGAGAAGATGGCGCGATTGCCGGGGTTTGCCGATGTTCACCCCCTCCAGCCGGTCGACACGGTGCAGGGCGCGCTGGAGGTGGTCCACCAGTTGGCGCACTGGCTTGTCACGCTGACCGGCATGACCTCGGTCGCGATGAGTCCGAAGGCGGGCGCACATGGCGAGCTGTGCGGCATGCTCGCGATCCGCGCCGCGCTGGAGGCGAAGGGCGAGGGCCACCGCAAGGTCATTCTGGTCCCCGAAAGCGCGCACGGGACCAACCCGGCGACGGCGGCCTTCGCCGGCTATGGCGTCGAGGCTATTCCCGCGACCGCCGAGGGCCGCGTCGACATCGCCGCCTTGACCGCGCGGCTGGGACCCGACGTCGCGGGCGTCATGATAACGAACCCCAACACCTGCGGCCTGTTCGAGCGCGACATGAAGGCGATCTCGGACGCCGTCCATGCGGCGGGCGGGTTCGTCTATTGCGACGGCGCGAATTTCAACGCGATCGTCGGGCGGGTGCGGCCGGGAGACCTCGGCATCGACGCGATGCATATCAACCTGCACAAGACCTTCTCCACCCCGCATGGCGGCGGCGGCCCGGGGTCGGGGCCGGTGGTGTTCTCCGAAGCGCTGACCCCGTTCGCGCCGCTGCCCTTCGTCGAGAAGCAGGGCGATAGCTTCGCGCTGATCGAGGAAGAAAATGCGGGCGAGCACCATGCCGGCAGTTTCGGGCGGATGGTGGCGTTCCATGGCCAGATGGGGATGTTCACGCGGGCGCTGACCTATATCCTCAGCCATGGTGCGGACGGGTTGCGGCAGGTGGCCGAGGACGCGGTGCTGAACGCGAACTATGTCCTGCGGTCGCTCGACGACACGCTCGATGCGCCGTTCGGGGGCAGCGGGCCATGCATGCACGAAGCTTTGTTCTCCGACGCCGGCCTGGCCGACGGCTTCTCGACGATCGACATCGCCAAGGGGCTGATCGACGAGGGATTCCACCCGATGACGATGTACTTCCCGCTCGTCGTCCACGGCGCGATGCTGGTCGAGCCGACCGAGACCGAGAGCAAGGCGGCGCTCGATCAGTTCATCGGTGCGCTGCGGTCGGTCGCGGAACGTGCCAGGGCGGGCGACCAGGCGCTGAAATCGGCACCGCATTTCGCCCCGCGTGCCCGCCTCGACGAGACGCTTGCGGCACGCAAGCCCATGCTGGTCTGGAAGGATCGGCTGTCCATCGCCGAGGCGGCGGAATAGGCTTTCCTACACTGTGTCGGGGGGCTAACACACGCCATGGGACGAGCGGGGGACGATCGAGATGGGCGGGCAAGCGGTACAGCCGAGCGGGCTGATGCAATATGTGATCCCGATCGCGGTCATCGCCATCGTGTTCCTCATCCGCGGTCGCCAGATGACCCGGATGCGCCGCCTGAAGCTGGAGCAGTTGTGGATCGTGCCCGCAATCTACCTCGTCATCGTCGCGATCCTCTTCGTGTCCATGCCGCCACGGCCGGTCGGCTGGTTGATCGCGCTCGCGGGTGTCGTCATCGGTGCCGCGATCGGCTGGCAGCGCGGGCGCATGATGACGATCCACGTCGATCCGGAAACGCATGCGATCAACCAGAAGGCGTCGCCGCTCGCCATGGTGTTGCTGTTCGCGATCGTGCCGCTGAAACAAG
>NZ_CAXTII010000098.1:0-9766 GCF_964244235.1 uncultured Sphingomonas sp.
GACGGTCAGCTTGCCGAACCGACCGTGATGAAGCTGGCGCTGATGCTTGCATTGGCGGCGGCACCCCCGCAACCGGCGCGCATCTGTCTGACCGATCCGGAGGCGCAGGCGATGGTGCTGGTCGCGATGCCCGATATCCTGCGCGAGACCGGCCGGCTCTGCGCCGCGCGATTGCCCGAGGCCAGCCCGTTTCGCCGTGCGGACGGCGCGCTTATCGGCCGCTACCAGTCGACGGCAGACCAGGCATGGCCGGCGGCCCGTGCGGCGATCGTTAAGCTCAGCGATCCGGCGGCCGATATCCTCCTCCAGTCCGATTATGCCCGGCCGTTGCTGACGTCGATCATCGTGCCGCTGATCGTCGGGCGGATCGCGGTTCGGGACTGCACGACGATCGACCGGCTGGTGACCAATCTGGCACCCCTGCCGCCGCGCAACATCGCGGGCATCGTCATAACGACGCTGCAATATCTGAAGCGCCAGAAGGCCGGCGGCAAGGCGGCGGACGTTCCCGACCTGCCGCTTTGCAACGAGGATGGACGATGACCGATACGATCCTCCCTGCCGAACTGGTCGATGCGGCGCAGCGCGTCGTGGAGCGCAACCAGGCGCTCGGCCGACGCGTCGCGGTCGCGGAAAGCTGCACCGGCGGCCTCGTCGCGGCGGCGCTGACCGAGATACCGGGGTCGTCCGACGTACTGGAGGCCGGCTTCGTCACCTATTCGAACGACGCGAAGATCGGGTTGCTGAAAGTCAGCCCGGATGTAATCGAGACGTTCGGGGCCGTATCGATCGCGGTCGCATGGAGCATGGCGCAGGCGGCACTGAAGGTGACCGACGCGGACGTCGCGGTCGCCATCACCGGGGTCGCCGGACCGGGCGGCGGGACGGTCAAGAAACCCGTCGGCACCGTCGTCTTCGCCCGCGCCGAGCGGGGGGCGGACCCGAGCGACATCCATGCCGACCGGCGCGACTTCGGGGATCTCGGGCGCGGCGGCATCCGGCTTCAGGCGGCGCTCTGCGCGCTCGAACTGCTGTTGCCCGTCGACCCCGCGCCGTAGAGAACGTGCGCGCGTTCCTCGAACGCGCCGATCATCCGGCGCAGCGCGACGCCGAAGACCTGTCCGGCCAGCATTTCGAACACCCTGTTCTTGAACGCGAAATCGACGCTGAAATCGACCGCGCATCCCGCCGGATCGGGCCGGAACCGCCATTCGTTGCGCAGATATTTCAGCGGGCCGTCGATATAGTCGACCATGATCTCGCTCGGGCGAACCTTGCGGACCTGCGAGGTGAACGTCTCGCGCAGGCCCTTGAAGCCGACGATCATGTCGGCGACCGTTGCCGTCTCGCTGTCCTGGCGCACGCGCATCGCCGCAACCCAGGGCAGGAATTCGGCATAGCGTCCGACGTCGGCCACCATGTCGAACATCTGTTCGGGGGTGTAGGGCAGGATCCGTGTCTCGGCGTGCTTGGGCATGTCAGCCGCGTACCACCTCCAGCTTCGCCTCGCGTGCCGCGCGCAGCCGGGCGAAATCGTCGCCGGCATGATAGCTCGACCGGGTCAGCGGCGACGCGGCGACCAGCAGGAAGCCCTTGGCCCGCGCCACGCCGGCATAGGCGTCGAACGCCTTGGGCGTCACGAACTCTGCGACCTTCGCATGGCGCGGGGTGGGTTGCAGATATTGCCCCATGGTCAGGAAATCGATGTCGGCGGAACGCATGTCGTCCATCACCTGATGGACCTCCAGTCGCTCCTCGCCCAGGCCCGTCATCACCCCGGACTTGGTGAAGATCGACGGATCGTGCCGCTTCACGCTCTCCAGCAGCCGCAGCGAGGCGTAATAGCGCGCGCCCGGCCGGATCGTCGGATAGAGCCGCGGCACCGTTTCCAGATTGTGGTTGTAGACGTCAGGACCGGCCTCGACGATCCGTTCCACCGCGGCTTGCGCCTTGTTGCGGAAATCGGGGGTCAGGATCTCGATCGTGGTGCGCGGCGTGGTCCGTCGAAGCGCCTCGATCACCTTCACGAACTGCGACGCGCCGCCATCGGGCAGGTCGTCGCGGTCGACCGAGGTGATGACGATATGCTCCAGCCCCAACTCCGCCGCGGCATCCGCGGTATGCTGCGGCTCGAGGAGATCGACAGCGCGCGGCATCCCGGTCTTCACGTTGCAGAAGGCGCAGGCGCGCGTGCAAGTATCGCCCAGGATCATCACCGTCGCATGCTTCTTCGTCCAGCATTCGCCGATGTTCGGACAGGCCGCTTCCTCGCACACGGTGTTCAGGTTCAGCCGGCGCATCATCGCCTTGGTCTCGGCGAACCCTACCGAGGTCGGCGCCTTGACGCGGATCCAGTCGGGCTTGCGGGCGCGACCCAATGGCGCGGCGAGGGATGTCATCTCGTTCATGTCGGCCAGATAGCGACTGCCACCACGCGAAACAACGCGCTATGGCGCCGCGGATGACGAGCTTTACCGACCTGATCGACGGCTATCGCCGTTTCCGCGACACCGACTGGCAACGCGAGCGCGAACGCTGGGCCGAACTCAGCCAGGGCCAGTCCCCCAAGGTCATGGTCATCGCCTGCTCGGACAGCCGCGTCGACCCCACGCAGATCTTCGACGCGTCGCCCGGCGAGATGTTCGTCGTGCGCAACGTCGCCAACCTCGTGCCGCCGTTCGAGGCGGACAGCGGGCGCCACGGCGTCTCCGCCGCGCTCGAATTCGCGGTGACGCAGCTGGAAGTGCCCGAGATATTGGTGATGGGTCACGGCAGCTGCGGCGGGGTCGCCGCCGCACTGTCGCGCCGCTTCGCCGACGCGACGCCCGGTGCCGGCGGATTCATCGGCCACTGGGTCGACATGCTCGACGCCGCGCGCGACCGCATCGTCGCGGAGCATGGCGACGGCCCCGGCGCGATCCGCGCGCTGGAACTGGAGACCGTCCGCGTCTCGATCGAGAACCTGCGCAGCTTCCCCTTCGTCCGCGAGCGCGAAGTGGCGGGGACGCTCAAACTGCGCGGCGCGTATTTCGCGATCGCCGATGGGGTGCTGCATGTCATGGGCGACGACGGGGCGTTCGGGCCGGCGTAGCGGATGGACCGTCGCTCCCGTACCGAGCGTAATGAGGCGGCACGGCAGCGAATCGGATCGGATCGCCGAACATTTCGTTTGAGCGCGCTGGCGGACCTGCGCGCGACCATACCTGACCTTCGGAAGTGGACGAAGTGGACGCCACGTACCCATCGGAATCGCCCCGTGCAAATCGAAACGCGTTTTGGAAGTCGCTGCGCGGATGGACGGGCATCGTCGGCATCCGCCGGGAGTGGCACGGAAAATCCAACATTACGAGGGGAGGCGATTGGCTGGGTCAGCAATCCGAGCCCTCCTCGGTTTCGCCTCTTGGAGACATTGGGAAAAGGGTAAAACGCCTTAACTCCTCCAATCTACTAATTACTACTCCAGTCTTGACAAGAGTAGCATGTAAGGTGTAGTGAGTCTTCAACGATGGAGGCAGCTATGAAATTTACCGCTATTGATATTGATTTCGACATTTACAAGTTGATCGAGAATGAACGGCGAGGTTTCGAGGAACTTCCGTTTGTTGCCCTAAGGCGGCTGCTGAAAATGCCAGAGCCTGACAAGAAGGAGAATCAGCAATCGGCGACTGCCGAGGACGGTCGTCCATGGCGTATGGGACGAGTCGAAATTCCACACGGCTCCCTGGCCCGAATGGAATATGACCGTGGGAGACAAATATACGAAGGTCAGTTTCTGAACGGGAAGCTCGTAGTTAATGGACATGAATTTCCCACCCTTTCTTCCGCTGCGAGAGCGCTAGCAAAGACGAAAAACGGTCAGCCGCCTAATTTGAACGGGTGGAATTATTGGCAAGCCAGGTTTCCGGGTGAGACGGAATGGCGTAGCCTGGACGAAATGCGGCAGAGACGGTTCTGACAGTCAGATTGGACCCGGCGTAGGTAGCGAACGACCAACTCCGGCTGGATCACACCAGCGGTATTCATGCGGATAGGGAAGCATGGGGTCGAATGTCCGATTTTACCACAAACGGTGATTAGCCTACTACTTCAACGCCTCCCGCGCCACCGTCTCAACCGCCGGATCGAGCGGCGGCGGGTCCATCGGCACCGCTTCTTCCAGCCGGTCGGCGATCCACGTCAGCGCGGCGATCCGGGCGGCTTTCTTGTCGTCGCCGTCGATCACGTGCCAGGGCGCTATTCCCGTATCGGTCCGCGCGAACATCTCGTGCATCGCTTCGAGGTAGGCCGGGCGCTTGTCGCGGTTGCGATAGTCGTCGAGGCCGGTCTTCCACCGCTTCCATGGGTTGATCAGCCGGGCGCGCAGGCGCTTGTCCTGTTCCTCGCGGCTCACATGCACGAACAGCTTGAGGACAGTCGTGCCGCCCTCGACCAGCTTCGCCTCGAATGCGTTGATCTCGCCATAGCCGCGATCCCATTCCTCCGGGGTCGCGAATGTTTCGACCCGTTCGACCAGCACGCGGCCGTACCAGCTGCGGTCGAACACCGCGATGTCGCCGGCGCGCGGCAGGCGGCGGCGGAAGCGCCAGAGGAAGCCGTGCTTCTTCTCCTCGTCGCTGGGCGCGGCGATCGGCCAGACTTCGTAGTTGCGCGGATCCCAGCGCGCGGTGAGGCGCTGGATGATTCCGCCCTTCCCCGCCGCGTCCCAGCCCTCGAACATCACGACGGCGGAACGGCCGTGGACGATGTGGGCGACCTGGATGTGCTTCAGGCGGATCTGCAGCGCCTGCAGGTCGTGGCGGTAATGGCCCTTGTACTTGCGACCGCGTTCGTAGGTGGTGAGGTCGATGGTCATGGGAGGAGGGTAGCGAACTCCCTCTCCCTTTGGGAGAGGGAGTTTATCCCGCATCCTTCAGCCCATCCGCGGTCACGCGGATGTTGAGTTCCTTCAGCTGCTTCGCGCTCACCGGCCCCGGCGCGCCCATCATCAGGTCCTCGGCCTTCTGGTTCATCGGGAACAGCACAACCTCGCGGATGTTCGGTTCGCCGGCCAGCAGCATGACCATGCGGTCGATGCCCGGGGCGGAGCCGCCATGCGGCGGGGCACCGCATTTGAACGCGTTGATCATGCCCGCGAAATTCGTGTCGACGTCGTCGCGGGTATAGCCCGCGATCTCGAACGCCTTGTACATGATGTCCGGCCGGTGGTTCCGGATCGCGCCCGACGACAGCTCGATGCCGTTGCAGACGATGTCGTACTGGTACGCCAGGATATCGAGCGGATCCCTGGTCTCCAGCGCCTCCAGCTCGCCCTGCGGCATGCTGAAGGGGTTGTGGCTGAAATCGACCTTCTTCGCGTCCTCGTCATATTCGAACATCGGGAAATCGACGATCCAGCAGAATTCGAAGCGGTTCTGGTCGATCAGGCCGAGTTGTTCGCCGACGCGCGTGCGCGCCGCGCCCGCCAGCCTGGTCGCCTGGCCTTCCTTGCCCGCGGCGAAGAATACGCCGTCGTCGGCGCCGAGCCCGAGCGCGTCGGCAATCGCGGCCATGCCCGCCTCGCCGTGATTCTTGGCGATCGGGCCGCCCCATTCGCCGCCCTTGCGCGTGGCATAGCCCAGGCCCGCAAAACCTTCGCCCTGTGCCCAGGCGTTCATGTCGTCGAAGAACTTGCGGCTCTTCTCCGCGGTCGCGGGGGCGGGGATTGCGCGGACGATGTCGCCGCCCTCGACGATCGAGGCGAACCGGCCGAAGCCCGAGCCGCGGAAGTGATCGCTGACGTCGGTGATGAGGATCGGGTTGCGCAGGTCGGGCTTGTCGTTGCCGTATTTCAGCATCGATTCGCGGTAGGGGATGCGGCGGAACGGCAGTGCGGAGACCTGGCGCCCCTTCCCCTGCCAGTCGGCGAATTCCTCGAACACGCCGTGGAGCACGGGCTCGATCGCGGCGAAGACGTCGTCCTGGGTGACGAAGCTCATCTCGAAATCGAGCTGGTAGAATTCGCCTGGGGACCGGTCGGCACGCGCATCCTCGTCGCGGAAGCAGGGCGCGATCTGGAAATAGCGGTCGAAGCCCGCGACCATCAGCAGCTGCTTGAACATCTGCGGTGCCTGGGGGAGCGCGTAGAACTTGCCGGGATGGACGCGGCTGGGGACGAGATAGTCGCGCGCGCCCTCGGGCGACGAGGCGGTCAGGATCGGGGTCTGGAATTCCGTAAAGCCCTGCCCGTTCATGCGGCTCCGCAGCGACGTGATGACGTTCGAGCGCAGCATGATGTTCGCGTGCAGCCGCTCGCGCCGCAGGTCGAGGAAGCGGTAGCGCAGGCGGATATCCTCGGGGTATTCGGCCTCGCCCGCGACCGGCATCGGCAATTCGCCGGCGGCGGACTGGACCACCGCCGCGGTCGCGCGCACCTCGATGCCGCCGGTCGCCAGGTTCGGATTCACCGCGTCCGCGGCGCGTGCGGTGACGGTGCCGGTGATCGTCACGACACTCTCGTTCTTCAGCTTCTCGATCACCGCAAAGGCGGGGCCGGACACGTCGGTCACGATCTGGGTGATGCCGTAATGGTCGCGCAGGTCGATGAAGACGAGGTCGCCATGATCGCGCTTCTTGTGGACCCAGCCCGACACGCGGACCTCCTGGCCGACATCGGCGGGGCGGAGGGCGGCGCAGTTATGAGTGCGGTAGGCGTGCATCTGTTCTTCTTTCTTCGTCGCCCCGGCTTCGAGCCGGGGTCCCGCTTTCCCGCATCCGTCGATAAGAAGCGGGACCCCGGCTCAAGGCCGGGGGACGGGACCTGGATGGTGCGCGCCCTCCCCCGTGCCACCCCTCTTTGTCAAGGCGCGCAACCCTCGCTATGGACCGCCCGATGCATATCCACCCCCTGATCACCGACAGCGAAACGCTCGCCGCGCTGTGCACCCGTCTCGCCAAGGCCGACTTCGTGACGGTCGATACCGAGTTCATGCGCGAAAGCACCTTCTACCCCGAGCTCTGCCTGATCCAGATCGCCGACACCAACGAGGCGGCGGCGATCGATCCGATGGCGAAGGGGATCGATCTCGGCCCGCTATTGTCGCTGCTGGTCGACAACGAGGACGTGCTGAAGGTCTTCCACGCGGGCGGCCAGGATATCGAGATAGTCTACAATCTGACCGGCAAGACGCCGCATCCGCTGTTCGACACGCAGGTCGCGGCGATGGCGCTGGGGCAAGGCGAGCAGATCGGCTATTCGAACCTCGTCGACAGCTGGCTGGGCATCGTCGTCGATAAGGGCGCGCGCTTCACCGACTGGAGCCGTCGCCCGCTCGACGCGCGGCAGATCGAATATGCGATCGGCGACGTCACGCATCTGTCGATCAACTTCCCCAAGATGCTGGAACGGCTGCGCAAGACCGGCCGCGGCGACTGGCTGGACCAGGAGATGGAGCGGCTCGCCGATCCGTCCAACTATGCCAACGACCCCGAGGAGGCGTGGAAGCGCGTCCGCGTCGCGGGGCGCAAGCCCGACGTCCTCGGCCGCCTGCGCGCACTGGCGAAGTGGCGCGAGATCGAGGCGCAGGGCAAGGACCTGCCGCGCGGCCGCATCGTCAAGGACGAGACGCTGGCCGACATGGCGGGCCATCCGCCGCGCAAGCAGGCCGACCTGGCGAAGGTCCGCGGGCTGTCCGCGAGCTGGGCGACCAACGATATCGGCATGCGGCTGATGGCGGCGCTGGACGGCGCCGAGCCGATGACCGCGGACGAATTGCCGCCGCGCGACGATCGCAAGCCGGGGCTCGGCAAGGACGGATCGCTGGTCGCCGACCTGCTGAAGCTGCTGCTCAAGATCCGGTCGCGCGACATCGACGTCGCGTCGAAGCTGCTGGCGCGCAGCGACGAGCTGGAGGCGCTGGCGGCCGGGGTGCGCGCGGGGCTGCCGATGCTGGAGGGCTGGCGGTTCGACCAGTTCGGGCGCGATGCAGTCGACCTGGTGGAAGGGCGGCTTGGTTTCGCGGTCAAGGGGGGGAAGCTGAAGATGACCCGGACGGAGGCGGATTAAGTACCGACCCCCACGTCATCCCGGGCTTGTCCCGGGATCCAGAGCCCGGAGCGCAACGCCCGTGGCCCTGGATACCGGGACGAACCCGGCATGACGGGAGCGATCAATCCATCGCAATCTTAGCCTTCAACGTCCGTTTCGCCGCAAGCGCCGCGTGCCGCCGCTCGACCGCCTCGCCGTACAGATCGCGATCCTCCGGCGCGACGTGGAGTATCAGCGAAGTTCCGGTGTCGGTGATGCGCGTACGCTGCAACGGCCCCGCCAGCCCGCCGCTCAGCCGCTGGCCCAGCCGGATCGCCAACCCCCACGCAACCGCCGCCTGCAATTCTTCCGCGGTCGCCAGCAGCGCGAGCGGCTCAGGTGCGATCGGCCCGCCACCGAGCCCGGTGAACAACGCCTGCGCAACCATCGCCCGCCCGCTCGCCTCGATCGCGACCCAGTTGCCGTGAAGCGCGATCTCGACGCCGCGTTCGGCGCGAAATTCGGGATTCGCGCGCCAGCCGACATCCGCGAGCAGGCACGCGACATGGCGGAGCCGCGCGAGGGCGGGCGGCTCGTGCGCGAATAGCGGCGCGATCCAGCGGTCGAGCAGGTCGCCATGTTCGGGAAAGCGGCCGAGCAGCCGCCCCTCCTCGCGGGCTGCCACGATCAGCGGATCGAGCGCGCGGGTCGGCGCGTCGAGCATTTCGAACAGCAAGCCCTCGCGCAGGCCGAACGCGGAGACGATCGTCGAGGTCGCGCCGAGTTCGCGTAGCAGGACCGCCAGCAGCGCGGCCGCATCCGACAAGGTGCCGGCTCGTCCTGACGATAAACCGCCGATGATCCGGAGCCGCGGCTTGCGCAGGTGCGCGATCGTCCGGCCAAGCCGCGCGATCGTCGCGACCGGCATCGGATATTGGTGAATTACCGGCAATGGATAGCCGGTCAGGTTCATGTCGAGCTGTGCCAGCGCCCGCCATGATCCGCCGACCAGATAGAGCGGCAGCCCGGCACCCCGATGGGTCCAGCCGGCGTCGCGAATCATCCGCGTGACCATCCGTTCGAACACCTTGCCGCGCCGCGCCCGGACGGCAGCGATGCGAAGCACGCCCAGCGGGAAGGACACGCGGTCCTCGATCCGGCCGGCACGAACGCGGACCAGTTCCAGGCTGCCGCCACCGAGGTCGCCGACGATGCCGTCCGCATCGGGGATCGCGGACAGCACCCCCTCGCCCGCGCCCCGCGCCTCCTGTTCCCCCGACAGGATCTCGACGTCGAGCCCAAGCGCGGTCGCGGCAGCGATCAGCTCGCCGCCATTCGCCGCGTCGCGCACCGCGGCGGTTGCGATGGTCCGCAGCGTCGCCACTTCCATCTCCCGCGCGACCGCCGCGAAGCGCGCGAGCGCGGTTCGCGCCGCCGCCAGTGCGGATCGGTCGATCGACCCCGTCGCGGCCAGCCCGCGCCCAAGTCCGGCCATGACCTTTTCGTTGAACAGGATCGCCGGGATCCGCGCCGGACCCCGATAGACGACGAGGCGGATCGAATTGGATCCGATGTCGATGATCGCGGTGCGGGGGTCCGGCCCGTCGACCGTCGCCGACGCCGTGTTCGCGTGCGATTTGCGGAACAGCAGCGCCGCGACGCTCAACGGCGTCGCCTGAGCGACAGCGTCGGCACCGCTTCCGATTCGCCGTGTGACGCGCCGCGGCCCGACAGCGACGGGTTGGTCATGAAATAGCGATGCAG
>NZ_CAXTII010000099.1:0-9552 GCF_964244235.1 uncultured Sphingomonas sp.
GGCGGACCTGATCCTTCGCGGTGAGGTGAAGGACGGGGGCAGGGTGCGGGTGGACGAGGGGGATGGCGGGGTGGTGTTGGGGGTGGGGTGACGAAAAAGGGCGGTTCCTTTGCAGGAACCGCCCCCCTTCTTTTGTCTGATTATCAGAACGAGGCGCGGACGCCTGCCCGGAACGAGCGTCCGATTATGCCCGATTCGGCGACCACAGGATTGTACAGGTAGCCGCCGTAGGTAACGGTATCGAGCGGTGCCTTCGCATCGAAGACGTTGAACACGTTCACGTAGAACGAGAACTTGTCGTTGACCTTGATCGTGCCGGTCAGGTCGACATCGATGAACCGGCGGACGTTGCAACCCTGTATACCGCCATCGAGGCCGTTCGTGGGATTGTTCGGGTCAGTCCCGCCAGTGGGATCGGTGCAGCGGGTCACCCCCTGATCCGCCGCCGACAGATTATATCCCGCCGTATAGTATCCCGTAGCGCTGAGTGAAGCTGCGCCGAAGTCCAGCGTGTTCTGCCACGTCACTTTCCACTTGGGCGTCCCGGTGCCGGCGGTCAGGTTATAGTTTCCGATCGTGCCGTCATAACGCTCGGTGTGACCGTCCGGGAACGTCGTTTCGAGTTTGCGAATGAATTCTGCCTCCGCGATACTCGTGAACTTGATCCCTGCGAACAGCTCCTTGTTCAAGGTGGCACCAAAATCGAAACCATCGGTCTGGATGGTATTCGCGTTGATATAGGGCGCACTGACCGTGAAGATCGTCGGCATCGCATTGGGATGGTTCACGTCGGGCGCGTTCGGCACGATCGCGTATCCGGCGGGGATCGCCTGGCCAGCATAATAGGCGTTGATGGCGGTGCTGTAGGATGCCGCAGCAATCGCATTGTTCTTGCGGATGTTGTAATAGTCCGCCGTCAGCGTAAGTCCCCGGAAGGGTCGGATCTCGAAACCACCGGTGATGTTGCGCGACGTTTCCGGCTTCAGGTTTGGATTGGCGACCGAGGTTTCGCCGATGGTCGCCTGGCTTACATAGGTCGAGCAATTGGCCGGAGTCCCAGCGACACAAGGCTTAGCCGGATTGGTGCTGAACTGTGCTAGGTAGGCGGCCGGGAAATTGGTGATACCATACGGCACGTACCCGGTCGTGGGCAGCGAACTCGTCTCGCCGAAGCTCGGGATGCGGAAACCGCCCGAAATCGTGCCGCGCAGCGTTAGCTGGCGGATCGGATTGAAGACGATACCGCCCTTCGGCGAGAAGTGGCTCTGACCGCTCGAATAATGATCGTAGCGGCCCGATCCCTCCAGGTTCACCACGCTCAGGATGGGCGCGTTGATCTGGAAATAACCCGACTCGACACTACGGTGGCCGACGGTGCCGAACGCGTTGATTCCGAAGTAACGCTGCGTCGGGCCATTATAATCGGGGTTCGCGCTAGGCGAATTGACCGACTCGTATCGGTAGGATCCGCCCACCGCGACCATCAGCGGACCGCCGGGCAGTTCGAACAACGAGTGGCTCAGGTTGGCGTCGGCCTGATATTCCTGCGACTGATCGTTCGTCACCAGTGTCGGCGAGAGATAATCGAGCGTCGCCTGGCTGTTCTGCGACGGGTTGATGAAATTGTATGAACCGTCGGCCACTTCGTCGAGCAAATGCTGGATGTAAACGCGACCATCGAAGCGCTGGCGCAGATCATTGACCATGCCCACCGCGTTAACGCGCCAATCCCAACCTTGGCCAAATGAGCCATCGATCCCGCCCGCCAGACGATAAGCGCGGCTGCGCGTCTCGGTGAATTGGGTCAGGTCCGGAAGCGTACCGAGCAGCAGCGCCGTCTGACCTTGGCTCGCAAACGGGTTGTTCGGGTTGAGCGTGCCGTTGGCGGCAGTGCAGGCCACGGTCGTGCCACGGGGGCAGATGAAGACCGGCAGCGCCAGCGCACCCGAACCGGGCGCATGCGTCAACCCACCACTCGACGTGCTGTACGGCAGGAAATCTATCCCGGCCGGAGCGCTGGCGCGAATGACAGAGTTGGTCGGAAGGCCATATCCCGCGAGGCCGTAGCCCGAATAGCCGACCGTCGACTGCTCGAAATTGAACTCGGCATAGGCATGCGTGTTCGTGCCGATGTTGACGCTGGCGCGCATCGAGCCACCGACCCGCGTCAAGCGTGGCTCGATCACGCCGCCCTGATTGACGGTGTCCTGCGTGCAGACCGTAGTGGGGGAGTTAGGAATTGCCGCCAGTTCGGCAGTTGTCGGATTATAGGGGGTGAGGCCGTTACAGCCGGTGACTGAATTGAGGAATTGGTAACGCGAACCGGCGACCGCTGTACCTGTCGCCGCCGTAGCCGGACGGACGAGGAACACAGGAACGATCGTCGACACGCCCGCATAGTTGAGCGGAGAGTTCTGGCGGTTGTCGGTGCAGGCATTGGCCACCGGTGCGTTGGCGCACAGCCCGAGCTGATTGTCGGTGTTGTACGGATATCCCCGGTCGCGGCTATAGAGCGCATCCGAATGGACATAGTGACCGCTGATGTACACGTTGAAGTTCTGGGTAGACAGGTCGCCCATGCCCGCCGTCAGGCTGAGGCGCTGATTGGCGGCGTCTCCGCGCTGGGAAACGCCCGCTTCGGCCGTCCCGCTGACCCCGATGACCTGCTTCTTGGTGATAATGTTGATGACGCCTGCGATCGCATCCGCGCCATAGCTGGAGGACGCGCCGTCGCGCAGCACCTCAACCCGATCGACGATCTCGTCGGGAATGGTGTTCAGATCGACGAAGTTGCGCGAGCCGTCGTCCGCTAGCGGGTAGTAAGCGGCGCGCAAGCCGTCGAACAGCACCAGTGTCGAATTTGTCGTCAGTCCGCGCAGCGACGCGCCCGACGCGCCGCCAGCGAACGCGCCGTTGGCCGAGAAGGAGTTCGTCAGCGCCGGACCGTTGTTGGACGCCAGCGTCTGGATCGCCTGCTGCACCGTCTGGATACCACGGGCGTTGAGATCGCCAGTGGTCAGCACCGATACAGGCGAAGCAATGTTGGTCTCGCTCTGGTTGCGGAACAACGTGCCGGTGACGACGATGTCGTTACCCGCCGCGGTCTTGTCTGAGTTTGCAGGACTCGGCACTGCATCGGTCGGGGTCGCTTGGGCCGCGGGATTGGGCTGAGCCGTCGCATCCTGCGCGAAGGCAGGCGTCGCGGTCATCGCGGTGAGCATCGCGAACGGCGCGGCACCGAACAGGAGCGCGGCCTTGCGAGGATTGATCGTCATCTTGGTCATCTGGAACCCCTTAAATTCACCCTGGCACGCGACGTCGCGTGCCGTGAACGAACCGTTGCGTGCAGCCCTCTGAGAATTCGCCCTTCGGCCAATCCTTGATGAATCGGGGATGGTCCTCGCACCTGTGACTGTAAGGGGCAGCGGCGGGGCGGAAACCAGCTTTACCGCCAAGTGTAGCGAAAATGGCACTGATATGAAGCGAACTTCATCATCGCGTCATGTGACAGAAGGCCCTTGTCGGGGCTTCACTTCGCGCCCGGCATCGCCCCCGCCACCAGCAGCGGATCGAGCTTCGCGTCTCGCCATTTCAGCCCCCAGTGCAGATGCGGGCCCGTCGCGCGTCCGGTCATGCCGACCAGGCCGATCGGTTGGCCCTGGCGGACATGGTCGCCGACGTGCACGTCGATCCGCGACAGGTGCAGGAACGCACTGTTCAGCCCCATGCCGTGATCGATCATCAGCAGATTGCCCTCCAGCGTGAAGGGGTGGTCCGCCACCAGGGTGACGACGCCGTCGGCGGGCGCGGTGACGACGGTGCCGGTGGCGCGGGCGATGTCGATGCCCGAATGATAGGCCCCTGCCTCGCCATTCTTGTAGATCCGCTGCGACCCGAAAAAGGTCGAGATACGGCCCGTGGTCGGCCATGTGAATTTCTGTCGCCAGCCCGTGGCATCGGTCGGCCGCGCCCGCGCCGCGGCGATGGCGGCGAGTTCGGGCGGGCGAACGACCGCGAATTCGGCGTCGGGCACGGGCGTCTTCGGCAGGCTGTCGAGCCGCGACAAGGCCCAGCCGCGCGGCTCGATCGTCAGGGCTTGCGTCACGAACCGCCCGTCCGCCAGCGTGGCCACCAGCATCGCCGCACTCTTCGCATCGCGGTCGAACCCGGCGATGAAGCGGCGATCGGGCGCGAGCATCACCGGCTTGCCGTCCAGCGTCAGCGTCACCGTGCCCGCGGGCGCGGTACCGCCGATCAGGCCCCCTTGCGTCGTCGTGCCGGTCCAATGGAACGCATCGGACTGTCCGGCCGCCGGCGCGGCAGACTGTCCGGCCGCCGGCGCGGCGATGACGATAGCGATCCCCAGCGCCATCGCGGCGATACGCCTCATTGCGGCGCCATCGCCTCGGTCGCGATCGCGGCGCTGGCATAGGCCTCCTGGCGCGCGACGTTCCAGTAGCGCAGATCCTCCAGCGCCACCCGCGCGCCCGATACCGCACACTGGACATGGTCGCCCGTCGCCAGCACGCGAAAGCCGTTGGCCATGTAATAGAGCCGCGCGGCGCGATCGGTATTCGACATCAGCATATCGTCGCCTTTCAGAACAGGCGGGGCTGGTCGGCCCCAGCCTTCGCATCGGCTTTGCCATAGCCCTTCGCCGCGGGGCGCTCAACGCGGGGCGCATCGGTCCACGCATCGACCGCCCCGTCGGCGAAGTACAACGTTACCGCCCCCGCGCCGCGCGCCGCCGCCGCGGTCGCCAGCGTCGCCGCCCCGCCCTGGACCGTCACGCGCGCATAGCCGCGGTCGAGCACGCGGTCGGGGTTCAGCGACACCGCCAGCCGCCAGTTCGCATCGAGCCGTGCACGCGCCGCCTCCAGCCGCGTCGTCAGGATCGCGGGGCGCAGCGCCCCCGACGCGCGGTCGAGCGTCCCGCGCGCCAGCGACACGCGCCGTTCCAGCCCGCGCCCCAGCCGCTGGCCGAGATCGTCCGCGCGCTGGCGTTGCGGCCCCAGCAGCGCGTCGCGCTTCGGCAGCAGCCGCGCCATGGCGTCCAGCCGCTCGCGCCCGCGCTCCAGATAGCGCCGCGCGCAGCGTTCGGTGCGCTGCGCATGCCCCTCGATCGTCAGGCGCAGGTCGGCGAGCACGGGCACCGCCATCTCCGCCGCCGCGGTCGGCGTCGGCGCGCGCAGATCGGCGGCGAAATCGCACAAGGTCGTGTCGGTCTCGTGCCCGACCGCCGAGATGATCGGGATGGAACAGCCGGCGACCGCGCGCACCACCGCCTCCTCGTTGAACGCCCAAAGGTCCTCGATCGAGCCGCCGCCACGCGCGACGATGACCAGATCGGGCCGGATCTCCGCCGGCATCGCGTCGAAGCCGCGCACCGCCGCCGCGACCTCCGCCGCCGCGCCCTCGCCCTGCACCTTGACGGGCCAGACCAGGACATGGCCGGGGCAGCGATCCGCCAGCCGGTGGAGGATGTCGCGGATCACCGCGCCCGTCGGCGAGGTGACGATACCGATCCTGCGCGGCAGATAGGGCAGCGGCTTCTTCCGGTCGCCGGCGAACAGCCCCTCGGCGGCGAGCGAAGCCTTCAGCCGCTCGAACAGCGCCATCAGCGCGCCCGCGCCCGCCAGTTCCATCCGCTCGATGACGATCTGGTATTTCGACCGGCCGGGATAGGTCGTCAGCCGGCCGGTCGCGATGACCTCGATCCCGTCCTGCGGCGCGAAGGCGAGACCGCTTGCCTGGCCTTTCCAGATCACGCCGTCGATCACCGCCTGGTCGTCCTTGAGCGCCAGATAGGCATGTCCCGACGCGACCCGCTTGTAGCCCGATATCTCGCCGCGCAGGCGGACATGGCCGAACTCGCCCTCCACCACCCGCTTCAGCTTGAACGCCAGTTCGCCGACCGACCAGGGCGCCGCGTTGTCGCCCGCGACAGGCTCGGCTACCAGCCGCGCCGTCCCTGAATCGATGGGGTCGGGAAAGGGATTCGGCATGAACGTCCTGTTGCTGGGGTCGGGCGGCCGCGAGCACGCGCTGGCGTGGAAGCTCGCGCAGTCGCGTGGCCTAGATACGCTCTACGCCGCGCCCGGCAACCCCGGCATCGCGGAGCACGCGACCATCGTCGCGCTGGACGCGACCGACCATGATGCGGTGATCGCCTTCGCGCGCGACCATGCGATCGGGCTGGTCGTGATCGGCCCCGAAGCGCCGTTGGTCGATGGCCTCGCCGACTCGCTGCGCGCGGCGGACGTGGCGGTGTTCGGACCCGGCAGGGCGGCGGCGCGGCTGGAGGGGTCGAAGGGCTTCACCAAGGATCTGTGCGCGCGGGCCGGCATCCCGACCGCGGGGTACGTACGCGTCACGACGCTGCAAGAGGCGCAGGCCGCGCTCGACCGGTTCGGCGCGCCCGTCGTCGTGAAGGCGGACGGGCTTGCCGCGGGCAAGGGCGTGACGGTCGCGACGACTCGCGACGAGGCCGCGGCCGCGGTCTCCGACCTTTTCGCCGCGCCGGGTGCCGAAGCGGTGATCGAGGAATATATGGAGGGCGAGGAGGTCAGCCTGTTCGTCCTGACCGACGGCCGGACGCTGCTGCCGTTCGGATCCGCGCAGGACCACAAGCGCGTCGGCGAGGGCGATACCGGCCCGAACACCGGCGGGATGGGCGCGTACAGCCCCGCCGCGGTGCTGACCCCGGCTCTCGAAGCACGGGCGATCCGGGAGATCGTCGCGCCCACCGTCGCGGCGCTGGCCGCGGCGGGGACGCCGTTTTCCGGGGTGCTGTTCGCAGGATTGATGCTGACCGCTGCGGGTCCGAAGCTGATCGAATACAATGCCCGCTTCGGCGATCCCGAATGCCAGGTGCTGATTGCCCGGTACGAGGGCGATCTGCTGGCGACGATGCTGTGCGTCGCGGACGGGCGGCTGGGCGAGGCACCGGCGGTGCGCTTCTCGGACGACGCGGCGTTGACCGTGGTGCTCGCCGCGCGGGGCTATCCCGGAACGCCGGTCGCGGGCGGCGCGATCGGCGGGATCGCGGCGGCCGAGGCGATGGGGGTCCGCGTCTTCCAGGCGGGGACGCGGATGGGCGACGACGGGCTGGTCGCCGCCGGGGGCCGGATCCTCGCGGTCACCGCGACCGGGGCGGACGTCGCCGCGGCGCAGGCAGCGGCGTATCGCGGCATCGACGCGATCGATTTCCCCGACGGCTTTCATCGCCGCGATATCGGCTGGCGCGCGGCGGCGCGCGATACCTGATGCACGCGCGGCGGCGCGCGATACCTGATGCGCGCGCCGTGGCGCGCGGACGGGAAGCAGGCTAGGGTCCTGCCGGGCGAGCGCAGGGTCAGGGGCAGCGAATGACGGACAACGGAACCACCGCGATCACGGACATCCATCTGGCGCTGATCGTGATCCTCGCGATCGCCGCGATCGTCGCGATCGTCTGGGGCATGCGGATGAAGCGCGCGCGTGTCGCTGCGGCGAAACGGTTCGAGACCAACCACGACGAATCGCGCGACGCGACCGTGCGCGAACAGGCCGAACTCGGCACCGATCCGCTGCATGCCGACGCGCCGTCGCAGTCCCAATCCCAGGTGCAATCCGTCCCCGTCGCGCCGCAGCCGGCACCGATGCCGATCCCGGCCGCGCCGTCGCCACCCCCGCTCGCCGACGAACCCATCGCCGCCGCGCCGATGGCCGCGAGAGTCGCGAGCGAAACCGCTTTCGAGAGCATTTCCTCCGCCGCCGCCAACCCCGCCGACCGCCCGGTCACCGCGCTGAAGGGCCTCGGTCCAAAGGTCGCCACCGCGCTCGCCGACCGCGGCATCACGACCGTCGGCCAACTGGCCGCGCTCGACACGGTTCAGGCGGAGACGCTCGACGCCGATCTCGGCGCATTCAGGGGCCGCATGATGCGCGACCGCTGGATCGAGCAGGCGCGGTTCCTGGCGGCAGGGGACGTGAAGGGGTTCGAGGCGGTGTTCGGCCGGCTGTGAGGCAGGAAGACCCGTCTTCCTGCCGATGACGCGCGCGAAGCGCCGCGCCACACGCCGGCCCGGCCGGCGGCGCTACAGCGCCGTCCGACGACGCGGGATTTACGCCCGCGTCGGGCTGCTTACGACCGGCTCGACATGCGTAGGGCGCAGCGATCCAATCGCCGCGTGTTCCCCGTTTTCAGACAAACTGCCCGAATAGCCCGGATCGCGAAAGGCAGATCGCGGCGCAGATAGGGCTTGAGTTGCGCCCAGCCGATCATAGTGCGCCCGCCCGACAGATAGCCGCCCAATTCATATGGTCCGAACGTCCAGCTAATGCCGTCAGGGCCGATACTGACATGGTCCCAAGTCAGCGGGATGCCGTCCTTTACAGCGTTCGAATCCACGCCCTCTTGGTTGTCGAACGCGGCAAATGCTTTCCGGCGCAATGCCGCGTCGGGTTCTCTGGCGAATACGTCCTTCTGGGCGAGCAACCGGTGCATCCGGCGCGACCAGATGAAGAAATTGGACGCGTCATTGTTGGGATGCGCCATGCCCGCTTCGTAATATCCCGCGCCCGCATGTGCGGAAATGATGTCGGGCGACGCGGCGGACACGTTCTCGTATACGTCCAGCGACCCGGCGGTATCGCGAGTGTCGAAATTGTCCTTTTCGGTTCCGTCCTCGCCGCTGTAATAATCGCGCGCCAGCCGCTCGGCATGGCGCACCATCATCCGATTAAAATCCGCATCCGCCGCATCTCGGGAGATGACCGCGTGCACCTGCTCCTTCCATGTCGCGGGATATCCGTCTGGCGCGGATATGACCGCTTTCGTGCGGTCGGAAAGCGTCCTGCTTTCGAAGGAAAGAATAGGGGCCGCTATTCCAATGAGAAGCGAGAGCAGCATGGCCGGACGGTACAGACCGGCGGCCCGGTTGCCAAGGCAGCCCGGACACCACATCCGGGTCAATGTCACTGAACAAAGGCTGCACCTCCTGTTACGCCGGAGTTCAGAGCGCGCACCTATAATCCCGGTGGCTTCGGCGTCACCGCCTTGGCCGATCATCTGTCGAGAGGAAGACTGTCATGAAATTCATCGCAATCGCCGTTGCCGCCGCCAGCCTGGCGAGCACGACCGCCGCCTTCGCGCAATACGGGCCGGGGCCGGATCGGGGACCGCAGCACGCCCCGTGGAACGCCGGGTCCTTCTG
This sequence comes from uncultured Sphingomonas sp., assembly GCF_964244235.1. Taxonomy (GTDB): domain Bacteria; phylum Pseudomonadota; class Alphaproteobacteria; order Sphingomonadales; family Sphingomonadaceae; genus Sphingomonas. Next base: position 9,198 of record NZ_CAXTII010000099.1, read on the forward strand.
GCGCGGCGCGCCCGAAAATCCCTATCAGCGAATCCAGTTCCTGCAGGAGCGCGTCAATCAGGGCATGGCCAATGGCAGCCTGGACCGCCGCGAAGCGCACCGGGTGAATGGCGAGCTGAACGGCGTCCGTCAGTGGATCCAGCGGATGCATTGGCGCGATGCCGGCAACCTCAATCCCGACCAGCGCGCCCAGGTGCAGGGTCGGCTCGACAATATCAGCCGCCAGATCCGCTGGATGCGGCACGACGGCCGGTAACCGGCTCCGCACCCCGCCGGGCCCGCAGCCCGGCGGGGATCGCTCCTAGAGTATCCGTTGTGATCAAGCCGGTTTGGCCACCCATTTCCGGTTGGCGCT
>NZ_CAXTII010000100.1:0-9180 GCF_964244235.1 uncultured Sphingomonas sp.
TCGCCAGCATCATGCTATGGCTCAAATAATTAAATCGTCACCACAGCCTAGGGCGCAGGCGGCGATCGCTGGGGGTTACAACCATGTGATGATGAGCGTCGTGTCGGCTTTCGAAATGACGATCAAGCATCGTGCGGGAAAATGGCCGGAGATTGCGCCACTGCTCGATGGCCTCGCGCAATATCTGCGCGGCGAACGGTTCGAGATATTGCCGCTATCGCTGAGCCATGCCGAATTGGCCGGCAATCTCGACATCGCGCACAAGGACCCCTTCGACCGCCTGCTGATCGCACAGGCGCGGATCGAGAACGCGTATCTCGTATCCAACGAAACGCTGTTCGACGGGTTCGGGGTGCGGCGGCTGTGGTGAGCTAGACCCGCGTCGCTTTGGTACACACGTCGGTCGCACGCAGCGCCGCCAACAGCCGCATCAGCTGGTGGGCGTCATGCACCTCCACGTCGATGATGTTGGTGTGAAGCCCGGTGTCGCGGTTGTCGAGGCGCAGGTTGAGGATGTTGGCCTTGTGCGCGCCGATGACGGTGGCGAGCGTGCCGAGCGCGCCGGGTTCGTTCTTCACCTCGACCGCGATCCGTGCCGTCGCGCCTTCGGTCTTGTCGCCCCAGGACACGTCGACCCAGTCGGTCTCGTCCTGCGATCGTTCGGCGAGATCGGATAGCGTCGCGCAGTCGATGGCGTGAACCTCGATCCCCGCGTCGGGCCGCCGAAGCCCGACGATCCGGTCGCCGGGCACGGGGTGGCAGCAGGTGGCGAGGTCATAGGCGACGCCCGGGGTCAGTCCCTTGATCGAGATGGCGCTCGACTGTGGGGCGAGCGCATGCGGCTGCGCGACGTCCGCCCCCGCCGAACCCGGCATCAGCGCCTCCATCACCGCCGCATCCGACAGCGTCCGCCGGGCGATCGCGATCATCAGCGAAGGTTCGTCGGGCAGTTTGAGGCGTTTGAGCGCATGCCCCATCGCCTCGCCGCCGATCTGCGCAGGCAGCCGGTGGACGATATTGTCGTACAGCGTGCGGCCGAGCTTCACCTGTTCGTCGCGTGCAGTGTGGCGCAGATGGCGGCGGATCGCGGCCAGCGCCTTGCCGGTGATCGCGAAGTTCAGCCAGCCCGGCTGCGGCGACTGGCCTTTCGAACGCAGGATCTGGACCTGGTCGCCATTCTCGATCGGGGTGCGCAAGGGCACGACGCGACCGTTCACTTTCGCGCCGACGGTCTGGTCGCCCAGATCGGTATGCACCGCATAGGCGAAATCGACCGGGGTCGCGCCCTTCGGCAGCTGGATCAGTTCGCCCTTGGGGCTGAAGGCGAAGATGCGATCGGCGTACATCGCCATCTTGGTATGTTCGAGCAGTTCCTCGGGACTCTCCGCGGTCTCCAGAATCTCGACCAGGTCGGCGATCCAGCTCTGCTGCGTCTCGGGCCGCACGCCGCTTTGCTTGTAGGCCCAGTGTGCCGCCAGCCCGAATTCCGCTTCGGCATGCATTTCGGGTGTACGGATCTGGATTTCGACGCGCGCATTCTCGGCATGGACGACGGTCGTGTGGAGCGACCGATAGCCGTTGCGTTTCGGCGTCGAGATATAGTCCTTGAACCGCCCCGGCACCATCGGCCAGCGGCGGTGGATGACGCCAAGCGCCGCATAGGCATCCTCGACGGTCGGCACGATCGCGCGGAACGCCATGATATCGGAGAGTTGTTCGAAGCTGATGTGCCGTTCGGCCATCTTCTTCCAGATGCTGTAGGGATGCTTCTCGCGCCCGGAGATATCGGTGTCGATCCCCGACCGGCCGAGCAGCAGCTTCAACCCCGATCCGATCTTCGCGATCCGGTCGCCGCCACCGCCGTCCTTGAGCTGCGCCAGACGGCGGGTAATGGACTCGTATGCCTCGGGTTCGAGTTGCGCGAAGGCGAGCGTCTGCATCTCCTTCATGAACTCGTACATCCCGATCCGCTCGGCGAGCGGGGCGTAGATATCCATCGTCTCCTTCGCGATCCGCCTGCGCTTCTCGGGTTTCGCGATGTGGTGGAGCGTGCGCATGTTGTGCAGCCGATCGGCAAGCTTCACCAGCAGCACGCGAATGTCGTCGGACATCGCCAGCAGGAACTTGCGCAGGTTCTCAGCGGCGCGTTCGTTCTCGGTCTGCGCTTCTATCTTGCTGAGCTTGGTGACCCCGTCGACCAGCCGCGCGACCGATGCGCCGAACACCCGCTCGATCTCCTCGGGCGTGGCGACCGTGTCCTCGACGGTGTCGTGCAGGATCGCCGTCGCGATCGTCTCGTCGTCGAGATGCAGATCGGTCAGGATGCCGGCGACTTCGATCGGATGGCTGAAATATGGATCGCCGGACGCGCGTTTCTGCGACCCATGTGCCTGGAGCGAAAAGACATAGGCGCGGTTGAGCAGCGCCTCGTCGGCGTCGGGATCGTAATCGAGGACGCGATCGACGAGTTCATATTGGCGCAGCACCGGATCAGGATGAGACCGTCCGGTGCTGCTTTGCAACACAATACGGTGTCATTTCGCCTTTGCGTTGCACTTGGCGAGCGCATCGCGCATCCCCCGCGCCGTTCCGGCAGATAGGGAGCGGACGGCGGTACCGCCAGCCCTCCCATTGCGGTCGCGCCGCCCGCCGCTTAGAGCGGCCGCGCGGGAGCAGACCGGGAACGGACGAGGTATGGGGCTTGATTGACGCTCGGGGCGAATGGTGGCGCGAAACGCTCGATCGCGACTGGGCCCGGCTTACGCTCGTTTTCTGGGCGGTCGTCTCGATATGGTTCCTCGCGCGCGACTGGGGTCAGGTCCGTTGGCTTTCGCTTGGCGATACCGACGACAATATGCGCCTCATGCAGGTGCGCGCGCTGCTGCATGGTCAGCCATGGTATGATCTGCGCCAATACCGGATGAACCCGCCGACCGGGTTCGACATCCATTGGAGCCGGTTGGTCGACCTGCCGATCGCCGCGCTGATCCTGACCTTGCGGCTGTTCACGAGCAACAGCTGGGCGGAGCGGATCGCGTGCGGGATCGCGCCGCTGCTGCCGCTGTCGGTCGCGATGCTGGGGCTGGCCGCGACGGTGCGCCGCCTCGTCAGCCCCTATGCCTGGCCGCTGGCGCTGGTGTTCCTGATGGGCACGTCGGCGACGATGCTGATGTTCCTGCCCGAACGGATCGACCATCATGGCTGGCAGCTGGCGATGCTGAGCCTGACGGTCGCGGGGCTGTGCGATCCCGAGGATGCGCGCGGGGGCGCGGTCGTCGGTCTGGCCAGCGCGGCGTCGCTGACGATCGGGCTGGAGATGCTGCCGTTCAGCGCGGGCGCGGGGGCGATCATAGCGCTTCGCTGGATCTGGGACTGGCAGGAGGCACGGCGATTGTCCGCCTATGCGCTGACGCTCGGGGGCGGCAGCGCGGCCGGTTATGCGGGGTTCGCGTCCTATGCCGACCGGGTGGCGCGCTGCGACGCGCTGACGCCGGTGTGGCTTAGCGTCATGATCGCGGCGGGGGTGCTGCTGTTCGTGCTGGCCTGGGTCAGCCCGGCGTCGCGCCTCGTCCGATCGGGGCTTGCGGTCATCGCGGGCGCGCTGATCGTCGCCGGCTTCGTCCATTTCTTCCCGCAATGTCTCGGCCGCCCCGAACAGGTCTCGCCCGAACTCGAACGCAACTGGCTGAGCAACATCCGCGAGGCCAAGCCGATCTATCAGCATCCCTTGCGCGTGGCGTTCCCGATCGCGGTGTTCCCGGTGATCGGGGTGATCGGTGCCGCGGTCGCCGCATGGCGTGCACGCGGCGCGGGGGCGGACCGCGCGGTCGGCTGGGCCGCGGTCGCGCTGTTCACCGCGTTCGCGGTCGCGATGCTGTTCTGGCAGGCGCGCGCCGGCCCGGGGGCACAGCTGCTCGCGGTACCGGGCGCGGTCGCACTGGCGTGGTTGCTCGTGCCGCGATTGCTCGGCAGCGGCTCGATGCTGATCCGCGTGTTCGGGACGGTCGCCGCGGTCGTCGTCATCTCGGGCGCGTTCGTCGGTCTGACCATGGGCATACTGAAGGTCGATCCGCCGAGCGCCTATACGAAGCGGGTCAACTACGCCTCGGGCAATTGCGTGCGGACGACGATCCTCGCTGCGCTGAACCGCTATCCGGCGCAGACCGTGTTCAGCTTCATCGATCTCGGTCCCCGGCTGATCACGATCACGCATCACGATGCGGTGGCCGGACCCTATCACCGCAACGGGCCGGCGATCCTGGACGTGCAGCATGCGTTCGGCGGATCGCCCCTGCAGGCCCGCGCGATCATGGCGCGACACGGCGCGACGTTGCTGCTGGTATGCCCGAACATGTCCGAATCCACGATCTACCGCGCGCGCAACCGGGGCGGCTTCTACGACCAGCTGGCGCATCGCAGGACGTTCGGCTGGCTGACCCCGCTGCCGCTGCCGCGGGGATCGCCGCTGCGCCTGTTCAAGATCGACTAGCGGCCCGTTATCGCAAAACCTCCGACACGCCGTCGACCACGAACTGCACCGCCAGCGCCGCCAGCAGCACGCCGAGCAGGCGGGTGATGACCGCCTCGATCTTCGTGCCGAGCACGCGCATCATCGCGCCGGCGGCCAGCAGGGCGATCAGCGTCAGCACCAGTATCGTCGCCATCGCGGCCAGGACCACGCCCTGCCGCTCCCACCCCTCGTTGCGGCTCATCAGCAGCATCGCCGATGCGATCGATCCCGGCCCCGCGATCATCGGCATCGCCATCGGGAAGATCGACACGTCCTCGACATGATCGTGAGCGACCTTCGCGGCGCGGTCCTCGCGGCGCTGCGTGCGGCGTTCGAACACCATCTCCAGCGCGATGAGGAACAGCATGATCCCGCCGGCGATCCGGAACGACGACAGGCTGATGCCGAGCCCCTTCAGAAGCGTCTCGCCGAACAGCGCGAAGACGAACAGGATGCCCGACGCGACGCCGACCGCGCGAAACGCCATCGCGCGCCGCTGTGCCGACGACGCACCCGACGACAGCCCGGCATAGATCGGCGCGCAGCCGGGCGGATCGATTACCACGAAGAAGGTGATGAGCGTCGAGATGTAGAGCTCGATCACAGCGAAGCCTCATCGAGCGCGTGGCCACCGCGCCGCGCGGCGGAGACGAGCGTGTTGCGAAGCAGGACCGCGATCGTCATCGGCCCGACCCCGCCCGGCACCGGCGTGATCGCGCCCGCGACCGCCAGCGCCGCGTCGAAATCGACATCCCCGACGAGGCCTGCCTCGGTCCGGTTGATCCCGACATCGATCACGGTCGCGCCGGGTTTCAACCAGTCGCTCTTCACCATCTTCGGCCGACCCACCGCCGCGACGACGATGTCGGCGCGCCGTACGATGCCCGGCAGGTCGCGCGACCGGCTGTGCGCGATCGTGACGGTGCAACTGGCCGCGGTGAGCAATGCCGCCATCGGCTTGCCGACGATGTTCGACCGGCCGATCACCACCGCATCGAGCCCCGCCGGATCGCCGTGGATATCCTTCAGCAGCATCAGGCAACCGAGCGGCGTGCAGGGTACGAAGCCGGGCAGCCCGGTCGCCAGCCGGCCCGCGTTCAGGGGGTGGAACCCGTCGACATCCTTGTCGGGATCGATCGCCTGGATCACCGCCGCCTCGTCGATATGCCCCGGCAGCGGCAATTGGACGAGGATGCCGTCGATCGTCGCATCGGCGTTGAGCGCGGCCACGAGCGCGAGCAGCGCGGCCTGCGTCGTGTCGGCGGGCAGGCGGTGCTCGACCCCCAGCATCCCCGCCGCCTCGGTCGCCTTGCCCTTCGACCGGACATAGACGGACGAGGCCGCATCCTCGCCGACCAGCACGACCGCCAGCCCCGGACGGCGGCGGGTCGCGGCGACGAAGTCGGCCACGCGCGCTGCGATCCGGCTGCGGAGGGCGGCGGCATAGGCCTTGCCGTCGATGATGGTCGCGCTCATGCCGGTGCCCTAGGGGGTGCGGCCGGTAGCGGCAATGGTCGCGGCACCTCGAACAGCCGAGCCGACGTCATCCGCGATCTGCAACCCGAGCCATTGCTGGTTATCCCGATCGGACATATCCGCCACCCCGGCGAAGGCCGGGGTCCGGTTGGGAAAACGATGGTGACGACGCGACGTCTTTCGTTACGGCAAACTTTGATACTGGGCCCCGGCCTTCGCCGGGGTGGCACAGGCTGGAATATCGCGATCGATGCCTGACGCCCGGCCTCGGCAGAAACCGCTGTCCTACAGCATCCCATCCATGATCTGCCCGATATCATGGCGCGCTTCTCATCCACCGGCCTGCAGACGATCGACCCACGAACCCATACGGGAGGTGTTTCCGGCGCCGACGTAGCGTGTGGTTCGTCCACTTCCGATCGCATCCGGCGCGATCGCGGCCCCCGAATCGGGATGGGCGACCGACGCGAAAACCGGGTCGGATCAGCCCGTAACCGCTCCGCCATAAACCTGCTGGACGATCGCGGCCTGGATGATCTTGTCGAGGATCGCGATCACGATCAGCACCACGAGCGGCGACAGGTCGAGCGCGCCGAAATCGGGCAGGACGCGGCGGATCGGGCGGTAGAGCGGGTCGGTCATCCGCTGCAGCGCGTTCCAGATCGTGCGGACGCCCTCGTTCGACGTGTTGATGACGTTGAATGCGATCAGCCAGGACAGGATCGCCTGGACGACGATGACCCACCACACGACGTCGAGCAGTATCCGGAGGATTTGAAGCAGCAGGATCACGTATTACACTCCCGGGGGAAACACCGTCTCTAGCCGATCCCGCTCAGCGATGCACCAGCGTGCCCGCACCCGCCGAAGTGAAGATTTCCAGCAGCATCGCATGCGGCACGCGGCCATCGAGGATGACCGCGGCATCGACGCCGGATTGCACCGCGGCGACGCACGTCTCGATCTTGGGGATCATCCCGCCGGTGATCGTTCCGTCCGCGCGCAGCGCCGCGATGGCGGCGGGGTCCAGATCGGTCAGCAGCTCGCCCTGCTTGTCCAGCACGCCAACGACATCGGTCAGCAGGAAGAAACGCGACGCCTGCATCGTGACCGCGATCGCCCCGGCCATCGTGTCGGCGTTGATGTTGTAGGTGTGCCCGTCCGCGCCGATCGCGATCGGCGCGACGACGGGGATGATGCCCGCCGCGGACAGCGTGTCGAGGATCCGCCGATCGACCGCGACGGGTTCGCCGACGAAACCGAGATCGACGTGACGTTCGATCCCCTGCAGCCGGTCGGGATCGGAACGCCCGACCTTTTCCGCCTGCACCAGCCCCGCGTCCTTGCCCGAAATGCCGACCGCGCGCCCGCCCGCCTGGCCGATCCACCCGACGATTTCCTTGTTGATCGATCCCGCCAGGACCATTTCGGCGATGTGCGCGGTTTCCGCATCGGTGACGCGCAAGCCGTTCACGAATTGCGATTCGACGCCCAGCCGCTTCAGCATCGACCCGATCTGCGGGCCGCCGCCATGCACCACGACGGGGTTGATCCCGACCTGCTTCAGCAGCACGACGTCGTTCGCGAACCCGCGCTGCAGCGCCGGATCGCCCATCGCGTGCCCGCCATATTTCACGACGAAGGTGGCCCCTGCATAACGCTGCAGATACGGCAGCGCCTCGGTCAGCGTCTGCGCCTTCATCAGCAACCGCGCGCTCGGAGTGTGATCGGTCATGTGCCGGGCTTTAGCGGCATCGTCACCGCGGCGAAAGCTGGGGCGACGGACTCATCCGCGATCCAGCCGCCGCCCAAGCGCCACGAACGCATAGATCAGCGGCGGCACCAGCACGGCGGAGAGCAGCACCTTCACGATCATCTGTCCCAGCAGCAATTCGCGGATCGGGAAGACGCCCAGAAACGCGATCGAGACGAACAGCAGCGTGTCGACGATCTGGCTCAGCACGCTGGCGATCCCGGCGCGAAGCCACAGCAATTGCGATCCCTCGCGCCCCTTCAGCCACGAGAAGAGCGACACGTTCAATGTCTGCGAGATGCCGTAGGAGACGATCCCGCCGACCCAGATGCGCGGCGTGCCCCCCATCATCAGCGCGAATGCGTCGCGGCGATCGGGTGCCATGTCGGGCGCGGCGGGGATGGCCAGGACGACGAGCGACAACAGGATCGACACGATCAGCGGCACGAAACCGAACCGCACCAGCCGGTTGGCCGTCGCAGCGCCGTGCAGTTCGGCGACCGCGCTCGATACCACCACCAGCAGCAGGAACGCGAAGATCCCCGCCTCGATCGCCAGCGGCCCGAGCCCGAGGACCGGCCCGAGCGCCGATATCGGACCGAGCGACACCTGCTTGTTGCCGAGCACGCCGGCGATGCAGACCATGCCGCCGTAGAAGATCGAGAAGGCGAAGAGCGAACGCGGGATCGCAGGCGGTCGGGTGTCCATGTCCGGCAAAGGCTACCGGCTTTCGCGCCCTCGTCAATCGCGCGCGCTCGTCAACCGCGCTTTCGTCGATCGGAGCGCCGCGTCAGGGAACCGCGGGCGTCCCCGTGGGGGCGGGGGCGGCCCCGGCACGTGCCGCCTGATGTTCCTCCGACGTCACCGTGCCGTCATGGTTCAGATCGTCGCCGTCGAACTGAGCCAGTTGGCCATCGCTGAATTCGATCGCGCTGACCTTGCCGTCGCCGTCCTTGTCGAACGACATCAGCCGCGCCCGGTTCTTCGCCGGCATCTCGTCGGGGGTGATGTAATTGTCGCCGTTGCGGTCCAGCGCATGGAACCGGCGATCGACCGAGATACCGAAATCAGCCCGCGAGGTAACCGAAGGAGGGATGAAATTCGCTGCATTCGCATCCGCGATCGCGCGCTTCTCCTGCTTCGAGGGACCACAGGCAGCCAGCATGATCGCCGCCGCCGTCATCGCACCGATCGTCCACCGCATCCCTGCCCCCGTCACCCGCCAGGCGCATCACGCCTCCAGCTCGACATCCCAATAGAGCCAGTCGTGCCAGCTACCATGGAGATAGTGCGGCGGGAAGCGCTTGCCATGTTCCTGCAATTGCCAACTCGTCGGGCGGATCGGTTCGAGGTGAAGCGGCATCGTCGCTTGTCTGGGCGTCCGTCCACCCTTCTTCAGATTGCACGGCGCGCAGGCAGTGACGACATTCTCCCAGGTGGT
>NZ_CAXTII010000101.1:0-8710 GCF_964244235.1 uncultured Sphingomonas sp.
CTAGCGTTTCGCTTGCCGCCCGCCCCCTCCACCATGCTGCGCATGGTCCCCCTCCCCGTCCCGGGGAGGATTGAGAGAAACGGTTCACGCGCCGCCTCCCAGCGTCTGCGTCATTCCACCCATCGTCTGCGTCATCGTGCCCGCGCCCATCGACCGCGCCTGATCCGCCATCAGCACGAAACTGTCCTTGGTCCCGCCCCCCTGACTGGAATTGACGACCAGCGACCCCTCCTTCAACGCGACGCGCGTCAGCCCCCCGGGGACGACCTGCACCCCCTTCGATCCCGACAGGACGAACGGCCGGAAATCGACGTGACGCGGGCTGAGGCCACTATCCACCAGCGTTGGAACGGTGGACAGCGCCAGCGTCGGCTGCGCGATGTAGCGATGCGGCTCGGCGATCAGCGCGGCCCGGAAATCCTCGATCTCCTGTCGCGACGCGGTCGGGCCGACGAGCATGCCATAGCCGCCCGATCCGTCGACCAGCTTCACGACAACCTCGTCCAGATGATCGAGGACGTATTGCAACGACTGCGGTTCGCGGCAGCGCCATGTCTCGACATTGGGCAGCTTCGGCGCGCCGCCGGAATAGAATTTCACGATCTCGGGCATGTAGCTGTAGATCGCCTTGTCGTCGGCGATGCCGTTGCCCGGCGCGTTCATGATCGCGACGTTCCCCGCCGCATAGGCCGCGATCAGCCCCGGCACGCCGAGCGTACTGTCGGGCCGGAACACGAGCGGATCGAGATAGTCGTCGTCGATCCGGCGGTAGATCACGTCCACCTTCACCCGCCCGGCGATCGTCCGCATCCAGACGATATCGTCATCGACGACCAGATCCGCCGCCTCGACCAGTTCGACGCCCATCGTGTCGGCGAGGAAGCTGTGTTCGTAATAGGCCGAATTATAATGCCCCGGCGTCAGGACGACGCAGACCGGGTTCTGCCCCGCCCCGTGCGGCGCGACCGACTGCATCGTCTCCAGCAGCCGGTCGGGATAGCTGTCGACCGCCGCGACGCGGAATTCGCGGAACAGTTCGGGGCATAGCCTCAGCATCGCCTCGCGATTTTCGAGCATATAGCTGACCCCCGACGGCGTCCGCGCATTGTCTTCCAGCACGAAGAAATCGTCGGGACCGGTGCGTACCAGATCGATCCCGCAGATATGCGCCCAGACGCCGTGCGGCGGCCGGATGCCGGCGATTTCGGGCCGGAACTGCGGATTGCCGAAGATCAGGTCGGCGGGCAGCACGCCCTCCGCCAGGATGCGCCGCGCGCCATAGATGTCGTCGAGGAACGCGTTGATCGCATCGACGCGCTGGACCAGCCCTTCGGACAGCCGCGCCCATTCGTCATGCAGGAACACGCGCGGCACGATGTCGAAAGGAATGATCCGCTCGCCGGCATCGTTGTCGCCGTAGACCGCGAAGGTGATGCCCAATTGGCGGAATGTCGTCTCCGCCGCCTGTTGACGCCGACGAAGTTCGGCGTCGGGGGTAGTTTCGAGCCAGCGACCGAGCGCGGCAAGGTCGGGGCGCGGAGCGGTCGCGTCGCCATGCCCCATGATCTCGTCGAACGCCGGTCGTTGCCCCATCGTTACGATTAAATCCCTGTGCCGCCGCCGGTTCCATGCTGCCCCGCTTCGCTGCACCGCACAAGGGGAACAGGGTCATTTCGCGAAACTCTGCGCCAGCTCCTTCTCGAACGCGGTCTTCTCCACAGCGACGAGCCGGCCGAGCTGCGCCGGATCGACCCAGGCATTCCGGTCGCGGGCCAAGGCCCGGGCCCGGCGCTTCGCCATTTGCGAAACCTCGGGATGCGCGGTCAGCACCACGTCCGCCTCCATCTTCGCCAGCCGTGCGAAGCTGCGGCGGAAATCGGTGACGATGCCGGGATAGCCCGCATTGCCGATGAGCGATTGCCACCGACGGTCAGGCTGCAGGCGAACAGGACATGCAATATCCGCACACCGTCGCGCACCGGTATCGCCCAGCTCGTGCAACCCGGCGTATGCCCGGCCGTCTTGAGCGCGGTCATCGTCACGCCGCCTGGCGTCGCCGCGTCGCCGTCGCGCAGGATCCGGTCGACGCGAACCTCGGGGGTACGGATCAGATAGGCCGCGAGCCCCTTCGGCCGACATCGTAGATCGGGCCGACGATCCTGAACGGTGCGGCGGGTTCGTGCCACGCGACCGGGTCGGGGACGCTCGTTGCCGCGCCCGCTACCGCGAGGAGCGCGGTCGCCATCGCTTTCATCACAATGCCTCCAGCATCCCGGTTGTCAACACCTGCGGCAGCACTTGCGGTTCCGCGGCGCCCGGCGCGTAATAGAGGTACAGCGGCACGCCCGCCCGGTTATGTGCCTGGATGAAGCGACCGAGCGCGGGATCACCGTCGGTCCAGTCGCCGACCAGCACCGCGACGTTGTGCTTCGCGAACGCCGCGCGGGTGGCCGCGGTCTCGATCGCGGTCTTCTCGTTCACCTTGCACGTCAGGCACCAGTCCGCGGTGAAATAGGCGAAGACCGGGCGCTTGCCCGCCCGCAGCGAGGCGAGCTTGGTTTCGGTGAACGGCTCCGCCCCGGCGGCCGCGGGAGCGGTACCATGCACGGCCGATCGCGCGATCATCCCGCTGCTCAACGCCGCGACCATCACGATCGCAATGCCATAGCCCCAGCCGAAACTCTCTCCCCGATGCTGGCGCACCCCGCCGATCCACAACAGAATCGCGACCCCAAGCGTGGCAAGCAGCGCACCGCTCATCCCGTCGACCCCCGCCTGCCGCCCCAGCACCCAGGCGAGCGCGATCGCGGTCAGCCACATCGGCACCGACAGGATGCGGCGGAACGTCTCCATCCACATGCCGGGCCTGGGCAAGCGCCGCCGCAGCGCTGGCACGAACCCGATCGCCAGGAACGGCAGCGCGAGCCCCAGCCCCAACCCGCCGAAGATCGCGAGCGCGGCAAACCACGGCAGCACCAGCGCCGCCCCCAGCGCCGCGCCCATGAACGGCCCGGTGCACGGCGTCGCGACGAACGCCGCGAGCGCCCCGGTCGCGAACGATCCGCTGACCCCGCTCGCCCCCGCGAAGCGCGGCATCGGCACCTCGAACAGCCCCGACAGGTTGAGCGCGATCGCGACCGACAGCAGCAGCAGCACGACGATCGCGCGCGGGTCCTGCAACTGGAACGCCCAGCCGACCGCACTGCCCCCCGCCCTGAGCGCCAGGATCGCGCCGCCCAGCGCCAGCAGCACCAGGATCACCCCCGCGGCATAGGCCAGCGCGTCGTGCCGCGCGGTCCGGGCGTCGGTGTTCCCCTTCGCAAGGCCGAGCGCCTTCAGGCTCAGAATCGGAAACACGCAGGGCATGATGTTCAGGATCAGTCCGCCGAGCACCGCGCCGAGGAACGCGATCAGCGTCGTCGCCAGCACCCCGCGCCCGTTCGTGTCCGTCGATCCCGGCGATCCGCCCGGTGCCGCGGACAGCATCAGCCCCTGCGCCACTCCGATCCGCAATACGCCCTCGATTGCGCCCGCCGGCTTCGAACCCGCCGCGGTCTTGGTCGCGATCGTCAGCATGTCACCGTCGCGCGTTACCGTCTGCGGCGCGGCATAATCCACTGCGCCGGTCGTGGTCGGAAAGAAATACGCGTCGGTCGCCACCGCGCCGGCCGGATATGGGACCGCGATCCGCAGGATCCCGTCCTTCACCGAATACGCCGCCGCGCTGCCGAGCGGCTTGGGGATCGCTCTGCGCCAGGCGTCGAAGCTAGCCCGAGTCGCCGGGGCGATCGTGCCGTCGCCGACGGTCAGGTCCATCGACAGCGTCTGCGCCTCGGGCACGCAGATGCTGTCGGTGCAGACCAGATAATCCGCCTTCAGCCGGACCGGCAGTTTCGTACCCGTCGGGAGCCCGGCGGGGACGCTCAGCGTCACCAGCGGCGCATAGGGAGCCTTGTAGACATAATTCATCAGCCCGGCGACGAGCATCGTCGTCGGCACCGGATAGCGCAGGCCAGCGACCGTCGCGCCCGCGGGCAATGTCCAGTCGAGCCTGGCCGGAAAGCCCGCATCGCCGGGATTCAGCCAATAGCCGTGCCACCCAGCCTCGGGCTGCGTATCGATTGCGATCGTCACGATGCCGCCGGCGCGGGGCACGACGCTTTCCGCGACCAACGTCATCGGCAGATGTCGACTCGGCGCGCCAAAGGTGTCGGCCCGGACAACGGTCGTCCAGGCCAGCAGCAGCGCAAGCAGTGTCATCAATCGGCAACCGAGTTTCGTCATCAGTTCATCGTTCCAATTGCGCCGACCGCCTGCCACACCGTAGCAGGGCAAAACATCATCTACACGATCGGAGAACGGACGCGATGCGTGCCACCAATTTTCTCGCCACCGCCCTTTCGGCTGTCCTTTTTGCGTCCCCCGGCTTCGCGCAAAGCACCGGCACGCCCGCGCCCGAGAAACCGAAGCTGATCGTCGCGATCTCGGTCGATCAATTCTCGTCCGAACTCTATCGCCGCTATCTCGCCGGCTACACCGGCGGCTTGCGCACGCTGAGCGACGGCGTCGCCTACCCGGTCGGCTATCAAAGCCATGCCGCGACCGAGACCTGTCCGGGGCATTCGACGATTCTGTCCGGCCGTCATCCCGCCGCCACCGGCATCGTCGCGAACAGCTGGTTCGACCTGAAGACCGGTTCCGCGATCTACTGCGTCGCGACGCCGGGATCGTCCGATCCGAACGCGCGCGGGCCGCAGAACCTGCATGTCACGACCTTGGGCGACTGGGTGAAGGCCGCCGAGCCCGGCGCGCGCAGCTATGCGCTGTCGGGCAAGGACCGCGCCGCGATCACGATGGGCGGACAGAATCCCGACGGTGCCTATTGGTGGGTCGATGGCGTCGGGTTCACGACCTCGACCTTCGCAGGCCCCGCCGGCCCCGCCGGCCCCGCCGCGAGCGCATCGCTCAAACGGTACGACACTGCATTGTTCGCGCGCTGGAAGGCCGCCCCGCCCGTTATCTGGCCCGCCGCATCCCCGACCTGCGCCGCGCTGGAAAAGCCGGAGACGTTCGGCAAGATCACGCTGTCGGGGGCGATCCCGCCCGATCTCGCCGCGCATGTCGAGGAGAATCCGGCGTTTCTGGAAACCACCGATTTCCAGGACAATCTGCGCGCTTCGCCGCTGTTCGATCAAGCGCTGGAGGCATTCGCGGAGACCATCGTGACGACGCGCCATCTCGGCCACGGCCCGGCGACCGACGTGCTCGCGGTCAGCTTCTCCGCGAACGACTATGTCGGCCATCGCTACGGCAATGGCGGCCCGGAGATGTGCGTGCAGCAGACCGCGCTCGACGCGACATTGGGCAAGTTCCTGACCTTTCTGCGCGGCCAGAACACACCCTTCGTCGTCGTGATGACCGCGGACCATGGCGGCACCGACGCCGCCGAGCGCGAGCATCGCCACGACGCGGACGCGACCCGCCTCGACAGCGCGGCGTTCATCGCGCGGCTGAACAAGGCGGTCGCCGGCACGCTTGGCCTGTCCTATGAGCCTGTCGTCGGCGACGATCCGCAACAGCTCTACATCAACGTCGGCCCGGACGCCGATCTGCATGCCAAGGTGCAGGACGCGACGGTCGCGTGGTTGAAGAAACAGCCCGAGGTCCGGGACATCTTCACCCGCGCCGCAATCGAAGCCGCGGTCGTGCCGCCCCATACCACGCCCGACAAGCTGTCGATCGATCAGCGGTTCCACGAAAGCTACGACCCGGCGCGGTCGGGCGACATCGCGGTCGCCTATGCCCCGCGGACCAGCTTCGGCCTGCCGCGCGGACCCGGCGACGTGGTCGCGGGGCATGGCAGCCCCTGGGATTACGACCGGCAGGTACCGATCCTGTTCTGGTGGCCGGGAGCGGCGAAGGACACGCGCACCGCACCGATCGAAACGGTCGACATCGCGCCGACGCTGGCCGGCCTGGCGAAGGTGCGGACGCCGGTCGTGGACGGGGTTTGTCTGCAGCTAGGTAGCGGTTCGTCGGATAATTGCGGGAAATAGGTTCCGTCATGCCGGACCTGGTCCGGCATCCATCGTGCCGCGCGATCAAACGCCGATTGGCGTGTGGCGCGATGGACCCCGGCGCGGGGCCGGGGTGACGAATGCTACCGCGTCTCGAACCCCCGCAGCCCGGTGCCCAGCCGGTTCGTCCCCACTGCCAGCCGGTCATGGCTCAGATCCGCCACGAACGCCGGGCTGGTCGTATCCCCCGGCGACAGCCGCGCGTCGTTGTCCTCGACGCGCAAGCCGGTCGAGGGATAGGTCCGTGCCTCCGCGGCGACGACGATCAGCCCGGAATGATTCTCCTTGTGGCTGCCCTGCACGAAGACATTGCGTGCGATCAGCCCGGTCGCACCGTCGGGCAGGTCGATCATGTAGTTCGTCTTGCGGCCGCCGGTATCGTCGAAGCTGTTGTCGGTGATGACGACGTCCGGCACGCGCAGCTTCACATAATGCCCGCCGCGACCGCGCTCGAACCGTGAATTCGTGATCGTGACATGGCCCTTGTTGGCCAGATAGATCGAATGCGCGCAATCGGGCGTCTGGTCGCACTGGCCGAGCCCGGAAAAGGTCGACCGGTCGATCGTGATCCGCTGGCCGGTGGGCTGGCCACCCAATATCCCTTCCTGACTGTCGAGGAACATCGAGTTGACGACGGTCAGGTCGCCGATCTCGGTCCTGACGCCAGCGCCATTGCCGTCGCCGACATGCACGCCGCGGAACACCAGCCCGTCCACCACCGATGCGCTGCCCCGCAGCACCAGCGTCGCCTTGCCTTCGCACGCACCGCCCTGGAAGATCGCGGTGCCCGGCGTCGTGGCGCGGAAGGTGATCCGCCCGCCCTGCTGGATCGCGCAGTCGCGATAGGTACCGGGCGCGATGAGAATCGTCGCGGTACCCAGCCGCACCGAATCGACCGCCGCCTGCAACGTCGCGAACCCCTGCCCGCCGATGGTGAAGGGCGCGGTCGTCTGCGCGGCGGCGGGGGCGGTCAGTAGCGCGAGCGCGAGGAACGATCGTTTCATGGGGAAATCCTTTCCCCACCGGCCTGTACGCAACCGCCTTCCCATGCCAGTCGCATTCGGGGTTAACGCGGGCCGTCCGCTGCTCGGAATCTTTCCGCGCGGTCAGACCGTCCCGGAACGGTGCGGAAGACGTCAGTCGAGGTTCGGCCGAAGCCACCGCGTCGCCTGCGCCAGATCGACGCCGCGGCGGACGGCGTACTCCTCGACCTGATCCTGCCCGATCCGCGCGACGCCGAAATATTCCGCCTGCGCATGCCCGAAATAGAAGCCCGACACCGCCGCGGTCGGCAGCATCGCGAAGCTCTCGGTCAGCGTCAGCCCGACCGCATCCTCGGCCTGCAGCAGGTCGAACAAAGTTCGCTTGAGGCTATGCTCGGGGCACGCCGGATAGCCGGGCGCGGGGCGGATGCCGCGATATTGCTCGCGGATCATCGCCTCGTTGGTCAGCTGTTCGTCGGGGGCATAGCCCCATAGTTCGCGGCGGACATGCCCGTGCAACGCCTCGGCGAACGCCTCCGCGAGGCGGTCGGCGAGCGCCTTCAGCAGGATGTCGTTATAGTCGTCGTGCCCAGCCTTGAACCGCGCGATATGCGGATCGATGCCGTGAATCCCGACCGCGAAACCGCCGATCCAGTCGCCCGCGGGATCGATGAAATCGGCGAGGCACATGTTCGCACGCCCCTCGCGCTTGGCGATCTGCTGGCGGAGGAAGGGGAGGCGAGTCTCCAATTCCTCCCCGGCACGGGGAGGGGGACCATCCGAAGGATGGTGGAGGGGGCCATCCGCGAGCGATTCGTCAGGATGCGAGCCCCCTCCACCGCTTCGCGGTCCCCCTCCCCGTCCCGGGGAGGATTGAAGAAGAACATCGTCCCCTTCCCGCCGACACGGCCACAACCCCGCAACACCCCGCGCGGTCAGCCATTTCTCCGCGACGATCGTATCAAGCATCGCCTGCGCATCCGCGTAGAGTCCCCGCGCGCTCTCCCCGACGATCTCGTCATCCAGGATCGCCGGAAAATTCCCCGCCAGTTCCCACGCGCGAAAGAACGGCGTCCAGTCGATATACCCGCGCAAATCCTCCAGCGACCAGTCGTCGAACACATGCCGCCCGGGCGCGACCGGCGTCGGCGCCTTCAGCATCATGTCCGCCGGAAACCCCCGCGCCCGCGCATCGGCGATCGGCAGCAGCGCGTTCTGCCCCTTGCCCTCGCGCGCCACGCGCACCGCCTCGTAATCCGCCGCGACGCCCGCGACATAATCGTCGCGCCCCGTCGTGCTGACCAAGGTCGTCGCGACCCCGACCGCGCGGCTCGCGTCGAGGACATGCACCACCGGGCCCTTATAGGCCGGCGCAATGCGCAGCGCGGTGTGGACCTTCGAGGTCGTCGCGCCACCGATCAGCAGCGGCATCGTCATCCCCGCGCGCTGCATCTCCTCGCCGACCGTCACCATCTCGTCGAGCGAGGGCGTGATCAGCCCCGACAGCCCGATCATGTCGGCATCGTTCTCGTTCGCCGCGGCGATGATCGTCGACCAGGGCACCATCACCCCCAGATCGACCACGTCGAAGCCGTTGCACTGGAGCACGACGCCGACGATGTTCTTGCCGATGTCGTGCACGTCGCCCTT
>NZ_CAXTII010000102.1:0-8499 GCF_964244235.1 uncultured Sphingomonas sp.
TTCTCACGATTGATCGCATCCTTGGCGGGATCAAACGTGATCGATGTCATATCGTAGCTACGATCAGCGGTCTATGCAAGTACCGGGTCGACGCGAAAGACGGCGTGCAGCTATGATGTTGTGATGAACCCCAACCTTACCGCCGATCGCCCGACCTTCGTCACGCATCTCGAATGCTCGCTGACCGGCGAACGGTATGAGGCGGATCGGCTCCACGGGCTGTCGCGGGCGGGCAAGCCGTTGCTGGTGCGCTACGATCTCGACGCGGTGCGCGCGAACCTGCCCAAGGGCATGCTGACCGCGCGGCCGACCGATCTCTGGCGTTGGCGCGAACTGTTGCCGGTGCGCGACACCGCCAATATCGTCAGCCTGGGCGAGATCGAGACGCCGTTGATCCCGATCCCGAAAAGCGCGGGTTCGCCGAACGTGCTCGTCAAGGACGAGGGGCGGCTGCCCGCCGGAAGCTTCAAGGCGCGGGGGCTCGTGATGGCGGTCGCGATGGCGAAGGAACTGGGCGTCACCCGGATCGCGATGCCGACCAACGGCAATGCGGGCGCGGCGCTGGCCGCCTATGCGACCCGGGTCGGGATCGAGACGATCGTGCTGTGCCCGGACGACACGCCCGAGATCAACGTGCGCGAGATCGCCGCGCAGGGTGCGCGGGTGTGGCGGGTCAACGGGTTGATCGACGATTGCGGCGCGATCGTCGGGAAGGGCGCGGCGGAAGGGCGCTGGTTCGATTTCTCGACGCTGAAGGAGCCATACCGGATCGAGGGCAAGAAGACGATGGGCTTGGAACTGGCCGCACAGTTCGGCTGGAAACTACCCGACGCGATCTTCTACCCGACCGGCGGCGGCACCGGGCTGATCGGGATGTGGAAGGCGTTCGCCGAGCTGGAGGCGCTGGGCTGGATCGGGCCCGAACGCCCGCGCATGTACGCGATCCAGGCGTCGGGCTGCGCCCCGATCGTCCGCGCATTCGAGGACGGCGTCGAACATGCCGAACGTTGGGAAGACGCTTCCACCATCGCCGCGGGCATCCGTGTGCCGAAGGCGGTCGGCGATTTCCTGATCCTGCGCGCGGTGCGCGAATCGGGCGGGAAGGCGCTTGGCGTCGGCGATCCTGCAATCCTGCGAGCGGTCGACGACTGCGCGCGCAAGGACGGGCTGCTGTTGTGTCCGGAGGGCGGCGCGACGCTGGCGGCGTATCGCGAGGCGCTTCGTACCGGAGAAGTGGATGAGGACGAGCGCGTGGTCCTGTTCAACTGCGCGACGGGGCTGAAATACCCGATGCCGCCGGCGGACAATGCGCTCGACAAGGATGGGCCGATCGATTTCGGGGCGCTCTGACCACCCCCGGCGAAGGCCGGGGTCCAGTTGCGACGGTCGTCATGGAGCGGACTTCGCTCCCCGACTACTGCGCTGCAACCGGGCCCCGGGCCTCCGCCGGGGCGGAATTACCCGAACACCGTCAGCAACCCCTCATATCGGTTGAGCGCCGGTGCCCCGGCAATCACCACCCCCTCGCGCAGCAAAAACGCATGGCGGACGATCTCCGCCTGCTGCTCGATCCCGTAACCCGTCAGCGGCACGCCCGGACGGAAGCTGTAGTCGTATCGGCACAACGGGTGGCGACGTAGCGGTAGGAACAGGCCGCGTTGATGTTGCCAGACATGGCAGAGTTCGTGGACGAACAGCCCCTGCAGGCCGTGCCCCTCGCGGCTGAAATCCTCGCTCCAGCTGGCGCTTTCCGGGTGTAGATGGATATGCCCGGTTGGTGCCATCACGATGTTGCGCGGCTGGAAGGGCCACCAGCATCGACGGCGGACTTCGACGCGGTCGAGGCCGATCGCGTCGCGGTAGATCGACCGGGCGAGCGCGCGCTCGCCGTCGGTCAGCGGCCGTGCGCCGCCCGGCGGTGTCATCGCAGGATGATCGCGGGCGGGCGGCGATGATCCCAGCCTTCGCGTTCCAGCTCCGGCGTGTCGGCGTCCATCGCGGGATAGCCGAGGCACAGATAGCCGACCAGCCGCCAATCCTGTGGCAAGTCGAGCGCGGCGCGTACGCGGTCGGGGTCGAGAATCGACACCCAGCCGAGCCCAAGCCCCGCGGCGCAGGCGGCGAGCCATAGCGTATGGATCGCCATGACCGCGGAATAGCCGATCGTCTCGGGCATGGTCAGGCGGCCGAGACCATGCCCCTGCGCCGGATCGGGGTCGACGAACACCGCGATCTGGCACGGAGCCTCGTCGAGCGCGGCGAGCTTCAGCCGGGCATAGCTTGCCGTACGGTCGTCCGACTGTGCCGCCAGCGCCTCGGCATTGCAGCGCAGAAATTCGGCGCGGATCGCGGCGCGGGCGGTTGGGATATCGACCAGCACGAAACGCCAAGGCTGGCTGAGGCCGACCGACGGCGCGCGATTGGCGGTGTCGAGCAATGCGTCGACCGTCCCCTCGGGCAGCGCGCGGGGCAGGAAATGGCGAACGTCGCGCCGCCAGCGGAACAGCCGGTCGAGCTCGTCGCGAAACCCCGGGTCGAAGCTGGGCGCGAGCACCGTCATTTCAGCCGCATCGACAACCCTGCGGCGACGAACTCGACCCGGTCGACCGCAGCGGCGACCTGCTGGTTGAGCCGCCCCGCGGCATCGCGGAACGCGCGGCCGAGCGGCGTGTCGGGAACGATCCCGAGCCCGATCTCGTTGCTGACGAGGAACAGCGGATGTTGCGCAACACGGATCGCAGCAAGCAGCGTCGCGGTCGCGGCGTCGATATCGGACTCGCCGAGCATCAGGTTCGACAGCCACAGCGTCAGGCAATCGACCAGCACGATCGCGGGCGCCGCATCCGCAATCGCATCCGCCAGTGCGACCGGTATCTCCACCGTTCGCCAGCGCGGTCCGCGGTCGCTTTGGTGGCGCGCGATCCGTTCCGCCATCTCGGCGTCGCCCGCGGTTGCGGTCGCGATATGGACCAGCGGTCCCGGCAGCACCTCCGCCGCCGCCTGCGCGAGCCGGCTCTTGCCCGACCGGGCACCGCCGAGGAACAGGGTCGTCGCTGCCATCTTGCCCCCATCGCCGATGCGGCTTAAGGGCGCAACCGCGACAGGTTTCCAGAGATGGAATGAAAAGGGAACCCGGAAGCGCTGGCTGACACCGGCGTAAACCTGGGCTGTCCCCGCAACTGTAACCGGCGAGCCTCGCCCATTCGCGCCACTGGATCTTCGGATCCGGGAAGGCCGGACGAGGTGTCGACCCGGAAGCCAGGAGACCTGCCTGTCGCTGTTTGTCCTTCGCGCGGACGGGGTGTTCCGGGCGATCGAGGGTCTTTTCTCCTCGCGTGACGACGTGCCTTGGGGCCGTGTGCGGCGGAAGATGACCCTTCCGGCGCTCTCGTCGCGCATGTCCCCATCCATCGTGAAGGGGATATCCGTGAAGACCAGCTACCTGATCCTGTTGCTGTTACTGTCCTGTGCCGCACCGGCCTTCGCACAATCCGCGCAGTCCGCCGCCGGCCTCGAACAGGCGGCGAACGCCGGCACCGACATCGTCGTTACCGCCAACCGGACGGCGACGCCGATCGACCGGGTCGGCCAGTCCGTCACCGTGATCGACACTGCCACGATCGAGCAGCGCCAGGCGGCGACCGTGTCCGACCTGCTGCTGCAGACGCCCGGCGTTACCGTCGCGCGGAACGGCGGCGTCGGTACCACCACCGCGCTCAGCATTCGCGGCGCGGAAACCGACCAGACCGTCGCGCTGATCGACGGGGTGAAGCTCAACGATCCCGCATCGCCGGGCGGCGGGTTCAATTTCGGCACGTTGCTGATCGGCAACATCGCGCGGATCGAGGTGCTGCGCGGGGCGCAGTCGGTGCTGTGGGGCAACCAGGCGATCGGCGGCGTCGTGAACCTCATCACGCGCCAGCCGAGCGACCATCTGGAGATCAACGCGCGTGCGGAGGGCGGCTGGCACGATACCGGGCAGGGCTTCGCCAACATTTCCGACAAGATCGGGCCGGTGTCGGCGAGCTTCGGGGCGGGCTATTACCGGACCGACAGCAACTCCGCGTATTTCGCGGGCAAGGAGCGCGACGGCTACCGCGATTTCGGCGCGAACGGCAGCGTCAACATCGCGCTGGCGAAGGACCTGTCGGTCGACCTGCGCGGATTCTATTCGAACGGGCGCACCGACTTCGACGGTTTCCCGCCGCCCAACTATGTATTCGCCGACGACCGCGAATATGAACTGGCCAAGCAGATCGTCGGCTATGCCGGGTTGAACGCCGGCCTGTTCGATGGGCGGTTCCACAACCGGTTCAGCTATGCTTATACCGACACCAGGCGGCGCGATTTCAACCCGGACAGCAGCCCGACCGAGACGTTCGATGGCAACGGCTTCAACTATCGGATGGAATATCAGGGCGTAGTCGATCTCGGCGACGCGCTGCAGACGACGTTCGGCGCGGAGCGTGAGGTCACGCGCTTCACCACGTCGAGCCCAGGCGGGCCGGTGACGTTCGGCCGCGCTCGGATTTTCAGCGTCTATGGCCAGGCAGTGGTGACGCCGTTTACCGGCCTGAGCCTGACCGGTGGGGTACGCCACGACGATCACAACGTCTTCGGCGGTGCGACGACATTCTCCGGGAGCGGCGCCTATTCGCCCAATGGCGGATCGACCGTATTTCGCGGTAGCTATTCGGAAGGCTTCAAGGCACCGACCGTGTACCAGCTGCAAAGCCAGTACGGGAACAGCTCGCTCGTCCCCGAACGCTCGCATGGCTGGGATGCAGGGGTGACGCAACACGCGCTCGACGGCGCAATCGAGGCGAGCGCGACATGGTTTCATCGCAACTCGGACAACCTCATCAACTTCATATCATGCCCAACCCCTCTGCCGCTCACGGGCATCTGCGCGAAGCGGCCTAACGGCACCTATACCAACGTCAGCAAGGCTCTTTCGCAGGGACTGGAAGTCGCGCTGACCTTGAAGCCGACGCCCGCCTTCACGCTGGTCGGCAGCTATACCTATCTCGACGCGGAGAACCGCACGCCCGGCGCGAGCTTCGACAAGCGCCTGACGCGGCGGCCGAGCCAGAGCGTGACGGTCAACGCGGATTACCGCTGGTCGTTCGGGCTGGAGACGGGGGCGACCGTCAGCGACATCGGCGACAGCTACAACAATGCGTCGAACAGCCAGCGGTTGAAGGGCTATGTGCTCGCCGGCGTGCGGGCCTCGTTTCCCGTCACGCGCAACATCGCGGTCTATGGCCGCGTCGATAATCTGTTCAACGAAATCTACCAGACGATCTACCAATATGGCGTGCCGGGCCGGGCGGCCTATGGCGGCGTTCGGCTCCGCTATTGACGATCCACGCCGCCCGCCCGTCCGCCGCATTGCCGGAGTATCGCCGATGACCGAGGTTCCACCCGTCGAGACACCGGAGGACTATGCCCGCCACAATGCGCGGATGAAACGGCTGTCCACCGCGCGCGCGAAGATGATGGCGAGGCGGACGCTGGAGCGCGGGCTGCTGATCGTCCACACCGGCAACGGCAAGGGCAAGTCGTCGAGCGCGTTCGGCATGGCGATCCGCAGTCTCGGCTGGGGGATGAAGGTCGCGATCCTTCAGTACGTGAAGGGCAAGTGGGAAACGGGGGAGCGCAACTTCTTCGAGGCGAACCCCGATCTCGCGACCTTCGAGGTGATGGGCGAAGGCTTCACCTGGGATACGCAGGACCGCGCGCGCGATATCGCCGCGGCGCGCGCGGCATGGGAGCGGTCGAAGGAAATGATCCTCGATCCCGCGTATGATTTCGTGATCCTGGACGAACTCAACATCGTGCTCCGCGACGATACGCTTCCGATCGCGGAGATCGTCGCGTTCCTGAAAGACCGGCCGCTGACCAAGCATATCTGCATTACCGGCCGCAACGCGAAGCCCGAACTGCTGGCGATCGCCGATCTCGTGACCGATTTCACCGAAGTGCGGCATCCGTTCCAGGCGGGCTTCAAGGCGCAGAAGGGGGTCGAATATTGATTCGGCTTGCCGCCCTCGCGCCGCTGGTCCTGCTGATCGGAGCGGCATCGCCACGCGAGCCGCGCGTGGTGTCGATCAACCCGTGCGTCGATGCGGTGCTGATGCACGTCGCCGATCCGTCGCAGATCGCGGGCATCAGCCATTATTCGCAGGACCCGCGCGCGACGTCGATCGGCCTCGTGCTCGCGAACCGGTTCAGGGCGACGTCGGGCACCGCGGAGGAGGTCGTGGCCCTGGCGCCCGATATCGTATTGTCGGGATCACATGTCTCGCCCGCGACGACGATGGCGCTCGACCGGATGCATATCCGGCTGGTGCAATATCCGGTGCCGTCGACCGTGACAGAAAGCGAGACGCAGGTTCGCGATATCGCCGCACGTGTCGGGCACCCGACGCGGGGCGAAACCCTGGCCGCGGCGATCGACGCGGCGGCACGGCCGGTCGCGGGCGTGCGTGTACCTGCGCTGATCTGGCAGGCCGGCGGGCTGGTGCCTGGATCGGGAACGCTTGCCGACGACCTGATGACGCGCGCCGGGTTCCGCAACATGAGCGCGGCGTACGGGCTGAAGCAATGGGATATACTGCCGCTGGAATATCTGATCGCCCGCC
This sequence comes from uncultured Sphingomonas sp., assembly GCF_964244235.1. Taxonomy (GTDB): domain Bacteria; phylum Pseudomonadota; class Alphaproteobacteria; order Sphingomonadales; family Sphingomonadaceae; genus Sphingomonas. The sequence goes on from NZ_CAXTII010000102.1 coordinate 6,645, forward strand.
CGCCGCACGTGCTCCTGTCGGTCGGCGCGGCGGAAACGGGCACCGACCGGCTGACCAGTCACCCGGCGGTCGCGCGGCTGGCGCAGCGGATCACCGTCGCACCCTATCCGAGCCGGTTGCTGAGCTGCGGCGGCCCGACGATCGTCGCGGCGATGACGCGGTTGCGGACGGTCCGCAGTGAGGTGACGCGATGAAGCGCCTGACGATCGGCCTGCTGGTCCTGATCCTCCTCGCCGCCGCGCTGTCGGTGGCGGCCGGAAAGGTGTGGGTGCCGCTGAACGCGTGGACTGCTGCCGACCCGCGGTCGATCATCATCGTCGAACTTCGTTTGCCACGGACGGTACTGGCGCTGGCGATCGGCGCGGCGCTCGGGCTGTCGGGGGCGGTGATGCAGGGGTATCTGCGCAATCCGCTCGCCGATCCGGGACTGTTCGGGGTGTCGTCGGGCGCGGCGTTGGGCGCGGTGCTGTCGTTGTTCTTCGGCTATGCGGCGCAGGCTTGGCTGCTGCCCGCCTTCGCGCTGGCGGGGGCGGGGGCGACGATGGCGCTGCTGGCGATGATCGCCGGACGATCGGGCAGTCTTGTGCTCTTCACCCTCGCCGGGCTGATCCTGACGAGCATCGCCGGTTCGATGACCGCGCTCGCGATCAGCCTCGCGCCCACGCCGTTCGTCGCGTCGGAGATCGTGACCTGGCTGATGGGCGCGCTGACCGATCGCAGCTGGAACGACGTGCAGGTCGCGGTGCCGCTGATCGCGATCGGCTCCGCGATCCTGGCGACGACCGCGCGTTCGCTCGACGCGCTGACGCTCGGCGAGGCGGCGGCGCGGTCGATCGGCGTCGATCCGCGACGGTTGCAGCTGGCGGTGATCGCGGGGACCGCGCTGACCGTCGGCGCGGCGGTGGCGGCGGCGGGAGTGATCGGGTTCGTCGGGCTGATCGTCCCGCATCTGGTCCGGCCGTTCGTCGGGAGCCGACCTTCCGCGATCCTGCTGCCGTCGGCGCTGGGCGGCGCATTGCTGGTGACGCTGGCAGATAGCCTGGTGCGGATCGCACCGACCGTCAGCGAGCTTCGGCTCGGGATCGCGATGTCGTTGCTGGGCGGGCCATTCTTCCTGGTTCTGCTGATCCGCATGCGCCGGGGGCTGGCATGAGTATTCTCGCAACGTCGGCGCTTGGTCTGACGCTTGGCGGCGCGCGCGTGCTCGACGAGGTGTCGCTGCGGTTCGAACGGGGGCGGGTGACCGCATTGCTCGGCGCGAACGGGGCCGGCAAGAGCAGCCTGCTCGCCTGTCTCGCGGCGCTTCGCATACCTGATCGCGGGACCGCGACGCTGGACGGCATCGATGTCGTGGCACTCGACCGGCGCGATCGGGGGCGGCGGATCGGGCTGCTGCCACAGGCGGGCGACGTGCATTGGAACGTCGATGTCCGTACGCTGGTCGGTCTTGGTCGCTTGCCGCATCGCGGACGCTGGGGGGAGACCGCGGACGATCAGGACGCGATCGAGCGGGCGATGGCGGCGACCGATGTCGCGGGGCTGGCGATGCGCGGTGTCGAGCATCTGTCGGGCGGCGAACGCAGCCGGGTGCTGCTCGCGCGCGTGCTGGCGGGGGAGCCGGACTGGCTGCTGGCGGACGAACCGCTCGCAAGCCTCGACCCGGCGCACCAGATCGATGTTGCGACCATGCTGCGCAGCGTGGCGGCGGCGGGGCGGGGGGTCGTGCTGGTCGTGCACGATCTCGGGCTGGCCGCCCGGATCGCCGACGACGTGGGGTGGCTGAAGCGTGGCCGGGTGGTCGCGGCGGGGCCGAGCGACGATGTGCTTACCGCGCCGCTGATTGGCCAGCCGTACG
>NZ_CAXTII010000103.1:0-8159 GCF_964244235.1 uncultured Sphingomonas sp.
CGCCGACATTGTCCGCGATCGTGGCGGGGTTGCGGGGGTCGTCCTCCGGAATACCGGCCTCGACCTTGCCGACCAGATCTGCGCCGACATCCGCCGCTTTGGTGAATATACCGCCACCGAGCCGCGCGAAGATCGAGATGAGGCTGGCCCCGAACGCCAGCGCGGTCAGCGCCTGGACGACCGTCCGGTCCGCGGTGTTCGCGACGTCATGGCCCGCGGGTCCGATCAGGTACCAGAACAGCACGCTGATCGCTAGCAGCCCTAGCCCGGCGACCAGCATCCCCGTCACCGCGCCCGACCGGAATGCGGTCGTGAGGCCGCCCTGCAGCGAGGTCCGCGCCGCCTCCGCGGTGCGCACGTTCGCGCGAACGGAGATGTTCATGCCCGCGAACCCTGCCGCGCCCGACAGCACCGCGCCGACGACGAAGCCGACGGTGGAGACGAGACCCAGTGTCAGCGCAAGGATGATGGCGACCACGACGCCGACGACCGCGATCGCGGTATATTGACGGGCGAGGTATGCCTTCGCGCCCTCCTGGATGGCGGCGGCGATGTCCTGCATCCTCGCATCGCCCGCGGGTAAAGCCAGCAGTTGGCGGCTCGTCACGATGCAGTAGAGCACCGCGATCACACCGCAGACCATCGCGATATAGATCGTCGTCATCCGGATCCTTCCCATTCTGGCGTCCGTTCGTGCGGTCCGCCTTTGATGGGCAAGGTATCAGCGTCGCGGCGGAGCGCAACCCGGCGTGGCGGCGGCATGTTCGAAGCCGAGTCGGTCGGGCAGGGACACCGGTTCCCCCGCCGCCTCGATCGACAGCCCGGCACCGACCGCGAAGGTGCCGATGCGGGCGGCGGCCAGTGGCGGCACGGTGCCGGGGGCGGCCGCGAACAGCAGCGCATAATCGTCGCCGGCGGTCGCCGCGGCGAGCCTGGCGGCGCGGTCGTCGCCGACGAAGCGACGGTAATCTGGCGACAATGGTACTGCGGCGAGATCGACCGTCACCGCCAGCCCACTGGCCGCTGCCATCCGCTGCGCGTCGATCAGCAGCCCGTCGGAAACGTCCATCATCGCATGGACGATCGGGGCCAGCGTGCAGCCTTCCGCCAATAGCGGCTGCGGCCGGCGATAGGCGGCGAGCAGCAAGCGGGGACCCGGTTCGCCGCGCGCGATCCGCAATCCCGCGCCCGCATCGCCGATCGGGCCGACGACCCAAAGCGAATCGCCGGTCTGCGCGCCGCTACGGGGTGGGGCCGGCGAACCCTCGCCGATCGCGGTCAGGGTCAGGAACCGCGGCGCCCCCGTGGGCAGCGAGACGGTATCGCCGCCGATCAGCGGACAGGCAAAAGCCGCGATCGCGGCGGCAAGCCCGGCCAGGAACGCGCGGTCCCAAAGATCGTCGGACAAGGGATAGTTCAGCAGGACGCCCGTCGGTCGAGCGCCCTTGGCGGCGAGATCGGACAGGTTCGTCGCGACCAGCTTCCAGGCCACGTCGCCGGGCGGATCGGTGGGCAGGAAATGAACGCCCTCGACGATGGTGTCGGTCGTCAGCACGTAACCGCCGAGCACCGCGGTGTCGTCGAGCAGCCCGCGCGCCGCCGCGTGGAGCGGCAGCGCGCGCAGCGACTCGAGGAATTCTCCCTCGGTCACCGTTCGCGGATCACAATTCGCCGAGCAGATGCTCCGCGGAACTCACCTCGAACGCGCCGGGGGCCTCGACATTGAGTTCCTTGACCACGCCGTCCTCGACCAGCATCGAATACCGCTGACTGCGCGTGCCCAAGCCGAATTTCGAGCCGTCCATGGTCAGCCCCAGCGCCTCCGCGAAACCGCCATTGCCGTCGGCCAGCATCGTGATGCCGTCTGCGTCGTTCGCCTTGCTCCACGCGCCCATCACGAAGGCGTCGTTGACCGAAGTGCAGGCGATTTCATCGACGCCCTTTGCCTTCAAGGCGTCGGCGTTATTGATATAGCCCGGCAGGTGCTTCGCCGAGCAGGTTGGCGTGAACGCCCCCGGCACCGCGAATAGTGCGACCGTACGGCCAGCGAAATAGTCCGCGGAGTCGACCGCATCGGGACCATCGGAGGTCACCTTGAGCAGGGTTGCGGAGGGCAGGCGATCGCCTACGCTGATGGTCATTGGAAAGCTCCTCGGGTTCGGATGGCAACGCTTCGCCCATTCCGGCAATGCCGGGCGATTGGCAAGGCGAGATCGACGAAGCCATGGACGCTTGCGTGCTTTGCAAGCGAAGGTAGGACGGCGCGGCTGGGTCGGCGACCTGTTAGGAGGCTTGTCGATGCCGCCGCTACTGCAAATCCCCTGGTTGTCCGCAATCGCAGCGCTTGCGGTTACGACATCTCTTGCTGCCGGGCCCGCGCCCCCAGATCAGGTCGCACAGCTCGAAACGTTGCGCGCCGTCGATCTGCGGCTGGCGACGATCGCCTATCGGCTGACCACCGCCAATGCCGCGCTGTGCCGGGATTTATCGCCGACACCGGGATGGGCCATTCAGTCGCTTGGCCAATATGCACCGGCATCGCGGGCGGCGGCCAGACAGGTGTTCGGCTTCGAGCGGCCGATCGCGGTGGAGGCGGTGGTGTCTGGCGGCCCAGCGGAAAAGGCCGGGATCAGGCCGAACGATTCGCTGGTGTCGGTCGACGGAGCGGCGTTGCCAAACGGCGATCCGGTGGCGGGAACGGCCAACAGCATTACCCGCGATGCCGCGCTCGCGCAGATCGCGCGGAAGCCCATCGATCGGCCGTTGACGCTCGAGCTGGTGCGTGGCGGGACAGCCCGCAAGGTCGCGATCGACGCGCCAGCGGGGTGCCGAAGCAACTTCGAAATCCTCCTGACCCCCGGCATGGACGCGTCGTCGGATGGCGTCGTCGTACAGATCGGCGTTCGTTTCTTCGAACGCTATGGGGATGAGGCCGTCGCCGCTATCGTCGCGCATGAATTGTCGCATACGATTCTCCGGCACCGCCAGCGGCTCGATGCGGCGAAGGTCGATCATGGGCTGTTTGCGGAACTGGGTCGCAACGGTCGGCTGTTCCGGGCAACCGAGGGGGCGGCCGATCAGTTGTCGGTCTCACTCCTGTACAACGCCGGTTATGACCCGCTGAACGCCGTGCGTTTCTGGCGCGAGCATGGCGGCGATGTCGATGGCGGGCTGTTCCGTAGCCGGACTCATCCATCCGCCAGTGCGCGGGCAGCGGCGATCGCGGACGAGGTCGCGCGAATTCCCGAGGGCGCGCCCCGGCCTTACGTGCCGACGGTCCTTGCCACGCGAGACCAGCCGCTCAACTGATCCGCCAGTCCCAGCCGAGCGGATCGCCGTCCATCACCTCGACGCCCGCGGCGGCGAGATCGTCGCGGATCACGTCCGACCGGGGGAAATCCCTTGCCGCGCGCGCTTCGCGGCGTTCGGCCAGACGGGCGGCGACCATCGCCTCGTCCATCGTCGCTGTTGCCGGGCGAACGCGCAGGTCCTCGCGGTGAAGGGTTGCCAGGTCGAGGCCGAGCACCGCGTCGAAATCGACGAGGGCGGCAATGCGATCGGCTGGCGCGATCCGCTTGTCGGCCAGCATTGCATCAAGCACGGGGAGCGCCCGCGATGTATTCAAATCATCCGACATCGCCGCGTCCAGCTGCTCGCGGTAGGACGAGGCGTCGGCGGCCGGTGGGGCGGGGGGGCGATCACGCAACGCTGTCACTGTCTGTACCAGACGCTTGAGCCGCGTCGTCGCCGCCGCCAGCCCGTCCCAACTGAACTCCATCTCGGACCGATAATGTGCCTGAAGGCACATCAACCGATACGCCCGCGAATGAAAGCCGCGATCCGTCAGGGTTTGCAGGGTAATGGAACCGCCGCTGGATTTCGACATCTTTCCCGTACGTTCGACGAGGAAGTTGTTGTGCATCCAGAAAGTCGCACCGGAATCGGCGCAGCCGCAATGTGCCTGGTTCTGCGCGATCTCGTTAGGGTGGTGGATCTCGCGGTGGTCGATTCCGCCGGTGTGAATATCGAACCGCGGCCCCAGATATTTCGCGCTCATGACGGAGCATTCGAGATGCCATCCCGGCGCGCCGCGACCCCATGGCGAGTCCCATTCCATCTGCCGATGCTCGTCCGCGCCATTGTTGCGCCAGATCGCGAAATCCGCCGGGTTGCGCTTGCCCGCGACCGGGTCGATCCGGCTTTCGCCCTCGTCGACCATATGGCCCGCGAGCGACCCGTAGTTCGGGACGGTCGTCGTATCGAAATACAGGCCGTCGGGCAGGCGGTAGCAATGCTCGACCTCGATCGCTTTTCCCCAGGCGATCATCTCCGCGATGTGATCGGTCGCGAGGGGGAAGAGACTGGGAGGATGGATGTTCAGGTCGGTCAGATTTTGTTTGAAGGCTTTGGTATAGTGTCTCGAGATATCCCAGATATCGCGCCCGGTCGCCTTGGAAGCCGCTTCCATCTTGTCGTCGCCGGCATCGGCGTCGGAGGTCAAGTGACCGACGTCGGTGATGTTGATGATGTGCGTGACCGGCCACCCCTTCCACGTCAGCGTACGTGAAAGCGTATCGGTGAAGACATAGGCGCGCAGATTGCCGATATGCGCATAATTATAGACCGTTGGGCCGCACGAATAGACGCGGACGTCGGTGGGATCGATCGGCGCGAAGGTTTCCGGCATCCGGGTCAGGCTGTTGTATAAAATGAGCGGTACCGTGGTCATGGCTTGCCTTTAGCCGGGCGGCCGGTTTCTAGCAAAGAGTGCAAGCCGCGGGGGGGGGTATGCCTGCGACGCGCGCTGACGATCGGCGGGGAGGCCCTTGCTCCAATCGAGCCACGGTCCTTGAAATCTCCGTTGCAGGCTGATAGGCGGCCGCAATACCGTCGCGAAGCGCTTCGCGGCGCCATAGCTATTACGCCGGAGTTTTACGGGTTTATGCAAATCATCGTCCGCGACAACAATGTCGATCAGGCCCTGCGCGCGCTGAAGAAGAAACTGCAGCGCGAGGGTGTGTATCGCGAGATGAAGCTGCGCCGCCATTATGAAAAACCCAGCGAAAAGCGTGCGCGTGAGCGTGCGGCGGCAGTCCGACGCGCGCGCAAGATGGATCGTAAGCGCGCCGAGCGTGATGGTGCGCGGTAAGACCATGATGTCCTGCTCGGATCGGCAGGGCGCGTTGCCGTAAATATTGTCGAATACGAAGCCGGGGCGGTGTTGGCTGCCACGCAGCGAGGCTCCCGATCATGTCGACCGTCACCGCCGTTCCGCTTCGTGCGACCAAGCGAAGTTACCTGATCTATTTGTGGGTCGGCGTGGTGTTGGCGTGCCTCGCTGCCTTCGCGCTGGCACGGCAGGGCGATGACTTTCTTACGCGCAATTCACGTGCCCGCGGTATCGTGACGACTGCTACGGGGTTGGAATACAAGATCATCGCGCCCGGTCAGCCGGGCGCTCCTCGCCCGACCGATACCGATGTCGCACTGGTGAACTATGAAGGCAAGTTGCTCGACGGCAAGACGTTCGACAAGTCGCAGCAGCCGACCCCGATGCCTGTCGGCAGTGTCGTTCCGGGCTTTTCCGAAGCGCTGAAATTGATGCAGAAGGGCGCGAAATATCGCGTCTGGATCCCGTCCAAGCTGGGATACGGCGCAGCGGGTGCCGGGCCGATCCCGGCGAATGCGACTTTGATGTTTGACATCGAGCTCGTCGATTTCCTGCCGGCGAGCGTCGTCCAGCAGATGCAGGCCCGCGCCGCAATGGCTCGGGGCGGCGGTGCCGGTGCTTCCGGACCGGGGGTTCAGATGCCGCCGAGCGCAGGCTCCCCGCCGCAGTGACGGTTCGTCCAGGCGCTAGATAGCATATCGGAGTTTTTGAAACGCCGACCCCGCCGTTTCATAACTGGCGCTGACTTCGATGCGAGACGGAACGGCGATCTTCTAGGGTCCAAACCCGATCAGGCCAAGCTCGTCGGTCACGATGCGAACGCATCGCTCCCTCCTCGCTCCTACCTGTGCGCCAGATTTGGCTCCGCCCCGACCGTTGGCCTGATTGGGTTTGGACCCTGGTCAGACAGGTCGATCAACCGCAACTGCGCAATCGACAATCTTGCCGCGATCGATTTGTACGTTGTAGCTGGTCAACCCCGAAACCAAGCTACCGCAATTACCCAAGCTACCGCAATTACCATCGTCCACGGGAAAAAGCCGTTGCGGAGGGAGGCCCGTTAGGCCGAAGTTCCCGGCAAGTGTTCGATCCGGTACACCAAAAAAATAGACAAAAAAATAGCGGTCCGAAGACCGCTATTTCCTCGACAAGACTGCCAAGCTTAGTTGCTTGTAGGCTTATCTTTATTCGTGGCTACGACCACGATACCCGCAATCACGGCCGCGGCCGCAATAAGGGCGATAATGAAACCGCCACCAGCGAGCTTGTCCTTATGCGACGCCGACGTTCCGGCGCGAGCCGGTGACGAGATCGAAAGGCTAGCCGCCGGGTTTGCCGGGGCGGCCATTGCCGGAGCAACCGCCATCGTGGCAACTGCAGCAGCCATGAAATACTTTCCGAGACGCATGTCGAACTCCTCTTTTCGTCCGTCGACAAATGCCATGCCAGCAAATGCGGAACAGAGCAATCGTCAAACGGACCCAGCGTGAAAGCGTTCCAAGCCGTTGCCGCGCTGCAACATACAGCCACGGCAATCGGTGCTTACCATCCTAAAAACTGAGCGATAGCCGGTAATTGGTCGAGAGCCGATATTTCGGCGGATGCAGCGTTCAGCCGGTCTGCAGATGCCATGACTCGTTGCCCTCGAGACCAACCGCACTCAGCCGACCTGTTGCATAGGCGCCGGTATCGACTCCGATCCGATGCGCGCCGATCTCGATGTCGTCTGCGATCGTATGGCCATGAACGATAATCTTCTCGAGTGGCCCGGGATAATCCAGAAAGACATCGCGTATCCACCTGAGGTCGGCCTTTCGCTGGTCAGCCAACGGACGATCAGGACGGACGCCGGCATGAACAAAGGCGTAATCACCAATCTCGATCAGGTCTTCGAAACCTGCGAGGAATGACCGATGATCCGCGGGAACAACCGATTGCAACGTGGCACATAGTTCGTGGTGATCAGACCGTTCATACGCCTCAGGCGTAACACCATAGCTAAGCACGGTCTCGCGACCGCCGATCCGGCAGAACAAACGCACCGCCTTTTCGTCGCCGTCAATCGATCCCAGGAAGATTTCCTCATGATTACCCAGGATAAAGCGAGCGGTCGGCCGATCCGCCCTGAGGGCGATCAATCGGTCGATGACCGCCGCCGATTCGGGACCGCGGTCGATCAGATCGCCAAGGAAGACAAGGGTGGTTTGCGCCGGGCCGCGCGCATGGTCATCGATGTCGATCATGCCGAGCAATTGATCGAGAAGGTCGAGGCAACCATGAATATCGCCGATCGCGTAAACCCGCTCGCCCGCTGGAATCGATCCCGGTGCCTTCGACGGTTTAACCCGCGATTTGAAGATTTTGCGAAGCATGGTCGGTGCGGTTCCGGAAGGGCCGCGGATATAGGCACGCTCCGCCCGGCCGGCAACGGCAGATGCAACGGTCAGCTTGCGAGCCGAAGAGGCTGCACGGCAATGCGGCGTATCGGTTGATCGGGCCAGATGCCGCGCGTGTCCATCACCGCCTTATCGACTCGCTCCGCCAGAGGAACCGATCGGAAGAGATCGTGATCGACCAGCACGACCATTCCCGCACAGGTCTCGATCGCTTCGTCGATGTCGATCAGCGTCGCGCCGCAGACGACGAGGGCAGGGGGCAGCGTGTCGGCATAAGGTTCGACGATTCGAACCCGCTGACCGAACCGGGCGGCGAGTGCAGTCGCGACCTTCAGTGCAGGGCTTTCACGGAAATCGTCGATATTCGCCTTGAACGCGAGGCCGAGGCACGCGACCGGCGCGCCGTTCGGCAACGAGTCGATCATCGCTGCGGCCTGGGCGATCACATGATCGGTCTTGCCGTCGTTCACTTCGCGGGCGGTGCGGATCAACCGCGTGTTCGCGGGATCGGCGTGGACCAGAAACCATGGATCGACCGCGATGCAATGCCCGCCGACGCCGGGGCCGGGCGACAGGATGTTGACGCGCGGATG
>NZ_CAXTII010000104.1:0-8025 GCF_964244235.1 uncultured Sphingomonas sp.
CAGGGGTCGGCGTGCGCCAGCGCGACCGGCGCCACATCGCCGCCGTCACGAGGACGCAGCACAAGGCCGAGAGGATGAAGACCCAGGCTTGCGGCGCGCCCGGGTTGACCGCAGCATAGGTCGCCGCCTCGACGCCCGTCGCCGCGCTCCAGATCAGCCAGGATGCGCGGTTGGGCTCGACCAGGTGGCGCGAGAGCCCGACGATATACACGCCGTAACCCAGCAGGCTCAATGCCACCGCGCCGGTGAACCACGGTTCGATCGTCATGTCCCCGCCCGAAATAATGGCCCTGGATATGGTAAACGAATGTGACGACTCCGTCCACGGGGGTATCGACGGAGTGTCAGAGCGGCAATCGCGGCTGCCGCTCGACGGACTCCCTTGCTGCGCCGCCGAAACCCGACAGCGTCATGCCGAGCAGCCGCACCCCACCAGGCACCGGCAGTTGCGCGGTCAGCAGCGCATGTCCTGCCTCGGCGAATACCGCACGATCGCCCGTCGGGACAGCAAGCGAGCGAGCGCGCGTGATCGTACGGAAGTCAGCATGGCGTAGTTTCAGCGTGATCGTCCGCCCCATGATACCCGCGCGAGCGATCCGCTCCCAAGCCGCCTCGATCACCCTGTCGAGCCCGGCGTGCAGGTCCTCGGGCGCGACCAGGTTGGTCTCGAACGTCCGCTCCGCACCTACGGACTTGGCGACGCGGTTGCTTCGCACGGGCCGGTCGTCCACGCCGCGCGCCGCCCGGAACAGATATCCGGCATAGGACCCGAAATGGGTTTCCAGCCATGGCAGCGACCGGTCGCGCAAGTCCGCCCCGGTCTCGATTCCCAGCGACGCCATTTTCGCCGCGGTGACCGGGCCCACACCGTGGAAGCGTTTGACCGGCAGGCTCGCGACGAACGCCGCGCCGCGGTCGGGCGGGATCACGCACATGCCGTCGGGCTTGTTCTGATCCGAAGCCAGTTTGGCGATGAACTTGTTGTAGCTGACGCCGGCCGACGCGGTCAGTCCGGTATCGATCGCGATCCGGGCGCGTATCTCCGCCGCGATCGCGCTGGCGGAGCCGAGCCCCCGGATATCGTCCGTGACATCCAGATACGCCTCGTCAAGCGACAGGGGTTCGATCAGCGACGCATAATCGGCGAAGATCGACCGGATTTGCCGCGACACGCTGCTGTACACGGCGAACCGCGGCCGGACGAACACCAGATCGGGGCACCGCCGGATCGCGCTCGACGACGGCATCGCGGATCGCACCCCAAACGCCCGCGCCTCGTAAGACGCCGCCGCCACGACCCCACGCGCCCGCGACCCCCCGACCGCGACGGGCTTGCCTAGGAGCGCCGGGTCGTCCCGCTGCTCGACCGATGCAAAGAATGCGTCCATATCGATATGGATGATCTTGCGCTGACGGGAAGGCGGGTCGTCCACGTTGTCTGGATAGCGCGATCGGCAGTCTCTTTCGAGCGAAGGATGGTCGATGCAGCAGGAACCAGCCAGGATAACTGGTAATTAGATAGATAATTACGTTTGTTCTCTGATATCTTGCTGCCGATTTCCTTCCGGCTGCTGTCTCGGCAGCGCATCAATCCATTGCCCGGAAACCAATTATGTTTACAAGAAAAATGGGCTGGCGCCGACCAGTCCCATTTTCGAATTAACGGCGATCGTGACGGTCGCCCATATCATCATGACGACTGCTATCGCCGTTCATCACGTGATGATGACAGTGATGCCGAGCATAGGCGGCACTAGCCATCGTGAGCTTCGCCAACGCGGTAATTGCCGACCCCCGGCGATGTCTGCATGCCCGAGATGCTGATCAAAAACGATAGCCGAATCGAAGCTGTGCGATCGGATAGACCTTGTATCCATCGACGTCGCTCTGAACGTTGCGACGTTCCTGATCGAGCTGCATCATGTATAGGGCGTTGGCCGCCAGCGTGCCGTCAGATTGAAAGTCTTGTATGTGAACAGCGCCCTGAAAAAGAGCGCCAGCTTCGAAGCCAAGCGTAAAATGCGATCCGACCTTAGCGACATAACCAAGCGTAGCTTGTGGTGCAAAATTCTTCGTTTCGCCGCGCCCCGAGATCGTACCGATTTGCGCGGGGGTGAAAACATCGTTGCCGATGCGGGTATTCTGTGTCGGCGTTCCGCTTAGCTGGCCATGATTGCCGTTCAGACGCGCGCCCCCCGACAGGAAGAACCCGCCGCGAAAGGGGTATAGGTCGAGCATGACGCCGCCCGATTGGAGATCGGCATGGCCGTGATATTCGATCCCGTCCGAACGGACGGTGTGGCCGAAGCCAAGAAAGGTCGCGTTCGCGCGCACGCCGATCAGGTGATCAATACGATAGGATAGCTCCGGTCCGACACCCTCGGTTCCCCCAGTCACCCCGATGGTTACGCTTCCAAGCGCCTGCTGCGCGCAGGCGCCAGTCACCGGGCAAAGGGCGGCAAGCGCGAATGCGCCAAACATTGCAACGCGCTTCATATACGATCTCCTCACAGGCCAATCCAACCATCCGTGCCGATGAATGAAAAAGGTTGGAAAATGATGAATTCGTACGGTACGACAGAGTGCCGAAGGCAAAATTGAACTTATGATCGAGACTTGAGCGTTGTCGTACGCCAGCCATCCGCTGTGAAGTAAATGTTAAATCTGGTGGTGACCCCTACGGGAATCGAACCCGTGCTTCAGCCGTGAAAGGGCCGCGTCCTAACCGCTAGACGAAGGGGCCGTCAGCAGAGGCGCGTCCATATGGGGGGCGGGGGAAAGCGTCAAGGCTCGCCCCGGCCCCGGGTTAACTCAGGCGGCTTTTCGGCGCTCCGCCATTTCCGCATTGAGCATTTCCGCCAGCAGGAACGCCATTTCCAGGCTTTGGCTTGCGTTGAGGCGCGGGTCGCAGTGCGTATGATAGCGGTCTGCGAGCGACTGTTCGGTCACATCGACCGCGCCGCCGGTGCATTCGGTGACGTTCTGCCCGGTCATCTCCGCATGGATGCCGCCGGCGTGCGTGCCCTCGGCACGGTGAACCGCGAAGAAGCCGCGGACTTCGGCAAGGATCCGATCGAACGGCCGCGTCTTGTAGCCGGTGACCGCCTTCACGGTATTGCCGTGCATCGGGTCGCAGCTCCACACCACCGGATGCCCCTCGCGCGTTACCGCGCGGATAAGGCGGGGGAGCGCGGCCTCGATCTTGTCGTAGCCGTAGCGGGTGATGAGCGTCATCCGGCCGGGAACGCGGTTCGGATTCAGCGTGTCGAGCATCCGCAGCAGGGCGTCGGAGTCGAGGCTGGGGCCGCACTTCACGCCGATCGGGTTGCCGATGCCGCGCAGGAACTCGACATGCGCGCTGCCTTCGAACCGGGTACGATCGCCGATCCACAGGAAATGTGCCGACGTGTCATACCAGTCGCCGGTCAGCGAATCGCGTCGGGTCAGTGCCTGTTCGAACGGCAGCAGCAGCCCCTCGTGACTGGTGTAGAAGCTGGTCTGCGCCAGTTGCGGCACCGTCTCGGGATCGATCCCGCACGCGGCCATGAACTCCAGCGCCTCGCCGATCCGGTCCGCCGTCTCGCGGTAGCGCTTCGCCCAGGGGCTGGAGCCCAGGAAATCGTGCGTCCAGCGGTGGACCTGGTGGAGGTTCGCATAGCCGCCCTGCGCGAAGGCGCGCAGCAGGTTCAGCGTCGCGGCGGATTGCGAATAGGCGCGGATCATCCGCTGCGGGTCGGGGCGGCGCGACTCCGGGGTGAAGGCGATGTCGTTGACGTTGTCGCCGCGGTAGCTGGGCAGTTCCACGCCGTCGATCACCTCGGTCGGGGCGGAGCGCGGCTTGGCGAACTGGCCCGCCATCCGACCCAGCTTCACGACCGGTAGTTTCGACGCATAGGTCAGGACGACCGCCATCTGCAGGATGACGCGGAACGTGTCGCGGATGTTGTTCGCGTTGTGCTCTGCGAAACTCTCGGCGCAGTCGCCGCCCTGGAGCAGGAACGCCTTGCCCGCCGCGACCTGCGCCAGATCGCGGGTCAGGCTGCGCGCCTCGCCCGCGAAGACGAGCGGGGGGAAGGTGGAAAGCGTGTCCGTCGCCGCGGTCCGGGCGGCGGCATCGGGATAATCGGGCTGCTGGCGGGCGTCGGAATGCGTCCAGCTATCGGGGGCCCAGGTCGCGGCCATGTCGTTCGTCCGGTGGTGGCAAGGAAGGCGGTTTCCTTGCGCGAAAACGGCCGCGGACGCAACGAAGCGCTGCTTGGCGGTGCCTCGTCAGTACCCCTGATCGAGATCGACCACGTTTATCATGGGCTTGCCCGCGCGATAGGCGGTCAGGTTCTTCAGGAACAGATCGGCGGCGCGGTGGAACATCTTCGTCTGGCTGCGGCCCGACAGGTGCATCGTGATGATGGCGTTGGGTGCGTCCCACAGTGGGTGATCGGCGGGGAGCGGTTCGGGTTCGGTCGGATCGAGCACGGCGCCCGCGATCGTCTTCGCCTCCAGCGCGGCGATCAGCGCGTGGTCGTCGATCATGTCGCCCCGCGCGATGTTGACGAGCCACGCGGTGGATTTCATCGCCGTCAGCTCGGATTCGCCGAACAAGGCCTTGGTCGCCCCGGTCGAGGGGGCGGCAAGGATGACCCAATCAAACTCCCCCAGCCGCTCACGCCACTGGTCGGGCATCAGCGTATCGTCGCGGCCGGAGCGAGTGACGCCCGTCACCGTGACACCGAAGCCCGCCAGCCGCTCGCCGATCATGCGCCCGATCGATCCGTATCCAATGACGAGCGCCTTCGTTTCGAACAGCTCGATCCGGCCGGGCGCATATTCAAGCCAATCGCGACGGTCCTGCGCGCGTACGACCTGGTCGAACCGCTTGGCCGCGGCCAGCACGCCCATCACCGCATATTCCGCGACCGCGATCGCGTTGATCCCGGCGCCGTTAGTGACGATCGTGCCGCGCCTGCCGAGTTCGTCCAGATCGAGCGACTCCAGCCCGGCGATTGCGGTGAACAGCCATTTGAGCCTGCCGCCCGCAGCGACGGCTTCCCGAGTCAGTCCGTGCGGGGGCAGATCGACCCAGGCGATATCGGCGTCGGCGATGGCGGCGACTGCCTCCTCCCGGCTTGCGACCCAGTGGACGTCGAGGTCTTCGGGGAGTTGGGGGACGAGGAGCGAACGCGCGATGGCGGGGAGGACGACCTTCATGCCGGGCCTTGTGGACCCGGTTGGGGAGGGGCGTCCAGCGTGGATCGACGGGTCTCGTGCTCCTGCGAACGCAGGAGCACGGGATAGCAAGCGTGACGCTCGTGGCTCTGGGCTCCTGCGTTCGCATGAGAACAGTTGCCCTTCGGCGGAGCGGGGAACAACATATAAAGACATCTTTATATTTGATTTGGACAACATCGACGCCTATGTGGCGGGCTTCCGGCACGGGCACGCGGCCCGCCGATCATGCCTTCAGGAGACTTCCTCGTGGCCACCACGCTCGAGCGCGCGAAGACCGATTACGTCGTCGCCGACATCAAACTCGCCGATTTCGGTCGCGCGGAAATCAACATCGCCGAGACCGAGATGCCGGGCCTGATGGCGCTGCGCGAGGAATTCGGCGCGGCGCAGCCGCTGAAGGGCGCGCGGATCACCGGTTCGCTGCACATGACGATTCAGACCGCGGTGCTGATCGAGACGCTGACCGCGCTCGGCGCCGACGTCCGCTGGGCGACGTGCAACATCTTCTCGACGCAGGACCATGCCGCCGCCGCGATCGCCGCGACGGGCGTGCCGGTCTTCGCGATAAAGGGCGAGAGCCTCGCGGACTATTGGGATTATGTCGGCGACATATTCAACTGGGGTGCCGACACGGACGGTGAGACCGCGAACATCATCCTCGACGACGGCGGCGACGCGACGATGTTCGCGCTGTGGGGGGCCAAGCTCGAGGCCGGCGCGACGCTGGGCGAGCCGGAGAACGACGAGGAAGTCGAGTTCCAGCGCGCACTGAAGGCGTATATCGCCAAATACCCGGGCTATCTGACGCGGACGGTCAGGAACCTGAAGGGCGTGTCGGAAGAGACCACCACCGGCGTCCACCGCCTGTACGAGATCGCGAAGAAGGGCGAGCTGCCGTTCCCCGCGATCAACGTGAACGACAGCGTGACGAAGTCGAAGTTCGACAATCTGTACGGCTGCAAGGAATCGCTGGTCGATGCGATCCGCCGCGCGACCGACGTGATGCTGGCCGGCAAGGTCGCCTGCGTCGCTGGCTTCGGGGATGTCGGCAAGGGCTCCGCCCAGTCGCTGCGCAACGGCGGCGCGCGCGTGATGGTGACCGAGATCGATCCGATCTGCGCGTTGCAGGCGGCGATGGAAGGCTTCGAGGTCGTGACGATGGAAGAGGCGGTGCAGCGCGCCGACATCTTCGTGACGGCAACCGGCAATGCCGACGTCATCACCGCGGATCACATGAAGGCGATGAAGCCGATGAGCATCGTGTGCAACATCGGACACTTCGATTCGGAGATCCAGATCGCGGCGCTGTCGAACTACGCCTGGACCGAAGTGAAGCCCGGCACCGACCTGGTGAAGTTTCCCGACGGCAAGCAGATCATCATCCTGGCGAAAGGCCGCCTCGTAAACCTTGGCTGCGCGACGGGGCATCCCTCGTTCGTGATGTCGGCGAGCTTCACCAACCAGACGCTCGCGCAGATCGAGCTTTGGACCGCTGGCGAGAAATACAAGAACGAGGTGTACGTCCTGCCCAAGCATCTCGACGAGAAGGTTGCCGCGCTGCATCTGGAAAAGCTGGGCGTGAAGCTGTCGCAGCTCACGCCGAAGCAGGCGGGCTATATCGGCGTGCCGGTCGAGGGGCCGTTCAAGCCGGATCATTACCGGTATTGATCCTAGCCTGATCGGTAGCGCGAAGGGGTTCTGCCGAAAGGTCGGGCCCTTTTTCGTTTGCTGCAGCAGCATACTCCGTCACCCCGGCCTCGCGCCGGGGTCCATCGTGCGGCGAAACCAATGGCCTGCGGATTCGCGGCAGGATGGATGCCGGATCAAGCCCGGCATGACGGCTTGGATCGCCAATCCCAATTCCCACTCGCACCATATCGCTCTAGACCTGCCGCGATGAACCGCCCGGACCTCCCGATATGATCCTGCTGGGAACCGCCGCTGCCGTGGCGGCGGGGGCAGTGCTGTTCGTCGCGATCGTCGGCGCGGGGGCGATGCTGTTCGTCGGCCTGCGCGCGCGTGCGGAAGCTGCCGCTGTCGCGGTGGACAATTCCCGGCTCGATGCGATGCTTCGCGCCGCGCCTGCGCTCGCCACGATCGTCCGGGCGGACGGGCGGGTCGAGATGCCGCAGCGGATGGCGGACTGGCTCGGGCTCGCCGCCGCGCCCGTGGCACTCCGCGAACTGGCGCAGGGCAATGCCGGGCTTACGCCGGAGGACGCCGCCACGGTCGCCGGCGATGTCGCGGCGGCGCAGCGAACCGGCAAGAGCTTTGTCCGCGCGGTTCGCCCGATCGGATCGGCGCGCGCGATCACCTTGCGCGGGCAGCGTGCGCCGAGCGCGATGGCGAGCGCGGGGGGCGTCGTCATCTGGGCGTTCGACGCGACCGACAGCGAGACCGAGATCGCGCGATTGTCCGCGGACAATGTCCGGCTGGAGACTGCGTTCGATGCGCTGACCGGGCTGATCGAGGCGGCACCGATGCCGATGTGGTACCGCGAACCCGACCTGAAACTGTCGATGGTGAACTCGGCCTATGTCGAGGCGGTCGAGGGGCGCGGTGCAGCGGATGCCGTCGCGCGGCAGCTGGAACTGGTCGAGGGATCGGGGCGCGGCGGGCCGCTGGCGGGGGCGTCGGCCGCGCGCGAGGCAGGACGGCCGCACGACCAGATCGTGCCGGTCACCATTGCCGGTGCACGGCGATCGCTGCATGTGTTCGACGTGCCGCTGCCGACCGGCGGGATCGCGGGCTTCGCGGTCGATATCCAGGAACTGGAACAGGCGCGGTCGGGTGCGAAGC
>NZ_CAXTII010000105.1:0-7843 GCF_964244235.1 uncultured Sphingomonas sp.
ATCAGCCGCTGCCACTGCGCGGGCGTGGTCGCGGTAAAAAAGGCGTGCTGGTCGACGCCGGCATTGTTGACGAGGATCGCGAAGGGGGCTTGCGCGCCCAGTGCAATAGCGACCGCTGCGGGATCGGAGACGTCGAGCGTCATCGCGGTGCCGCCAATTTCGTCGGCGACCGTCTGCGCGCCCTCGGCATCGATATCCGCCACCGTGACCTCCGCTCCTGCCGCCGCCAGCGCGCGCACGATCGCGGCGCCGATGCCGGCAGCTCCCCCGGTCACCAGCACGCGCCGGCCCGCGAGGCTCATCGGCCGGTAAAGGTCGGCGGCCGCCGCTCGATTACCGCCGCCAGCCCTTCGCGCGCGTCGGCGGACCCCGCCAGTTCGGACACGGTGCGCGATTCCTCGGGCAGCGCCGTCTCAACCGCGGCGGCGTTCCACAGCAGCCGCTTCGTCGCCGCCAGGGCGCGCGGTGCCCCCGCCGCCAGTTGCCGCGCCAGCGCAAGCGTCTCGGCCTCCAGCGCGTCGTCGGCGACCACGCGGCTGACGATCCCCAGATCGCACGCCTCGGCAGCGGTGAGGACCGGGTTGAGCAGGAACAGCTCGATCGCCTTGCGCAGGCCGACGATGCGCTGGAGCGTCACCGATGAGCCCGCGTCGGGCGCCATCCCCGCGCGCGTCGCCGCGGTCAGGAAGCGCGCACCCTCGCTCGCCACGACGAAGTCCGCCGCGCAGACCAGCCCGAACCCGCCACCGCCCGCTGCGAAACCCTGCACGCTGGCGATCACCGGGGGGCCGAGCCGGATCAGCGCGCCTGCCACCGCCTGAAGCCACGACGTCGCCTCGCGCAGATAGTCCGGCAGAGCCTCGCCCTTCGCCGCGAAGGTCTTGACGTCTCCGCCGGCGCAGAAATGCGGCCCCGCCCCGCGCAGGATCACGACCCGCAGCGACGAATCGCCATGCGCGGTCATCACCGCGTCGTACAGCGCGCGCAGAAACTCGACCGACATGCCATTCGATGCCTCGGGCCGGTTGAGCGTGATCCGCGCGATCCCCTCGGCCCGGTCGAGCAGCACCGCGCCTGCGCCGATCACCGGCTGCCAGTCGGGCGCGGTCATACCAGGAACGCCATGGTGAACAACGCCTGGTCGTTGTTGGGCAGAATCACCGTCTTCCGCGCCATCCGCAGCCCATCGGGCGTACGCCGCAGCAGATAGCGATACGCAAAGCCCCAGATCGTCTCGCCGCGCAGGCTCGATTCGAACAGGATGGCGTTGGCCGACACCGCGATCTCGTCCCCGCCCTGCGCGGTAATTTCGACATTGGAAACCACGCGGCGCAGGCGCGAGACGGGTGCCTGCGCGTGGCGCTTGCCGGTGTGGAACTGGCGGATGCGAAGTGCGATGCGCGACCGGTTGTCATAGGTGATCGACATCTGCGTCTCGGGATCGACGGTGTCGTCGCCATTGGCCGGGATCCAGTAGACGCCGTCGTCGGTCCACAAGCTTTCCCAATCGTCATAGCGGTGCTCGTCCTGGAGCCGCGCTTCGCTGAACAGGAACTGGCAGACCTCGTGGTGTAGCAGCAGCGCATCGATCGTGCCTGCCGCAGCGGGCCGGTCCGGTACCAGAGCGGTCGCCATCACACCGCCTCCATCAATCCGGCATAATGCCGCCAGATGCCGCGCGACGGCGTCTCGTCGGTCGCGTGGCCGACGCGGAAGCCGTCCGCGTCGCGATACTCGCGCTGTTCGCCGCGGCCGAGGAACAGCCACTCCGGATCGCGCGCCGCGACGCCGCGCTGGGTGCGCTCGTACATCTCGCAATCGTCGGCGAGCAGCAGCCCGGCGGGGCCGACCGACCCCATCGTCTGTTGGCGCATCCGCCGGTTGAGGTCGGGCGCTCCCTTGAACTGCAACGCGGTCACGTGCTGCACCGTCAGATCGACCGCGAGCGGCTGGATGACGAACAGCTGGATCTCGGCGATGAACAGATTGGGATAGATCATGACGTGCGGCGTTCCGTCGATCATGATTTCGCGCGCCCGCTCGTTCCCGTACGCGGCTTCCATGCTCGCGACATAGGCAGGCAAGCGCTCGGCGGTGGTGCCGAACCATTGCAGCGGCACGCCCGTTTTGCGGAATTCGGGCCGCAGGTCGACCTCGGTATGGCCGTTGCCGTAATCGCGCGTCAGCGCGGTCGACTGATTGCCGTACAGCCCGCCGATGCCGCTGTCCGCCACGCCGAAGATCGAGCTGTGGACGAAGGCGGGGTGATAGCCGTCGCATTCGTTCTCGACGATGAACTTCCAGTTGCTGCGCGCCTTGTGCTTCAGGAAGCCGGCGGTCACCTCAATCTCCCCCTCGGGCGAGGCGAGGCAGACCCGGTCGAGCGTCTCGGCCGCGCCACCGAGATGCTCGGCGAGCGTCGGGCCGTCGGTGCCGAACGACGCGAAAACGAAGCCGCGATAGGCCTCGACGCGCGGCACGCGGCCCAGTCCCAGCTCCTTTTTTTCGGCATCGCCGTGATCGCGATACCCTTCGGGAAAGGCGAAGCCGATGAGGTCGCCCGTATTGGCGAAGGTCCAGCTGTGATAGGAGCAGACGAATATCGCCGCATTGCCCTGCTCCTGCACGCAAACCTGGTTGCCGCGGTGCGGGCAGCGGTTCTGAAGCACGCGCACGACACCGTCCCTGCCCCGGACCATCAACACCGGCTGCGGGCCGATCGACTTCATGACGAAGTCGTTGAGATTGGGAATTTCGCTTTCGTGCCCGACATAGACCCAGGTCTTGCGCCAGATATGCTCCAGCTCGGCCTGGAACAGTGCTGGGTCGGTGTACAGCGATCCGTGGACCCGGTTCGATTGGATGCGGTCGCCGACGATGCCGGGCTGAATGACGGTCATGGAAAGGCCTCTTGTTGCTGCCCATCAAGGGCGCGTTGCAGCAGCGCGCGCGCCACGACTTTTAACGCCAGCGTCTCTTCGGCGCCCTCGAAGATCGAAAGCACGCGCGCGTCGAGGAAATAGCGGCTGACCGCACTTTCCTCGGCATAGCCCATGCCGCCGTGCAGCTGGAGCGCCTCGCGCGTCACGATCTCCGCCGAGCGGCAGGTAAAAAGCTTGACGAGGCTTGCTTCCATTTGCCCGCCGCCGGCGTTCAGCATCCGGCCGACATGATAGGCCATAAACCGGCAGGCGGCGAAGCGCGCGGCCATGCGCGCCAGCTTGACGCGGGTGAGCTGGTAATCGCCTAGCGCCGCACCGAACACCCGCCGGTCGGCGACATAGCGCGCCGACGCATCGAGCGCGGCGCGCATCACACCGCACGCGCGCGCGGCGGTCTGGATCCGCCCGCCGGTCATCCCCGTCATGGTGAGATAGAAGCCGCAGCCGAGTCCCTGTTCCTCGCCAATGACGTTGGCGTCGGGCACGACATAGCCATCGAACGCGACGTCGAACGAGTGCATCCCGCGATAGCCGATCGTCGGGATGGCCTTGCCCGTGATCCTGCCGCCGCCGTCCTGCGCATGATCGAACGCATGGCCGTCGACCGAAGGCTTCTCGGCGAGCAGCAGGCTGAGCCCGCGATGGCCGGCACCTTCTCCCGTCCGCGCGACGACCATCAGCACCCCCGCCTTGCCGGCGAAAGTGCACCAGGTCTTGGTGCCGTCCAGCCGCCAGCCGCCGTCGACCTGCGTCGCGCGCAGCTGCAACGCCGCGACGTCGGACCCGAAGTCGGGTTCGGTAATCGCGATCGCGCACAGCGGCTTGCCGATCGCCAGCCGCGGCAGCCATGCCTCTTTCTGCCGCTCGGTCCCGCCGGCGAGCAGCGCGCGTGTCAGGATTTCAGGCCGGGTGATGAGGCTGCCGCCCGCCGCCAGCGACGCCGCGGACAGCGCCTCGGTGACCGCGATCATACCGATCGTATCCTCGCCTTCGTCGGGCGCACTGCCGCCGTAGCGGGCAGGGACAGACAGGCCGAACAGCCCCATCTCGCGCATCGGTCCCAGGATCGTCTCCGGCACCGTCAGGTCATGGCGGTGGATATCCTCGGCCAGCGGCGCGACCCTGTCGCGGGCGAAACGGCCGAACGCCTCGGCGGCCATCGCCGCATCCTCCGGCAGGTCGATGCTTCCCACGTCCCCGCAGCGTCGTATCACCGCTTCTCCCACGCGGTCGATCGGGCCAGCGGTGGTGGCGTAAAGGAGTTCTCCCAGCCAGCTGTCCGCGCGCCACGCGGGCAAGGCCCGGCCGATCTCGCGCGCGACCGTCTCCAGCCGCCCGACCACCGACAACAGCGACTCCGCCAGAAAGACCGGAACGAGGTCGCGGTCGACCGCCGCCGTCGCGCTGCCGACCAGCGCCCTTGCCGCGAGCAGCTCGGCAGCGGCGAAGGCGAGCTCGTAGGAAGCGAATTGGAACCGGTCGAGCCGCGCCGGGACGAGCGCGCCTTGCTCGGCGCAGGCGATCGCGACGTCGGCACACAGGTCCGCCAAGCCTTGATCAAGCTCCGACAGGAAGCGGAGGCAGCCGGCTGAGTCCGGTTCCGTCGACGGCATGACCGGCGTGTTCCGGAGAACGGCGGACGCCATCAGAAGCGCTCGATGATCGTCGCCGGTGCCATGCCGCCCGCCGCGCACAGCGTCGCCATGCCGACATTAAGGTCGCGGCGCTCCATCTCGTCGAGCAGGGTGCCCAGAATGATCGCGCCTGTCGCCCCGATCGGATGGCCGAGCGCCATCGCGCCGCCATTGACGTTGACGATGGCGGGGTCGACGCCGGTTTCGCGCATGAACTTGAGCGGCACGACCGCAAACGCCTCGTTGATCTCGATCAGTTCGACATCGCTCATCACCATGCCGGCAAGGCGCAGCGCCTTTGCCGCCGCCGGAGCGGGGCCGTTCAGCATCAGCGTCGGGTCGGTGCCCGCCGTCGCGAACGACCGGATGCGCGCGCGGGGCTTCAGCCCGTGCGCGCGGGCATAGTCGGGCGACGCGATCACCACCGCGCCCGCGCCATCGACCACGCCCGAGCTGTTGCCGGCGTGGTGGACGTGGTGGATGGCGACGTCGGGATAGACGCGCTCGACCAGCGACCGCATCGTCGTGCCAGTCTCGTCGAACGGCGCGTCGTACATGCGCGCGAAGGCGGGCTGCAACGCGGCGAGACCCTCCGCCGTCGTCTGGGGCCGCGGGAATTCCTCGTGATCGAGAACGACGCGGCCCTCGTCGTCGCGAACCGCGACCGTGCTCCGGGCGAATCGGCTTTCGCGGATCGCGGCTTCGGCGCGCCGCTGACTCTCCAGCGCCAGCGCATCGACATCCTCGCGGCTGAATCCCTCCAGCGTGGCGAGCAAGTCGGCGCAGATGCCCTGATGTGGCTGCGGATAGCGCGCGCGCAGGCTCAGATTGTCCGAGTCTACCAGCGGCCGGCTGCGCAGCGACTGCGCATGCGACATCGACTCGACGCCACCCGCCACGACGAGATGCTGCTGCCCCGACATAACCCCCATCGCGCCCACGTTGACTGCGCTGAGGCCGCCGCCGCAGAACCGGTCAATTGCCAGCCCCGGCGCGTCGAGGTCGTAGCCGGCGTCGAGCGCCGCCATCCGCGCGATACAGAAGCCTTGGTTGCCCGTCTGCGTGCCGCAGCCGACAATGACGTCGTCGACATCCTTCGTTTCGAGTCCGAGACGCTCGGCCAGCGCGGCAAGCACCTGCGCCAGCAGTCGCTGCGAGTGTATCCCTGCCAGCGCGCCCTTGCCGACCTTGCCAATGCCTCGCGGTGTACGCATCGCGTCGATGATCCACGCTTCCTGCATCATTGCCTCCGACATTATTTGATTGAACAGTTAAACTACTGGTGTAGCTAGGCCGGCTTGTAGCGCGATGCAAGTCGCAATCGGTGGAGAATCGAATGGCGGGCGCGTTGCAGGGACTTAGGATCGTCGAACTGGCGGGCATGGGCCCAGCACCGTTCGCAGGCATGATGCTCGCCGACCACGGCGCCGAGGTCATCCGGATCGAGCGTCCCGCAACCAGTCCGGGCCAGCAACGCGCCGCCTCCGGCGATGTCCTGCGGCGATCGCGCAAGGTCGTCAGCATCGATCTGAAGACCGAAGCCGGTCGCGGCGTGGTGCGCGACCTGGCCGCCGACGCGCACGGACTGATCGAGGGTTTCCGGCCCGGCGCAACCGAGCGGCTGGGACTCGGCCCCGACGATCTGCTCCGGCGCAATCCAGCGCTCGTCTACGGTCGAATGACCGGCTGGGGACAGGACGGACCCAACGCCGCGCTGGCAGGACATGACATCAACTATATTGCGCTTGCCGGCACGCTCCACATGCTCGGTCGCGCGGGGGAAAAGCCCATGCCGGCAGTCAACCTGGTCGGCGATTTCGGCGGTGGCGGGATGCTGCTGGCCTTCGGCATGCTCGCCGGCCTGCTCCACGCGCAGCGGACCGGCGAGGGGCAGGTGGTGGATTGCGCGATGGTGGACGGCGCTGCCCTGATCGCCAGCCTGATGTGGTCGCTGCGCGGGCAAGGCCGGTGGCGCGACGAACGCGGCGTCAACCTGCTCGATACCGGCGCGCATTTCTACGACACCTATGAAACGGCGGACGGCAAACATGTTGCGCTGGGTGCGATCGAGCCGCAATTCTACGCCATCCTGCGCGACAAGGCGGGGCTGGCGGACGATCCGGACTTCGACGCGCAGACCGATCCAGCCGCGTGGCCGACGCTCAAGGCGAAGCTGACCGCGCTATTCAGCCAGCGCACGCGCGACGACTGGTGTGCGCTGCTGGAACACACTGACGCATGTTTCACGCCGGTGCTGTCGATGGCGGAGGCCCCCGATCACCCGCACAACGTGGCGCGCGGCACCTTCGTCGCGCCGGGCGGCATCGTCCAGCCCGCGCCGGCACCGCGCCTTTCGCGAACGCCGGCGGTACCCCCTGCAATGACCCGGAGCTCCGACGGACCTGCGCTGCTCACCGCCCTCGGCTTCGACCCTGAGCGGATCGCGGCCCTGTCGGCCGCAGGCGTAATCGGCTGACGCGCGACGGATCGTCAATCGACACTTGGTATTGGGCCAAAGCAAGGAGCGAGAAATGAAACTGGATACATCGATAGCCTTCCTCCCGCTTCGTCGCCCAGGTCTTTGCTGGCGCAACACTGGTCAAGGGCTTCAACCATCTGGGCGCTGGCGTTCTTGCCCAGGACCCCGCCGTACATGGCGGCCGGAGGGTCGTGTTCCTGGCGAGCGACGATGACGCTGCCGCAGAGGAAATTGGTGCGCTCGCTGAAAATCTCGGCTTCGCGCCGATCAAACTTGGCGGGCTTTCGGAAGACGGCCTGCTGGTGCAGGCACGGGGCGATAAATGGGGCCGCCTGTTCTTCAAAGACCTGGTCAAGTTCGACTGA
Source organism: uncultured Sphingomonas sp. (assembly GCF_964244235.1). GTDB lineage: Bacteria > Pseudomonadota > Alphaproteobacteria > Sphingomonadales > Sphingomonadaceae > Sphingomonas. The sequence goes on from NZ_CAXTII010000105.1 coordinate 7,421, forward strand.
TCAATCGTGATCGCACGCATCGCACGATCCTGACATCCCAACATCCGCTTAACGAGCAATTCGATGACTCAACTCAAACTGCCGAGGCAAAGCGATCGGAGGGCAAGCGATCTCACAATCAGCTCGGCCGGCGATCTTCGGAACGCGCTGGAAAAGTACGCAGACCTATATCGCGCGACCTACGGGGAGGAAATTGCCCTGACTGAGCTGATCGCGGCGGTGCTGGCCGAATTTTTGGCGAATGATGGCGCATTTGCGCTGGACCGTGGTTCCCAGCCGACACGCGCGGGAGCTACGTTGCCGGCCAAGGAAATTGGTTATCCCGCCGCTGCTGCATCGTCGGAGAAACTGATACCGCTGAGAGAGGTCTTCCGTGTGTGACGCCAAGGGCGCCTGATGGCGTGGTCCGAGTTATGCTCGTTG
>NZ_CAXTII010000106.1:0-7632 GCF_964244235.1 uncultured Sphingomonas sp.
GAACGGGTCCGCGATCGGTATGCCGTCGAATAGGACCAGCGTCCGGCTGGTCGCATTGCCGCCAAGCGAGCGGAGCGTGATCCCCTGCGCCGACGGGTTGGCCGAGCGGCTGTCCGATCGGCGGAACTGCGCGAGGCCGGCCACGTCGGACAGCACGTCCTCCACCCGGCCCGATGCATCGCCCTTCAGCCGGTCGCGGCCGATGATCGTCGTGCCGTAGGCGGGGGTGCCGGGGGGGAGGTCCAGCCCGCGGCCGAGGACGACGATGTCGGGTATGGGGGTTGGGTCGGGGGCGGTTTGCGCGGTTCCTGCGGTTGGTAGCGCAGCGGCGAGCAATGCGAGGGGAAGGAGCGGGCGGTTCACCGGTGGCGCATGGCCTTTGGGGTGCGGGGGAGCAAGGGGGCGGTCGCGAAGCCTGTGCTGATCGCCTTCCTCCTCCGTCATGCCGGACTTGATCCGGCATCCATCGTGCCGCGCATTCTCACGCCTGGGGTTTTCGCGGCACGATGGACCCCGGATCAAGTCCGGGGTGACGGGTGAAGCTAAACCCGCATCACTCCCGCTGCCCGCACATCGGCGATCGTCGGCCAGCCGTTCACCGCCATCAGCAGATCCGCCTCCGCGAGGATGCAGCGAAGCACGTGCGCCGCGCCCTCCGCACCGCCGAGCGCGAGGCCGTAGCAATAGGGCCGCCCGATCCCGACCGCACGCGCGCCCATCGCCAGCGCCTTCACGACATCGGTGCCCGATCGAACGCCCGAGTCGAACAGCACCGGTACCTCGCCGGCACCCGCGACGACGCCCGCCAGCATGTCGATCGCGGCGATCCCGCCATTCGCCTGCCGACCGCCGTGGTTCGAACAATAGATCGCATCGACGCCGGCATCCGCGGCCCGGCGCGCGTCGTCCGGGTGACAGATCCCCTTCAGCACCAGCGGCAATGTGGTCAGCGAGCGAAACCAGGTAATGTCGTCCCAGGTCAGCACCTTGCCGAAGATTGATCCCCATGCGCCGATCGCGGCGCGCAGATCGTCGCGCGGGGGCTTGGCGAGCAGCTTCCGGAAGACCGGATCGCTGAAATAATTCTCCAGCACATGGCCGCGCAATTGCGGGAAATTGCCGGTGTTGAGATCGCGCGGTCGCCAGCCGGTCACCCAGGTGTCGAGCGTCACGACGATCGCCTCATACCCCGCCGCCTCCGCCCGCGATATCAGACTGGCGGCGACGTCCGGATTGCGCGGGGTGTAGAGCTGGAACCAGCCGGGGGTATCGTCCTTCGCCTTCGCGACCTCTTCCAGCGGATCGTTCGACAGCGTGGAGGCGGTCAGCGGCACGCCGGTCATTGCCGAGGCCCGCGCCGCGGCGATGTCGCCGTGCCCGTCCTGCGTGCACATCCCCGTCACGCCGATCGGTGCCATGAAGATCGGGCTCGGCAGCGTGCGGCCGAACAACTCGATCGACAGGTCGCGGCGCGTGGTGTCGACCAGCATCCGCGGCACCATGCCCCAATGACCGAAGGCGGAGACGTTGCGATCCTGCGTCGTCTCGTCGCCGCACCCGCCCTGGACATAGGTCAGGAGCGAGGGCGGCATCGCCGCCATCGCTCGCCGCTCCAGCGTTGCCGAGTCGACCGGGATGTTCGGCACCACCCCCGACAGCCCCGCGCCGTAGATCGCGGTCTGGTAATCGCCGTATTGCGCCATGGCACCTCTCCTCGCCGACGCTTGCCACCGTGGATGCGCGATTGTCGAGCCCGCGTTTGTCCCGTGTATGGCCCCCGCGCGTGGCCCCGCGTGCGGCATTGTCCCCGGCGCAACCGCGTGGCAGACTGAATAAATGAACTATGTCGAACATTTCAGCCTGGGTGGAGGCGCGCTGCTGAATCGCTTGGGGCGCTATCTCGACCTCACCGACGACGAGCGTGCCGCGGTCGAGGCGATGCAGGCCCCGTCGCGGCGACTCGCCCCGGGCGATACGTTGATGCAGGAAGGCGGCCAGAACGACGCGATGTATGTCGTCGAACATGGCTGGCTGCATTCATCAGCGCTGTTGGCGATGGGCGGGCGGCAGATCGTGCGCTTCCATTATGCCGGCGACCTGATGGGCGTGTCGAGCATCGCCTGGTCGCAATCCGCGACGACGCTGACCGCGATCGTTGACTGCACCGTGGCGGAGGTGCCCAAGATCGCACTCGGCCAGTTGTTCGCGACCGAGCGGCGGCTGGGCGGTCTGCTCTACGCGATCGCGGCGGCGGAAAGCGTCGCAATGGCGGACCGGCTGACGTCGGTCGGGCGGATGAACGCGATCGACCGGGTGACGACGTTGCTGCTCGACATGGTCGCACGGCTGCGCGTGACCGCTGGTGGGATCGTCGACTCGTTCGAGATGCCGCTGACGCAGGCGGATATCGGCGATGCGACCGGGCTGACCAAGGTGCACGTCAACCGTACGCTCCGCGAAATGGAACGGCGCGGGATGATCGCGCGCATGGGCAAGCGCGTGCGGCTGATCGACGAACCCGCGCTGATCGCCGCCACCGGTTTCGTCGATCGCTATTCGGTCGTCGCGACCGACTGGCTGCCGCGCAGCTGAAATTACCGAAATAAAGACGTCGGCGCGGTTGCCGGTTCGTGCTGCCCTCGATATTCGGTCGGATATAGCGCTTTCGGGGATATTGCGATGACATTTGCGACGCGCCGGGCGATCCTTGGCTGGCTGATGGCGATCGCCGCAATGCCGATGCCGGCGGCGACACCGGCTGCAGCACAGACGCAGCCGCCGCTGACGGTGTTCGCTGCGGCATCGCTGACCAATGCGCTGACCGAAATCGGCAAGGCATACACCGCCAAGACCGGTCAGCCGGTGCGTTTCTCGTTCGCGTCCAGTGGCGTGATCGCGCGGCAGATCGAAGCGGGGGCGAAGGCGGACCTGTTCTTTTCTGCCGACACCGAATGGATGGACTATGTCCAGACGCGCGGGCTGATCGATCCTTCGACCAGGCGCGATCTGCTGCGTGGTCGCCTCGCGCTGATCGCGCCCGCCGCAAGCACCGTTCGGCTGACGATCAAGCCCGGTTTCGCGCTCGCCGCCGCGCTTGGTGCCAAGGGTCGGCTGTCCACGGGCGATCCCGATTCGGTGCCCGCGGGGCGCTATGCGCGGGCGGCGCTGACGAGCCTCGGAGTCTGGCCGACGGTCGCCGATCGGCTGGTGCGTGCCGATAACGTCCGGACCGCGCTGACCTATGTCGCGCATGGCGAGGCACCGCTCGGCATCGTCTACGAAACTGACGCCGCGATCGAACCCGGGGTACGGATCGTCGGCTTCTTCCCCGAAGCGAGCCATGCGCCGATCGTCTATCCGGTCGCGATCACGAAGACGGCGGCACCGGGGTCAGCGGACTTCTACCGCTTCGCCACCGGACCGGCGGCGCGGGCGATCTATGCGAAATACAAGTTCCAACCGATTGGCCGATAGAACGCCGTCGACCCCGCGATGACGCCCGACATCTGGGAGGCGCTGCGGCTGAGCCTGGTCGTGGCGGGTCGCGCGACGGTCTGGGGGTTGGTGACCGCGCTGGCCTGTGCATGGCTGCTCGCGCGGTACCGGTTTCCGGGGCGGACGTTGCTCGACGCGGTGCTCCACGCGCCGCTGATCCTGCCGCCGGTGGTCGTCGGGTTCGCGCTGCTCCTGCTCTTCGGCACGCACGGGCCGATCGGCGGGTGGCTCGATCGGCATTTCGGGTATCGGCTGGTCTTCACCTCGGCCGGCGCATCGCTGGCCGCGGGGGTCTGCGCGTTCCCGCTCATGCTTCGCGCGGTTCGCCTCGCGATCGAGGGTGTCGACCCGAAACTGGAAGAGGCGGCGCGCAGCCTCGGCGCGGGGCCGATCGACCGCGCGTTCACGATCACGCTGCCGATCGCGCTGCCCGGGTTGATCGCCGGCGCGGTCATCGGTTTCGCCGCCGCGCTTGGCGAATTCGGCGCGGTCATCACCTTCGCCGCAAACATTCCCGGCGAGACGCAAACGCTGCCGCTCGCCATCTATGCCGCGCTGCAGGTTCCGGGGGGCGAGGCGACCGCGATGCGGCTGTCGCTGGTATCCTTCGCCGCCGCGCTGGTCGCGTTGCTGCTGTCCGAGGTCCTGCTGCGCGCGGGCAAGCGCGCGGCGGGGCGGTAGGACTTGTTCGATCCAGTCGATCCGCTCTCCTGCGAATGCAGGATCTCGGGGCCAGGAGGGGTGACGATCATTACCCCGGGTTCCTCCTTTCGCAGGAAAACGAGAACGGATCGGACAGATGGGGCGATGTCCTAGATGCTGTCCGTCGCCATTCGAACGACGTTCGGCCGGTTCGAGCTCGACGTCGCGTTCGACGGGCCCGGCGACGGGATCACCGTGTTGTTCGGGCCGTCGGGCGCGGGCAAGTCGGCGACGCTGGCCGCCATCGCCGGCCTGTCGCGACCCGCGAACGCGCGAATCGCGCTCGGCGAACGCGTGCTGACCGACACCGCGGTGCGCAAGTCCCTTCCGGCGGAGCGACGGCGGATCGGGATCGTCCACCAGGAGGCACGGCTGTTCCCGCACATGCCCGTGCGCCGCAACCTGCTCTATGGCTGGCGGCGGACGCGGGCGGAGAAGCGGATCGGGTTCGACGAGATGATCGACGTGCTCGCGATCCGTCATTTGCTCGACCGACGCCCTCACGATCTCTCGGGGGGCGAGCGGCAGCGGGTCGCGATCGGTCGCGCCATGCTGAGCCAGCCGGATCTGCTGCTGCTCGACGAACCCGTCTCCGCGCTGGATTCGGATCGACGCGGCGCGGTGCTGGCGTTCGTGCAGGATCTGAAGCGCCGCTTCGCGCTGCCGATGGTCTATGTCACGCATAGCGCGGACGAGGCGCGGTTGCTGGGCGATGTCGTCGTTCGGCTCGAGGATGGCCGGGTGACGGGTGCCGGTCCGGCCGGCGCGATGCTGCCGACGCGGTCGCTGACCGGCGTGGTGGTCGCGCAGGACGGCGCGACGACACGGGTGTTGCTGGACGGGCGCGATGTGGTGTTGCCGCGGATCGATGCGGCGGTGGGGGCCAGCGTGCGAGTGGGGTGGTAGGGCGTTCGTCGTAGCGCGCCCACGCTCCGTCATCCCCGATTCCGCGGGGACGACGGGAAAGGGGCGGGGGAACGGGTGTTTCGCCCTTCACCAAACCCGCCTAACACCCCCGGGATGATCCCCCGCATCCTCCTCGACACCGCGCAAATCCCGGATGGCGCGACGCTGCGTCTGTTCCAGCATGGCCGGGATTTCGCGATCATGCTGGGGATGAGCGATCTGATGAACAGCCGGATGAGCGGATCGGAGGAGGCGTTGGCGACGATCGGCTGTACGTCGCTCGTCGCGCACCCCCGGCCGCGGGTGCTCGTCGGCGGACTTGGAATGGGCTTCACGCTTCGTGCGCTGCTCGGGGTACTTGGCGAGGATGCGGAGATCGTCGTTGCCGAGATCGTACCGGCGATCGTCGCATGGGCGCGTGGACCGATGGCATCACTGTTCGGTGATAGTCTCGACGATCCGCGCGTCACGATCCGGGTCGGCGACGTAGCCGACGCCATCGCGATCGGCGGTTGGAATGCGATCCTGCTCGACGTCGACAACGGCCCCGACGGGCTCACCATGCCCGGTAACGACCGATTATACGGCGTGGCCGGCATCGCCCGTGCCCGCGCTGCACTGGTGCCCGACGGCGTGCTCGCGATCTGGTCCGCCGCGCCCGACAAGGCGTTCGCGAACCGGTTGCGCGGGGCGGGGCTGGGCGTCGTCGAGCATCAGGTGCGCGCGCGGTCGAACGGCAAGGGGCCGCGACACGTCATCTGGACTGCGACCCGCGCGACCTGATGGAACCAGTTCGTTCCAGGGACGCTCCGCCTGCAGAATGATCAGCAATGTTCTTCCCGGCCGCGTGCGGCGCGCGACGGCGTCCTTCGCCACTCTGGGACTGGGCGGCTGCGTTCCGGGTATTCTCGCTCCCGCGGGCCCGGTCGCGGCGGGCGAGCGGCTGATCCTGTTCGATTCGCTCGCGATCATGCTGGCGATCATCATCCCCGTCATCTGTCTCACCATTGCCTTCGCGTGGTGGTTCCGCGCCGGCAATGAAAAGGCGAAACGGCTTCCCGACTTCGCCTATTCGGGCCGGCTGGAACTGCTGGTGTGGTCGATCCCCGCGCTGGTCGTCATGTTCCTCGGCGGCGTGGCCTGGGTCGGCAGCCACGAGCTCGATCCGCCGAAGCCGCTCCGCTCGATGAACAAGGCGATCAACGTCGATGTCGTCGCGCTCGATTGGAAATGGCTGTTCATCTACCCCGACCAGGGCATCGCGAGCGTCAATCGACTGGTCATACCGGCCGGCACCCCGGTCAGTTTCCGCATTACTTCCGCGACCGTCATGAACAGCTTCCTGGTGCCGCAACTCGGCAGCCAGATCTACGCGATGTCCGGCATGACGACCCGCCTGAACCTGATGGCGGATCATCCCGGTCGCTATCTCGGGCGGTCGGTCCATTACAGCGGCAAGGGGTTCCCCGACATGCAATTCGTCGTCCATTCGGTGACGCCGACGCAGTTCGGGGCATGGGTCGCTGGCACGAGGACCGCGGGACCGGTGCTCGACAAGCGCGGCTTCGTCGCGCTCGACCGGGACAGCGTCGACGTGAAACCCTATACCTACCGCACCGTCGCACCGAAGCTGTTCGAGGCCGTGGTGCGCAATTCGGGCACGTTGTCGACCAGGAACGCGGTCGACGGGAGGCTGCAATGACCTTTTTCGGCAAGCTCGGCTGGAACGCGATCCCGCTCGACGAACCGATCCCGATGGTCGCCTCGGGGGTCGTCGCGCTCGTCATCTGCAGCGTATTGTTCTGGATTTGGCGGGCGGGGCATTTCCCGTATCTCTGGCGCGAATATATCACGTCGGTCGATCACAAGAAGATCGGCATCATGTATTGCGTGCTGGCCCTCGTAATGTTGCTGCGCGGCTTCTCCGATGCGCTGCTGATGCGGTCGCAACAGGCGATCGCGATGGGAAACAACGGCTATCTGCCGCCCGATCATTACGATCAGGTGTTTTCCGCGCACGGCACGATCATGATCTTCTTCGTGGCGATGCCGTTCATGATCGGGCTGATGAACTTTGCCGTGCCGCTGCAACTCGGCATCCGCGACGTCGCGTTCCCGACGCTCAACTCGGTCAGCTTCTGGCTTACCGCATCGGGCGCGTTGCTGGTCAACATAAGCCTGGTGGTCGGCGAGTTCGCGAAGACGGGTTGGGTCGTCTATCCGCCGCTCAGCGAGCTGCGGTTCTCGCCGGGCGTCGGTGTCGATTATTATCTGTGGGCGTTACAGATATCGGGCGTCGGCACCTTGTTGTCGGGCGTCAACCTCGTGACCACCATCCTGAAGATGCGTGCGCCGGGCATGGGCTATACCCGGATGCCGATGTTCTGCTGGACGTCGCTGGCGACGAACCTGCTGATCGTCGCGGCCTTTCCCATCCTGACCGCGACGCTGGCGATGCTGACGCTCGACCGGTATCTGGGCTTCCACTTCTTCACCAACGAAGCCGGTGGCAACCAGATGATGTTCGTT
>NZ_CAXTII010000107.1:0-7592 GCF_964244235.1 uncultured Sphingomonas sp.
CGCCCCCTCCACCGCTTCGCGGTCCCCCTCCCCGTCCCGGGGAGGATTTAAGATATGCTCTCCCGCACCGCGTCGTCGCTCTACTGGCTCGGCCGTTACTTCGAGCGGGCGGATTTCATCGCGCGATTGGTGGAGGCGACGGTTCGGCTCGACGTCCTGTCGTCGCGGCCGGCGGGCGAGGCGGCATGGGCATCCGCGCTGGCCGTGCTGGATACCGAGGCTGCGTTCGAGGCGGGTGGCGGTTCGCTGACCCAGGGGAGCGTGGCGCGGTTCCTGACGATCGACGCGTCGCATCCCGGCTCGATCGTCCGCTGCCTCGACAGGGCGCGCAACAATGCCAAGGCAGTGCGAACCGCGCTGACCCGCGAGGCCTGGACCGCGATCAACCGCGCCTGGCTGGCGTTCGAGCATCGTGCCAGCACCGGCGGGACCACTGCGACGCTGAACCTGGTGGAGACGGTGAAGACCGAAACGCGCGGTTTCGAAGGTGCCGTCCACCGCATGCTGCGAAACCAGACCACCTGGTTCATCCGCCTTGGGCAGACCGTGGAGCGGGCGGACAACACAGCGCGGCTGCTCGACGTGAAATACCATATCCTGTTGCCCGAAGGCGAAAAGGTCGGCGGTGTCGTCGACCGCGACCAATGGACCACGATCCTTCAGACCGTATCGGCGGTCACCGCCTATCGCTGGCTCTATAGCGAGGGGTTGAAGCCCGGCAACGTCATCGACCTGCTGATCGCGCGACCCGAATTGCCGCGCAGCATCGCCGCATCGGTGGAGGAGGCGGTCGATATCCTGGGCCTGCTTGCCAAGCGGACGGGGCATCACGGCGAAGCGGACCGGATGGCCCGGATGCGATCGACCCGGCTCGCGAAGACGCGGTCGAACGAGGTGATCGTGTCGGGGCTGCACCAGTATCTGCAGGCCTTCATCACCGAAAACGATTTGCTCCACGCAGCGATCGGGCGGCAGTTCAAGTTCCACTAGACCGGTAATTGGGGGACGCATGCGGCTGTCGATCGACCACCGGACGATGTACCGGTTCAGCGCGCCGCAGGAGCGGCTGGTCCAGATGCTGCGGCTGACCCCGGAGAACACGCATGATCAGACGATCGCATCCTGGCGGATCGACGTGGATTGCGACGCGCGCATGCGCGACGGGCGCGACGGCTTCGGGAACGCGATCACCATGCTGTATGTCGAGGGACCGATCGACGGCCTGGCGATCACCGTGCACGGCGCGGTGCTGACCAGCCATTCGAGCGGCGTGGTGCAGGGCACGAACGAGCCGCTGCCGCCCGCGTTGTTCCTGCGCGAAACCGCCGCGACGCCGCGCGATGCCGGCATCGGCGAATTCGCGCGGGATATCGACGCGGGGAGCGTGCTCGGCCGGCTCCATTCGATCAACCGGGCGCTGAATGATCGGTTCGTACTGGACGTCGGCCGCGGCGAGCCGATGCTCGATGCGGCGACCGCGTTCGGCCGCGACCGCGCGACCGCGCGCGACCTCGCACAAATCTTCGCGGTGGCCGCGCGGTCTCTGGATATCCCGGCGCGTTACGTTTCCGGGTATCGGCTGGCGGAGGGGGAGCATCAACCGACCCCGCACGGCTGGGCCGAGGCGCATGTCGGCGGGCTCGGCTGGATCGGGTTCGATCCGAGCACCGGCCAATGTCCGGAAGAAGACCATGTCCGTGTCGCGATCGCGCTGGATGCGGCGGGGGCGGCACCCGTCGCCGGATCCCGCCTCGGCGTCGGGGCGGAAATCCTGGACGTGGATGTCGTCGTTTCCCTGGACGTCTAAGCCAGTTCGTCCTGAAGTGCCGCCTGCTGCGCGGCCGATACCGGTCGGGCGTCTTCCGGCATCAATCGCCAGCCGCGGGGGCCAAGCATCTCGATCGGGCGGAAGCGCGTCTTGTAGGCCATGTGCGCGGAGCCCTTCACCCAATAGCCGAGATACACATAGGGCAGGCCGGCGTCGCGGGCGCGCAGGATGTGGTCCATGATGATGAAATTGCCGAGCCCCGGCCGGTCGGCATCTGTTGCAAAGAAACTGTAGATCATCGAAAGGCCGTCCGCCTGCCGATCGGTCAGGCACGCCCCGACCAGCCGGCCACGCGCGCCGCCGACCGACGGCTCGCGATATTCCACGATCAGCGAGTTGACCGGCGAATGCTCGATCATGTCGGCATAATCGTCCTCGTCCATCCCGGCCATGCCGCCGCCCGGATGGCGCGCGGTGAGGTAGCGGCGAAGCAGCTGGAACTGTTCGTCCGTCGCCCAGGTACGGCAGGTGCCGATCTCGAGGTCCTGATGGCGCTTCAGCAGGCGGCGCTGCGTTCCGGTGGGTATGAATTCATGCGTCACCACCCGCACCGATACGCAGGCCGAACACCCCGCGCAGCTCGGACGGTAGGCCACTCCCTGGCTGCGGCGAAAACCGATCCGGCCCAGCGCATCGTTCAACTCGCCGGCATGCGGCCCCGTCAACTCGGTGAAAACCTTGCGTTCCTGCCGACCGGGGAGATACGGGCATGGCGACGGGCTGGTTACGAAGAAACGTGGGAAGCGGAATGGCGCGGTCAACGGCGGATCCTGTCAGCGCGTGATCGTCATCGACCCCGTCGCACACCGTATTACCCGGCCCGGGCGTCCTGAAAAGCGGCTTTACCACGAATATGGGTTAACGAAGCCACACTGAAGCGCAATTCGGCCGAATCAGCCAAAACCCGCATTTTGGGCGGAAGGATTGATTTGGTATGCTGCACCGCGCGGAACGACTGTGACGTATTGACGGTCGCGGTACCTGGTTGGTCTGAAGGGAGATTGGCATGACGTTGAAGAAAGTGATCGGCAGCTTTGCCGCGATGGCGCTTGGCGTGACATCGATCGCGTCTTCGGCGCATGCCGCTCCCGTCGCCAATCCGGCGGCGTCGTTGTCGGTCGGCAACGCCGCGCGCGTCGCAACCGATCTGAAGCTACCGTCGATAGTTTGATTTTTAAGGGCCCGGTCGGAAGACCGGGCCCTTTTCATGTCGGTCACCTGTTTGCCGGCCGGCCTTTGTGCCGGTTCAATCCTGCTCGACGATGCTCGTATCGTACCCGCCGACCCGTAACGCCGCGACCAGCCGATCAAGATGTGCCCGATCACGCGTTTCGCATTCGATGTCGGTCACCAGGCCCTTGGCCGGCAGCGACGTGAAGATCCGCTGATGGTAGACTTCGATGATGTTCACGCGCTGCTGATCGAAGATGCGGGCGACATTGAACAGGGCACCCGGCTGGTCCTTCAACCGTATGCGCAGCCGGGCGAGCCGCCCCGACCGCGCCAGATCGCGCAACAGCACGTTGGCAAGCAGCCGCGTATCGATATTCCCGCCGCACAGCACGATCCCGACAATCTTTCCGCGGAATTTATCGGGATAGGCCAGCAATGCCGCGAGTCCTGCCGAGCCCGCCCCCTCGACCACGGTCTTTTCGATCTGCAGCAACAGGCTGACGGCCTCTTCCAGCGCGCGTTCGCTGACGAGCAGGATGTCGTCGACCAGCTCGGCGACCATCCGCGATGTGATCGCGCCTGGTTCCTTGACCGCGATCCCTTCCGCCAGCGTATCACCCGCGCAGGGCATATCGGTACCGTTGATCCGGTTGTACATCGACGGGAACAGCTCCGCCTCGACGCCGTAGATCATGATCGGATGATCGGCCGCGCGCGCGACCGTCGACATGCCGGAGATCAGGCCGCCGCCGCCGATGGGGACGATCAACGTATCGATCCCGGGCACGTCCGCCAGCATTTCGACCGCGACGGTGCCCTGGCCGGCAATGATCCGCGGATCGTCGAACGGATGGACGAAGGTGAGCCCGCGCTCCGCCTCCATCAGCCGCGCATGCGCATAGGCGGCGTCGAACGTCTCGCCTTCCAGGATAACGGTCGCCTTGTGGCCTTCGGTCTGCATGACCTTCACGGTCGGCGTATTTATGGGCATCACGATCGTCGCCGGAATGCCGAGCCGATCGGCGTGATAGGCCAGGCCCTGTGCATGGTTGCCCGCCGATGCCGCGATCACACCCCTGGCGCGGGCCTCGTCGGACAATTGCAACAGCGTATTGAGCGCGCCGCGTTCCTTGTAGGCGGCGGTGAACTGCAGGTTTTCGAACTTCAGATACACCGTCGCACCCGTCATATCGGACAGTGTCTTGCTGATCAGCGTCGGAGTCCGGACGATCTGGTCCGCGATGCGCGCATGCGCGGTGTGGACATCCGCGAGCGAGACGGGGAGCTTGGGGGACGAAGCGGATGCGAGAGTAGCCATGACCTGCGGCTAGACCATCTGGCGCAGCGGGGGAACACGGCTTAGACGCGAACACCATGGCAACACGCATTTCCGACCGATTTGGACCGACCGTTCGCGCATTCGCATTGCTGCTGGCGATCGCGCCGATGCCGGCCTTCGCCGATGCGCTGATCGACAATGTCGACGGCATCACGCTCGACAAGGACGGGCGTGTCGTTCGCTTCACCGGGCTGCTGATGACGCTCGACGGGCATGTCACGCGGTTGCTGGCTGCGAGGGAAAAGCGGCCGGAGAAGCTCGACTGGCGCGCCGACATGAAGGGGCGGGTCATGCTGCCGGGGTTCGTCGATGCGCATGGCCACGTCATGGAGCTGGGTTTCCGCGCCCTCGAACTCGATCTTTCGGACACGAAATCGCTGGCGGAGGCGCAGGCGAGGATCGCGGCCTATGCGGCGGCGAATCCGGAACGGAAATGGCTGCTCGGCGGCGGCTGGAACCAGGAGCGCTGGGGGCTGGGCCGTTTTCCGACGGCGGCAGAGCTGGATTCGGCGGTCGGCGATCGGCCGGTCTGGCTGTCGCGCGCGGACGGCCATGCCAGCTGGGGCAACACCGCCGCGCTGAAGGCGGCGGGCGTGACCGCGAAGAGCGTCGCGCCGGCGGGCGGCCGGATCGAGAAGGCGGGCGGCCTGCCGTCCGGGGTCTTCGTCGATGCCGCGCAGGACCTGGTCGGCAAGGCGGTGCCGCAACCGCTCGCCAAGGACCGCGACGCCGCGCTGCTGAAGGCGCAGGCGATGCTGCTGGCGTTCGGTATCACCGCGACCTGCGACATGGGCAGCACGCTCGACGACTGGATGACCTATCGGCGGATGGGCGACATCGGCGCACTGCGGGTGCGGATCGTCAGCTACGGCATGGGCGTCGACACCGCCGTCCAGATCGGCGGCGCAGGCCCGACGCCGTGGCTGTACAACGACCGGCTGCGGCTGGTCGGCGTCAAGCTGTACGCCGATGGGGCGCTTGGGTCGCGCGGCGCGTGGCTGAAGGCGCCCTATAGCGACGCGCCGGGCCAGTCGGGTGCCGGTTTCATGACCGACGACGTGCTTCGCAACCGGATGAGCCGGTCGGCGATGGACGGATATCAGGTCGCGGTCCACGCGATCGGTGACAAGGCCAACGCGCAGATCCTGGGCGCGATCGAGGACATGGCGGAAACGTACAAAGGCGATCGCCGCTGGCGGGTCGAACATGCGCAGGTCGTCGATGTCGCCGACCTGCCGCGATTCGGGAAGAACGGCATCGTCGCGTCGATGCAGCCGACGCATGCGACCAGCGACCGCACGATGGCGGAGGCGCGGCTGGGACCGGCGCGGCTGGCGGGCGCCTATGCGTGGAGCACGATGCTGCGCAACGGCGCGGTGCTGGCGTTCGGGTCGGATTATCCGGTCGAGAGCCCCGACCCGTTCGCCGGCTGGGCGGCGGCGTTCACGCGGACGGACGCGAATGGCGAGCCGTTCGGCGGCTGGCGTCCCGAAGAGCGCGTGACGCGCGAACAGGCGTGGAAGGCGTTCACGATCGACGCCGCATTCGCCGGGTTCGCCGAGGACAAATATGGCCGCCTCGCCCCCGGCCAGCGCGCCGATTTCATCATCGTCGACCGCGATCCGACGCTCGCCGGCCCGACCGATCTGCGCCAGACCAAGGTCGAGGAGACGTGGGTCGGCGGGGAGAAGGCGTACGAGCGGCGTTAGGGAATTGGTCGGATGCCGGACCCATTTGGAGACCTGATGGTTGGACCGAAGTCAGATCAGGAGAACAATCGTGAAAAAGTCCATCCTCGCCGCCACGCTTATGGCGATCGTCGCAACTCCGGTCGCGCTGCCCAGCGTCGCGGCAGCACAGAACCGCGATTATGGGCAGAACCGCAATGACGGGCAGAACCGCGATTATGGCTGGCACGGCGACGACAATCGCGGCGACTGGAACCCGCGCGACAATTACCAGCAGCGCCGGCGCGACGACCGCGCGCTCGGTCGCGACGACCGGGTCTATCGCGGCCGTGACGGCCGTGCCTATTGCAAGCGTAACGATGGGACCACTGGCCTCGTCGTCGGCGCGGTCGGCGGCGGTGTGCTGGGCAATGTGCTCGGCGGCGGTACGCTCGGCACGCTGCTTGGGGCCGGCGGCGGCGCATTGCTGGGTCGCTCGGTCGACCGCGGCAAGGTGCGTTGCCGCTGACAGGCAGGCCGTCTGCCAACGAACAAAGGCCGCGACGCCCCCCGGTGCCGCGGCCTTTTCCTTACCACTTGCGGGGCAGGATCGTTCAGGCGACCTGCGCCACCTCGTCGGGCTCGCGCAGCACATAGCCGCGGCCCCAGACCGTCTCGATATAATTCTCGCCGTCGCACGCCAGGCTCAGCTTCTTGCGCAGCTTGCAGATGAAGACGTCGATGATCTTCAGTTCGGGCTCGTCCATCCCGCCATACAGATGATTGAGGAACATCTCCTTGGTCAGCGTCGTGCCTTTGCGCAGGCTGAGCAGCTCCAGCATCGCATATTCCTTGCCGGTCAGGTGGACGCGCGCGCTGTCGACCTCCACCGTCTTGGCGTCCAGGTTCACGGCCAGCTTGCCGGTGCGGATGACGCTCTGCGAATGGCCCTTGGACCGGCGGACGACGGCGTGGATGCGTGCGACCAGCTCCTCGCGGTGGAACGGCTTGGTGACGTAATCGTCCGCGCCGAAGCCGAACGATCGGACCTTGCTGTCCATCTCGTTCACGCCCGACAGGATCAGTACCGGCGTGGAAACCCGCGCGACGCGCAGTTTCTTCAGCACGTCGTAGCCGTGCATGTCGGGCAGGTTCAGATCGAGCAGGATGATGTCGTAGTCATACAGCTTGCCGAGGTCCAAACCCTCCTCGCCCAGGTCCGTCGTGTAGACGTTGAACCCTTCGGTCGTCAGCATCAGTTCGATCGCCTTGGCGGTCGTCGGTTCGTCCTCGATCAGCAGTACGCGCATGGCATTCCCCCGTTCTTGAGGACGTGCCAACCCAAGGCTGCGTCGCTCCGGTAAGATTCATTAACCAAAGAACGTCTGAAGGCAAAAGGTTAATTTCAGTTTAATCCAGCGATTCCCGCGAGTCGCGGGTGTAACCTGGAGCATCGATCAGCCGGTCGTGTTGGCTGCGGGGAATATCCTCGCCCAGCACCTCGCGCAGATACAGGCTGCGGATCAGCGTGAAGATGACGACGAGCAGCCCCATCGAGAAGAACAGCCCGAACAGCCCGAACACC
>NZ_CAXTII010000108.1:0-7528 GCF_964244235.1 uncultured Sphingomonas sp.
GGCGTTCGATCGGGTACGCCGTTGGTCTTTTCCTGCTTCCGGTCGCCGTCGCTTAACCCTTGGGCGGGCACGCTTGCGGCCGAATTGACGGGGGTCACGCCACCACGACCGCAAGGCTTTGCCCCCGGCCCGTTCGCCTTTGCCGATCCGGGTTTCGTCGCACCGATGCTGGCAGCGGCCGGGTGGCGGACGGACGACCCGGAACCCATCGACTACCCCTATATCGCCGGCGAAGGTGCCGATCCCGTCGCCGCAGCGGTCGATTTCTTCTGCCGGATCGGCCCGGTCGCCGCCGCGCTGAAGGCCGCACCCGAAGGCCGGAGTGGTGCGTTGCTCGACAGATTGGCGATGCTGCTCCAGGCACGGTGCGAGGGGGATGTCGTGGCATTCCCGGCCGCTGCCTGGATATGGCGCGCCACCGCTCAGGAGAATGCCGAATGACGATCATCGTCCACCATCTCGAAAATTCGCGTTCGCAGCGCATTCTGTGGATGCTGGAAGAATTATCGCTGCCCTATGAGGTCAAACGATACGAACGCGACAAGGCGACGATGCTCGCGCCACCCGAACTGAAAACTATCCACCCGCTCGGCAAATCGCCGGTGATCGCGGACAGCGCCGATGGCGGCCGCGTCGTGGCGGAGACGGGCGCGATCGTCGAATATCTGGTCGACAAGGCGGACGGTCGGCTCGGCGCGCCGGCCAGTCGCGACGGTGCGCTCGCCTACCGTTTCTGGCTGCATTATGCCGAAGGATCGATGATGCCGCCGTTGCTATTGAAGCTGGTGCTCGCGCGCATTCCGATCCTCGGCAAATCCGCCATCAAGCGTATCCAGCCGATGATCGACGTTCATCTGGATTTCGTCGAGGCTGAACTGGCGAAACGACCATGGTTCGCGGGCGACGCCATGACCGCGGCGGACGTGATGATGAGCTTCCCGCTGGAGGCTGCGCGCAACCGCGGCGGTCTGGACGAATCGCGACCGACGACGATCGCATGGCTGGCGAAGGTCCATGCCCGTCCGGCCTATCAGGCCGCTCTCGCCGCGGGCGGGCCCTATGCCTATGCTTGACTGGTCAGTGGAGCAGCCCTGAACTCGGCGCGGGCGGCGGATCGATATCCGCGGGCAGGCGCGGTTCCAGACCGCCCTCCCAGATCGCGACGACGCTGGCCGCGACCGCATTGCCGATGACGTTGGTGGCGGACCGGCCCATGTCGAGGAAATGATCGACCGCCAGGATCAGCAGCAGCCCGGCCTCGGGGATGTGGAACATCGAAAGCGTCGCCGCGATCACGACCAGGGACGCGCGCGGCACGCCGGCTATCCCCTTGGACGTCACCATCAGGACGAGCAGCATCGTCACCTGCTCGCCGAGCTGAAGGTGGATGCCATAGGCCTGCGCGATGAACAGCGACGCGAAGGTCATGTACATCATCGATCCGTCGAGATTGAACGAATAGCCAAGCGGCAGGACGAAGCTCGCTATCCGCGCGGGTACCCCGAACCGGTCGAGCGCTTCCAGCGTGCGCGGATACGCCGCCTCCGACGACGCGGTCGTGAAGGCGAGGAGCAGCGGATCGCGGATATAGCGCACCAGCAGCCGCATCCGCCCGCCGATCAGCACGAACCCGATCCCGATCAGCAGCGCCCAAAGGAGGAACAACCCGAGATAGAAGCTCGCCATGAAATAACCGAGGTCGCGCAGCACGCCGGGCCCCCGCTCGGCCAGCGTCGAGGCGACCGCGGCGAACACCGCGACGGGTGCGAAGCGCATGACGTAGTCGGTGATCCTGAGCATCACCGCCGACAGCGCCTCGACCCCGCGCACCAGCGGGGCGGCGGCATCGCCGACCGCGGTGATCGCGACGCCGACGAAGACCGAGAACACGACGATCTGCAGGATCTCGTTGTCCGCCATCGCCGCGATCATCGACGCGGGCACGATATGCGCGACGAAATCCTTCAGATCGAACCCCGTCCGCACCACGCCGCTCGCCGCGGTCACCGGCGGGATCGGCAGGCCGAGCCCGACCCCCGGCTGCAGCAGATTGACGAGGAACAGCCCGAGCAGAAGCGACATCAGGCTGGCGCACAGGAACCACCCGAGGCTCTTCAGCCCGACCCGCCCGAGCGTCGCGGTGTCGCCCATATGCGCGATGCCGACGACCAATGTCGCGAAGACCAGCGGTGCGATGATCATCTTGATCAGCCGAAGAAACACCGTCGTCAGGACCGCGAAATACCCTGCGATATCCGTAAGCTTAGCCGCCGCGGCGGGCGTCCCGTCGTCGATCGCCGAATGCAGCCCCCAGCCGACGACCAGCCCGGCGATCAATGCGGCGATGATCCAGTATGTCAGGCGCCTGGCCATGGTCGTGCAGATCCCCCGTTTCCACGGCGGAGCGAAGGGGATTGCGGCTTCGGGGTCAAGGCCCCTATCGTGCCGCATGTTCGACCGATCCTCTTTCCCCAGCCGTCGCGGCGTCGCTGCCACGCTCGCCGGTCTTCCCTTCGCCGGTGCCGCCGCAGCCGCTGGCAGCGCCGCATTGGCCGCCGATCTCGCCGGACTGACCGACATCACGACGCGCGCGAAGCCGATCGACACGGCGGAACGCGCCGCGCGACTGGCGCGGGCGCAGGCGCTGATGCGGCAGGCGGGAATCGGTGCGGTCGTCATCGAACCCGGATCGTCGATGGTGTATTTTACCGGCGTGTTCTGGCACCGCAGCGAGCGGGCCACGCTGGCGATCCTGCCCGCCGAGGGACATCCGTGCATCATCACCCCTTATTTCGAGGAACCCTCCGTCCGTCAGACGCTCGCAATTTCTGCGGATGTCTGGGCGTGGAACGAAGACGAAAACCCCATGGCGCGCGCCGCCGACTGGATCGATCGCATGCACCTGCTTGGTAAGCCGGTTGCGATGGAAGAGACGGTACGTTTTTTCGTCTCAGACGGATTGCGGCAGGCTTTGCATGATCTTGATCCTTCAATGCCGACCGTCTCCGCCGATCCGGTCGTCCGCGGTTGCCGCATGGTGAAGACGCCCGCCGAGATCGCACTCATGCAGGCGGCCACCGACGTGACGATCGCCGCCTATCGCTACGTGCATCCCCGCGTCCGCGCCGGCATGACCAACCACGACATTGCCGCGATGATGGACGCTGCGACCACGAAGCTGGGCGGCAGCCCGGAGTTCAGTCTCGTCCTCATCGGCCCCGCCGCCGCCTTGCCGCATGGCAGCCGCGCGCCGCAGGTCGTCGCCCATGGCGCGATCGTCCTCATGGATTGCGGTTGCACGGTGCAGGGCTATCAGTCGGACGTGTCGCGCACCTTCGTCTTCGGCACCGCGAGCGAGGAGCAGCGCCGGGTGTGGAACCAGGTCGCAAAGGGTCAGCAGATCGCCTTCGCCGCGGCCAGAATCGGCGCAGCCGCCGGATCGGTCGATGACACGGTGCGCGGCTATTATACGTCGCTCGGCTACGGCCCCGGCTACCACCTCCCGGGTTTGTCGCACCGGACGGGGCATGGCATCGGGCTCGACGGGCACGAACCGGTCAATCTGGTTCATGGCGAGACGACGCCGCTCGCGCCGGGCATGTGTTTTTCCGACGAACCCGGTCTGTATCTGCCCGGCAAATTCGGCGTCCGGCTGGAGGATTGCTTCCACATGACCGACGCCGGCCCCCGCTGGTTCAGCACGCCGCCGCTGTCGATCGAGCAACCGGTATGACCGCCGTCCGCAACGCGATACGCGCGCCGATGCTTGCCGTAGTCGCGCTCATGTCATCCCCCGGCGCGGGCAGGCTCCCGGTCCCCGCACCACCACCACCAGGGATCGTTGGTCAATGCGCCTTCACGACGATCAGTTGGGTCGGCCAGCGGCTCGCCGACGCGAGCGGGCGGCCGCTCGATCCCAGTCCCGGATCGTCGGTGACGCTGGCCAATGGCGTGCGCGGCGTTGCCTACGAAGATGTGCCCGCGATCCAGAAATCGCATGTCGGCGACCGGGTGATGACGTGCCTTGCCAAACTGCCGACCCATTGCCCGCCGGGCGACGATCGCGGCAAGTGGTACACGACGACGAACCTGCGAACGGACGAATCCTGGATGCTGCCCGACGCCGAACATATGTGTGGCGGTGCGTGACATGAGTGTGCCGGTGCCAACCGATCCCATCCCCGTCATCGTCAACCGCCATGGCGGCGCCGCGGGCCGGCTCGGCAACCGGTTGCGGCCGGCGCTGGAGGACGCTTTTGCAGCGGCCGGGCTGGCGGCGGATATCCAGCTGATCGAGGGCAAGGACATTCCCGCCGCCGTCCGCGCGCGCCGCGATTCGCCGCTGGTGGTGGTGGGCGGCGGCGACGGTACGCTGGGCTGTGCGGCCAACGAACTGGCGGGTGGGCCGGCGGCGCTCGGCATCCTGCCGCTGGGGACCCGTAACCATCTGGCGTTGGCGCTGGATGTACCGGCGATGTTGCCCGATGCGGTGAAGCTGTTCGCCGATCCGCAGGTCCGCGCGATCGACATCGTGCGGGTCAACGGCCGGGCGTTCGTCAACAACGCGTCGATCGGTTTCTATCCCGTCATGGTCGAAGGACGCGATGCGCGCCGCGAGGGTCACTCGGTGCCCAAATGGGTCGCCGCGATCCCGGCAAGCGTCGATGCGTTGCGGCGGTTGCGCCATCACCGGCTGCGGTTGTCCCATGACGCCGGCGACAATGCCGTCGTTACCCCGATGCTGTTCGTCGGCAACAACCGCTACAGTCTCGAGGCCGGCCGAATAGGCAAACGAAACGCGCTGGATAAGGGCATGATGTCGGTCTTCGCGGTCGCTTCGCACCGCCGGCTTGCGCTGATCGGCTTTGCGCTACGCACGCTTGTCGGACGCGCGGACATGGCGGCCGATTTCGCCGAACTGACCGAGACCGCGACGTTGACGGTCGAAGGACGGTCGCGCCACGTCCGCATCGCGCTCGACGGCGAAGTTACGCGACTGCGGATGCCGCTCCGCTTCGAGATGCTGGCCGGCGGGCTCCGCGTCGTCGCTCCCTTGAGCGTGGCGACCGCCTAGCCTAAGTCCCGCGACCATGACCTCGACCAACGACATCCGCCGCGGCTTCCTCGACTATTTCGCGCAGGCGGGCCATCGCATCGTCCCGTCCGCGCCGCTGGTACCGCAGAACGACCCCACGCTGATGTTCGTCAACGCCGGAATGGTGCCGTTCAAGAATGTCTTCACCGGGCTGGAAAGCCGGCCCTACACGACCGCGACGTCGAGCCAGAAATGCGTCCGCGCGGGCGGCAAGCACAACGACCTCGACAATGTCGGCTATACCGCGCGACACCACACCTTCTTCGAGATGCTCGGCAATTTCTCGTTCGGCGATTATTTCAAGGAACAGGCGATCACGCACGCGTGGACGCTGCTGACGCGCGAATGGGGGCTGTCGCCGGAACGGCTGACCGCCACCGTCTATCATACCGACGACGAGGCGTTCGACCTGTGGCGCAAGATCGCGGGCCTGCCCGACCACCGCATCATCCGCATCCCGACCAAGGACAATTTCTGGTCGATGGGCGATAACGGCCCGTGCGGACCATGTTCGGAAATCTTCTACGATCACGGCGACCATATCCCCGGTGGACCGCCCGGATCGCCCGACGAGGATGGCGATCGGTTCGTCGAGATCTGGAACCTGGTCTTCATGCAATATGAACAGGAGAATGCCGGGATCGTCGGCGAACTGCCAAGGAAGTCGATCGACACCGGCATGGGGCTCGAGCGCATCGCGGCGGTGATGCAGGGTGTCACCGACAATTACGACACTGATATCTTCAGGGCGCTGATCGCCGCTTCGGGCGCGCTCACGCACACCGCGACCGATGGTGCGAATACCGCCAGCCACCGGGTGATCGCGGATCACTTGCGCACCAGCGGGTTTCTCGTCGCCGACGGCGTGCTGCCGGCGAACGAGGGCAGAGGCTATGTCCTGCGGCGGATCATGCGCCGCGCGATGCGGCATGCGCATATCCTGGGCGCGAAGGAACCGCTGATGCATCGGCTGGTGCCGGCGCTGGTCGCCGAGATGGGCGCGGCCTATCCGGAACTCGTCCGCGCGCAGCCGCAGATCGAGGCGACGCTCCGCCAGGAAGAAACGCGCTTCCGCCAAACGTTGGACAAGGGGTTGAGGTTGCTCGACGAGGCGACCGCCGGGATGAAGCCCGGCGACACGCTGGCAGGCGAGACCGCCTTCCGGCTCTACGACACCTATGGCTTTCCCTATGACCTGACCGAGGACGCGCTGCGGACGCAGGACCTGGCCGTCGATCGCACGGGGTTCGACACCGCGATGGCCGAGCAGAAGCGCGCCGCGCGTGCCGCCTGGAAGGGGTCGGGCGCGAAGGCGTCGGACGATTTGTGGTTCGACATCGTAGAGGAATGGGGCCCGACCGAGTTCACCGGCTATGCCGCGGACACCGGCGAGGGGCAGGTCGTCGCGCTGGTCAAGGACGGTGTACGAGTGAACCGCGCGACGGCGGGCGATACCGTCGCGATCGTCGTCAACCAGACGCCATTCTACGGAGAAAGCGGCGGACAGGTCGGTGATACCGGCCTGATCGACAACGACAATGGTTTGCGCGCCAGTGTCACCGAAACGTCGAAGCAACTGGGACGCGTATTCGTCCATCACGCGGTGGTCGATGCGGGCCGGATTGCGGTCGGCGATGCGGTGAAGCTGACCGTGGATATCGCCCGCCGTGGTCGAATCCGGGCGAACCATTCGGCGACCCATCTGCTGCACGAGGCACTGCGGCAGCGGCTTGGCAGCCACGTCGCGCAGAAGGGATCGCTGGTCGCGCCCGACCGGCTGCGGTTCGACGTGTCGCATTCGTCGCCCATTAGCACGACCGAACTGGCTGATGCGGAGGCCGCCGTCAACGCACAGATCCGCGGCAACGGCGCGGTCGTCACGCGGCTGATGACGCCCGACGATGCGATCGCGATGGGCGCGATGGCGTTGTTCGGAGAGAAATATGGCGACGAGGTCCGGGTGGTATCGATGGGCACCGAGGCGGACGGCGAGACCTATTCGGTCGAACTGTGCGGCGGGACGCATGTCGGTGCGCTCGGCGATATCGGCCTTTTCAAGGTGATCGGCGAAGGCGGCGTCTCCTCGGGCATTCGCCGCGTCGAGGCGCTGACCGGGGAGGCGGCGCGCGCCTATCTCGTCGGGCGCGATGCCATATTGCGCGAAGCGGCGGCTGCATTGAAGTCCTCGCCCGACGAAGTACCCGCGCGCGTCGCCGCATTGATCGACGACCGGCGTCGGTTGGAGCGCGAACTGGCGGATGCGAGGAAAGCGCTCGCATTGGCCGAGGTGGCTGGCGGGGGTGGACCCGCCGGACCGGAAGAGATCGGCGGCATCGCCTTTTTCGGTCAGGTTCTGGGCGGCTTCGACGCGAAAGGCCTTCGCGGCGCGATCGACGAAACGAAACAGCGGCTTGGATCCGGCATCGCCGCGAT
>NZ_CAXTII010000109.1:0-7409 GCF_964244235.1 uncultured Sphingomonas sp.
GGCATCGCCGCGATCATCGCGGTCAACGACGGTCGCGCCTCGGTCGCGGTCGGCGTAAGCAAGGATCTGATCGCCAGCTACGACGCCGTCGACCTGCTGCGGCGCGCCGTCGCCGTCCTCGGCGGGCAGGGCGGTGGAGGGCGGCCGGATATGGCACAGGGCGGCGGCCCCGACGGCGCAAAGGCATCGGACGCCATCCAGGCGATCCGCGACGCGCTGGTAGAAGGGGCAACTGAGGCATGAGACGCGCACTGTGCCTTGCGGTAGCCGTCATGGGGCTGACCGGGGAAGCGATCGCTGGGCAAACCCAGCCGCAATCTCAATCGCGAGGCGCTGACATTGTCGTAACGGGCCAGCGCCCTTCGACCAAGGCAGATATCCGCCATCTGACCAGTCAGGTGATGGCGATCGGGGATGCGACCGAGGCCGTTGCGCGGTTCGACGGACCCGTATGTCCGACCGCGATCGGCATGGCGCATGAATTCGACGACCGCGTCGCTAGGCGGATCGCCGACGATGCGCGCGAAGCCGGGATCGCGGTCGGCAATGACGGTTGCCGTCCCAATATCACGATCGTGTTCATCGAAAACGGCCAGGCGCTGGTCCGGGAGATCCGCCGTTCGCACGCCGATTTGTTCGGCGACATGGAGCCCCGCGCGATCAAACGGCTTGCAGACGATCCTGGGCCGATCCACAGTTGGACGATAACCGAAACGACCAGCCGGGACGGCGACAAGCTGCGCGTCGGCACCACAACCGGTGTTCGCGCACCGGAACTGCAGGTACGAAGCGCTTCGATTATCGCACTGACCACCAAACGCAACATCCTCGCGACGATCCTGATCGTCGACATCCCGGCGGCAATTGGCAAGGGACTCGATCAGATCGCGGATTATGCCACGATGCGCACACTTGCGCAGACGCGTAGTCCGATGAGTGACAAGGCCGCGGGCGATACGATCCTGCGGTTGTTTCAGCAGGGCGACCGTCTACCGCCGCCCGGTCTTACGCTCTTCGATCGCAACTATCTACGTGCGCTGTATCTGGGACAGGGCACCGAAGCGCCGTTTGCGAAGGCGAGTGAAATTGCGGACCGGATCAACAAGGCGCTTTCCGGCTCGCTTCCGCGCCCGCGATGATATCCAGCCGCCGCCCGGTACGACGGGGCGGCGGCTATTGCATCACTTCCTGGCAGCGCCGCCGATCGCGGCATTCAGCTGAGCGGCGGTCATGCCGATCAGCAATCCCTTGGGCCCACTCGAAAAGCCTGCGACCGGCAACTTCGCCTCGCCGCCCGTCGAAGTCGTAAGTGTGACATATTGCGCATCCGCGACCTTGATCGTGCCGACCTGAGTCGCGCCATCGCTGCCGTAGACCGCCGCGCCCGCGACAAGTTGCGACTTCAGGGCGGCATTGGCCTGATCCTGCTGCTGGACGAAGGCCGCGTCGAGCTGGGCCTTCGTCATTGCCATCGTCGGGCCTTTCGCACCCGAGCCGACCGATGCGGGCGGCACCGCCACGTCGTGCGCGCCGGTCGAAATCACGATCGCATCCGCGGTCACGCTACTGATCGTACCGACGACGCCGCCCGCGGAATCATATACCGTCGCGCCGATGGTGGCTGCCGCCGGTTGTGGCGCCGTCTGTGCCGTGGCGACGGTAGCGGATGCCGCCATGAGGCCGGCGATCGCGATCGTATGGAATATCTTCGTCACAAGTTTCTCCCGATCTGTGCCCGTAACGAACGTGACAGCATTGTTGGGGTTCCCCGCCCAAGGCAGGACGTGCGTCGTATCTGACGAAGGTGCCGGGGAGGCACCATGCCCCGATCATCATGCCGGAACCAGTCCGGTGACCCCAATGCTCAGGCCCAGCTACCCATCTCGGTCTCGAGATTTGCCCGAACCTGCTCGAAGAACTGCTCGGTCGTCATCCATGGCTGGTCGGGACCGATCAGGATCGCGAGGTCCTTGGTCATGTGCCCGTCCTCGACGGTTTGGACGCAGACTCGTTCCAGCGTTTCGGCGAATTTCACGACGTCCGGCGTATCGTCGAACCTGCCGCGATATTTCAGGCCGCCGGTCCACGCGAAAATCGAGGCTATCGGGTTGGTCGATGTCGCCTTGCCCTGCTGGTGCATGCGGTAATGGCGCGTGACGGTGCCATGCGCGGCTTCTGCCTCGACGGTGTTGCCGTCCGGGGTCAGTAGCACCGATGTCATGAGGCCGAGCGAACCGAAACCCTGCGCGACCTGATCGGATTGCACGTCGCCATCGTAGTTCTTGCACGCCCAGACGAACTCGCCGCTCCATTTCAGTGCGGAGGCGACCATGTCGTCGATCAGGCGATGCTCGTAGACGATATTGGCTTCCTCGAACTTGTCCTTGAATTCGGCTTCGAATATCTCGGCAAACAAATCCTTGAACCGGCCATCATAGGCTTTCAGGATCGTGTTCTTCGTCGATAGATAGACGGGCCATTTCAGGTTCAGACCGTAATGCATCGACGCGCGCGCGAAATCGCGGATCGAGTCGTCGAGATTGTACATCGCGAGCGCGACGCCCGCCGACGGGAACTGAAACACCTCGCGGTCGATGACCTGACCGTCATCGCCCTCGAACACCAGGCGCAGCTTGCCGGGGCCGGGGACGAGGAAGTCGGTCGCTCGGTACTGGTCGCCGAACGCGTGACGGCCGACGACGATCGGGTGAGTCCAGCCGGGGATCAGGCGGGGGACGTTCTTGATGACGATCGGTTCGCGGAAGATGGTCCCGCCAAGGATGTTGCGGATCGTGCCGTTGGGCGACTTCCACATCTTCTTCAGGCCGAATTCCTCGACACGCTGCTCGTCGGGGGTGATCGTCGCGCACTTCACCGCGACGCCGTATCTCTGCGTCGCCCGCGCGCTGTCGACCGTCACCTTGTCGTCGGTCTCGTCGCGATATTCGATGCCGAGGTCGTAATAATCGAGCTCGATGTCGAGGTACGGCTTGATCAGGCGCTCGCGGATCCATTCCCAGATGATCCGCGTCATCTCGTCGCCATCGATCTCGACGACGGGCGTCTTCACCTTGATCTTCGCCATATGCTCTTCCTTGGGGAGGGGGATTTGGCCTGCGTCTAAGCAGAAGGCGGACGCGGATCAACCGCGACGGATCGCGGCCCGGTCGCTTCGACGTTGTCAGGCGAGGGTCGCGGGGATAGACCCCGCGGGATGTCATCGCTCGAAACGCCGCCGCCCGGTTCCGTCATCGCTCCCGAAGCCGTCAAATGGCGTTTCCCGGCCGTCCATCCGGAAGGACGCAAATATGTCCTGATCGCCGCCGGGCTGACGCTGATCGCCACGATGGTCAGCCATGTGCTGTTCTGGCCGTTCGTCGGTTTGTGCGTCTGGGTCGCGGCGTTTTTCCGCGACCCGGTACGAACCACCCCGCAGGGGGACGACCTGATCGTCGCGCCGGCGGACGGACTGGTGACGATGATCCAGCGAGTGCCGGTCCCGCGCGAACTGGTCGGCGAACTCGGCGAAGCACCGATGGTTCGCGTGTCGATTTTCATGTCCGTGTTCGACGTGCACATCAATCGTACGCCGATCGCCGGGACGGTTCGCCAGGTCGTGTATATCTCGGGCAAATTCCTGAATGCCGATCTCGACAAGGCATCGGAAGAGAATGAACGTCAGCATATCGTCGTCGAAGGGCGAAACGGGCGCAGGATCGGTTTCACGCAGATCGCCGGGCTGGTTGCGCGCCGGATCGTCGGGTTCGTGAAGCCTGGCGACATGGTCGCCGGCGGTCAGCGCATCGGTCTCATCCGCTTCGGCAGCCGACTCGACGTCTTCCTGCCAGACGACGTGACGCCGCAGGTTATGCTCGGCCAGCGTTCGATCGCCGGCGAGACGGTGATCGGACGCGTCGGGGGCATGCCGGTGCACGGCGTCGCGCAATAACGATCGCGTGATGATCGAACCGCGTCTGCCCCGCCTGCCGCGCCTTCGCCGTCCCACGCGAGGCCTACCGTTGCGTGCGGTGGCACCCAACGCCGTGACGGCACTCGCATTGTGTTCGGGTTTGAGCGGCGTGCGGTTCGCGATCGGCGGGGAATGGCAATCGGCGGTCGCGATGGTGATGGTGGCCGGTGTGCTGGACGGCATCGACGGTCGGATCGCCCGATTGCTGCATGGCGAAAGTCGGTTCGGTGCGGAACTCGACTCGCTGTCGGATGCGATCTCGTTCGGCGTCGCGCCTGCGCTGATCCTGTATCTCTGGTCGCTGGCGACGTTGCCGCGCTTCGGCTGGACCTGCGCGCTTGTTTTCGCTGTGTTCTGCGCGTTACGGCTGGCACGATTCAATGCGAAGATCGACGAAACCGAGCAGCCTCACAAATCCGCCGGTTTCCTGACCGGGGTACCTGCGCCCGCTGGCGCGGCCCTTGCGTTGCTGCCGATGCTGTTGTGGTTCTGGACCGACGAGCCGTTTTTGGCGTCGCCCTATCTCGTAGCTCCATGGGTCGCAACGATCGCACTGCTGATGGTCTCGAGTATAGCGACCTATTCGTGGAGTTCGGTACGTCTGCGCCGCAATATCCGGTTCGAGGCGCTGGCACTGGTTGTATTCCTGGGTGCCGCGCTGGTGTCTGCGCCCTGGGACACGCTCGGCGTTCTGACTACCGCCTATCTGGTCTCGATCCCGTTCAGCGCATACCAATATGCACGGATCAGGCGGCGGCGCGCAGGTGCCGGATCGGGGCGGGGATCGGCGCCAACGCCCAGCGCCTGACGGCGATCCGACGTTCGGCATGGACGAGCGACGACAAGGGGGCGAACGCCGTCTCGGGGTGGCCAGCCGCCAGCCGAAGGATCCGACGCCATTGTGGCGCAACGGTCGCTCCCATCACCACCGAAGCGGTGGCGAACGCGCCCGAGAAAACCATAACGCTGATAACCGCCTGCATGCTCGCCTCCCGTCAGCTTCGCCAACGCCTTCAATCATTAACCACAACACCCGGCGCGATGCTCCGTTCCATCATCGCGGCTTGACGCGCGATGACGGCACCGAATTTGCGGCGAATGTTGCTTGAAGCACGTTACGAGCCCTGTATGTTCCCTTATCGTTCCGACTGTCAAGCGCTGATGTTCCGTCGTCGTGCATGACATCCGCAAGCATTGCGTTTTCCGCCGACCATCGGTATGGCGCGCCCCTTAACCCCGCATGGGAAGCATCATAGCCCGGTGCGCGCGGTCGCGATTTCCGTGACCAATCGTCATCCGCTTCCCAGAGGCATAACCGGAAGGATTTATCCCTATGGCGGCACCTGTCGTCTCCATGCAGCAGCTCATCGAAACGGGCGCGCATTTCGGCCACCAGACGCATCGGTGGAATCCCAAGATGAAGCCGTATATCTTCGGCGATCGTAACGGCGTCCATATCCTCGATCTGTCGCAGACCGTGCCGCTGTTCGCGCGCGCGCTCGAATTCGTCAGCCAGTCGGTCGCCAGTGGCGGCAAGGTTCTGTTCGTCGGCACCAAGCGTCAGGCGCAGGAGCCCGTTGCGGATGCCGCGCGCCGTTCGGGTCAGCATTTCGTCAACCATCGCTGGCTGGGCGGGATGCTCACCAATTGGCGCACGATCAGCAACTCGATCAAGCGGATGAAGACGCTCGAGGAAATGCTGTCGGGCGACACCGTCGGCCTGACCAAGAAGGAAGTGCTTCAGCTGACGCGCGAACGTGACAAGCTGGAACTGAGCCTGGGCGGTATTCGCGATATGGGCGGCGTGCCCGACGTGATGTTCGTGATCGACGCGAACAAGGAAGAACTGGCGATCAAGGAAGCGAACACGCTGGGTATCCCGGTCGTGGCCATCCTGGATTCGAACGTCTCGCCCGACGGCATCGCCTTCCCCGTGCCCGCAAACGACGACGCCAGCCGTGCGCTTCGTCTGTATTGCGAAGCGATCGCGATCGCTGCGACGCGTGGCGGACAGGAGCAGCAGCGCCGGTCCGGCGCGGATGTCGGCGCGATGGCAGAGCCGCCGCGCGAGGAATCGATCTCGGCCGAGCCGGTGATCGACGCCAGCGCGGATACGACCGATGCCGCGGCGAATGCGGACATCGCGGCCGAGTTTGCGGTCGAAGGCGAGCGCCAGATCGACGCGTAAACCGTCATCGAGCTTTCATGCGGGCGGGGCAGGGCGATCGTGCCCGGCCTCGCCCGCAATCATATTGAACACAAGAGGATGAAAGACATGGCCGATATCACGGCAGCGATGGTCAAGGACCTGCGCGAGAAGAGCGGCGCGGGAATGATGGATTGCAAGAAGGCGCTGAACGAGACCGCGGGCGACATGGATGCCGCGATGGACTGGTTGCGCACCAAGGGCCTAGCCGCCGCCGCGAAGAAGTCGAGCCGGACCGCGGCCGAAGGTCTGGTGGGCATCGCGGTCAGCGGCACCAAGGGTGCGGCGGTCGAGGTGAATTCGGAAACCGATTTCGTCGCGAAGAACGACCAGTTCCAGCAGTTCGTGCGCGAAGTCACGCAGATCGCACTGGCGACCGGCGACGATATCGATGCGCTGAAGGCCGAAGCGATGCCGTCGGGCACCACCGTCGACGAGGTGCTGACGAACAATATCGCAACGATCGGCGAGAACCAGTCGCTGCGCCGCGCCAGGCGGCTCGAAGTCAGCACGGGTGCGGTCGTGCCCTATGTCCACAACGCGGCATCGCCGGGCCTCGGCAAGATCGGCGTGCTGGTAGCGCTGGAATCGGACGCGTCCGACGAGGTTCTCCAGGGGCTCGGCAAGCAGCTGGCGATGCACATCGCCGCCGCTTTCCCACAGGCGCTGAACGAGGCCGATCTGGATCCGGAACTGATCGAGCGCGAACGCGCTATCGCCGCGGAAAAGGCTGGCGAATCGGGCAAGCCCGCGGAGATCATCGCCAAGATGGTCGATGGCGCGATCGCCAAATACCGCAAGGAGAATGCGCTGGTCAGTCAGCTGTTCGTCATGGACGGCAAGACGAAGATCAGTGACGTCGTGGCGAAGGCAGGCAAGGAGGCCGGCGCGACGATCGTGCTGAAGGACTATGTCCGCTTCCAGCTTGGTGAGGGTATCGAAAAGGAAGCGTCGGATTTCGCTGCCGAGGTCGCGGCGGTATCGGGCGTACCGCAGCCGACGGCGTAAATATCCTCCCCGTTCACGGGGAGGGGGATCGTCCGCGAAGCGGATGGTGGAGGGGGCTTACCACGCGCACATCGCTCGTGGTGGGCCCCCTCCGTCAGCCTGACGGCTGCCGCCTCCCCTTGCGGGCAGGGGAATCGCATATGGAAATTTGATCGAAAAGGGATTCTGAAGGTGCCTCTTGAGCGGGAGGTGCTGATGGCAGCGTTTGCGAATTACTTTGGCGAG
>NZ_CAXTII010000110.1:0-7365 GCF_964244235.1 uncultured Sphingomonas sp.
CCTCAGGCGAACGCGCCGGCTGTTTCAGGAGCGGAAGGTAGACCGCGGCGTTACAAACCAGCGCATGCAGCGGCGACCCGGTGGCGGCGATACGGGCCGCGAAATCGCGGACGCTCGCTTGGGAGCCGAGATCGATCAGCTCCAGCGAGACATTGTCGGGGTGAATATTCAGCGCAGCCGCAGCCGATTTGGCTTTGTCTAGGTCCCGGCAGGCCATGATGACGTGCCAGCCGCGGTCGACGAGCGCCTTGGTCGCGTGGAGCCCGACGCCCGATGAAGCGCCGGTAACGATGACCGTCGCCTTGTGGTCTTGTCGCACAGGATGGGAACTCTCGCTTGAGGTTGAATAGTCGCCTGTGCGGAATAGTCGACGAGGGCAGAAGCGCCCTCATTAAATCCACCGGTGGGCCCACCCGCGAATGCGCCTGCGATATATGGCGTCGCATCGGCGCCGCGGCGGCATCACGCGCTGTCGATGGCGACGAGCAGGTTTAGCAGGTCACCTCCTGGCTTGCCGTCCTCGCCGAATATCTGCTGCTGGACGTCGGCGACGGCCGGCAAAGCCGATCGCAGGCGGTCGAGACCGACGGTCGTGATCGCGACCGACCGCGCCGGTCCTCCCTGAGGGATCCGTTCGCGACACACCAGGCCCTTATCGACCAGAGCCTTGACGATGTTCGACACCTGCATCCGGTGGATGTCGCCGAAGCGCGCCACATCGGCCTGGGTGATCTGCCCACCACCCCGCCCCAGCCATCCGATGAGGACGAGCGTGACGAATTGCAGGTGCGTCAGATCGAGCGTCAGCAAGACCCGGTCCACCTCGCGCTGATAGCGGTGCATGATGCGCCAGAGCACGAAGCCGATCGCGTTGCGCGGACCACCCGACGAGGCGTTGCTCACGAGGTCGGCGATGGCATCGGGGCTGGCTTTCATCGGAGCGGTCTATTCGTTTGGAGCGAGAGAGGAAACCATCCGTCGGCTTGTTGCATCCCTATGTAAATGCATTTACATGCCGAAGCAGAAACCGGAGTAGCTTGAATGATCACCCCCACCTCACCCTCGCAATCAACGGAGACGGCGCGTCCCGCACCGCGCCGATCGGCTATCAGCTGGATCCTCCTCGGGCTCATTTTTACGCCGGGCATGGTGCGTGCCGAGGAAGGGCCGGCGATCGAAACCCGCATCGCGGCTGGCGCGCAGATCGTGCCGGCCTATCCCGGCGCCGACCACAGCCGGGTCCAGCCATTCGGCAATTTCTCGCGGGCGAGCGGCGACCAGTTGCTCGATGCCAAGGCACCCGAGGGCGCCTTTGCGCCGCAGCTTGTGCGGACAGGCAATCTCACCGTGGGACCGTCGATCGCTTTTGTCGGCGCCCGTTCGCTCAGCGATACCGATGGCCGGCTGGCCCGCGTCGGCTCGACGGTCGAGCTCGGCGGTTTCGCCACTTATCGCCTGTCGCCATCGCTCTGGCTCGACGGCGACATCCGTCGCGGCGTCAATGGGCACAAGGGTTGGGTCGGCACGATCGGCGCGGACTATGCGGCCCGCGGCAAAGGACCGACGCTGATCACGTTCGGACCGCGCCTGACGTTCAGCGACGGCCGCTATCAGCGCGCCTATTTCGGCGTCGCGACGAACGATGCAGCGCCAGACCTCGGCGCATTCCGGCCGGGCGGGGGCCTGCAGGCGGTCGGCGGCAATCTTGGCGTCACGCGCCGGATCGCGGGGCGGTGGGGCGTCTACGCCTATGCGCGCTACGATCGCCTCGTCGCTGATGCCGGACGCTCGCCCGTGGTGCGTGCCTTCGGGTCGCGCGACCAGGTGTCGGGCGGGCTCGCGCTCAGCTACGCCTTTGGTCGTCGCGACCGGTGATCCGCGCAGGCAGCGTCGATCATGACTAGTGTCCTGCGCGCCGCGCGCCGCGCCGTGCGGTTCCTCGGCAACGCGGTCCGGCCCGGGGTCGAGGTCGTGCCGGTCGAGGCTATGGCCGTGGACTGGGATGTGCCGATCGCGATGCGCGACGGCACGGTGCTGCGGGCCAATGTCTTCCGGCCGCACGGGCAGGGGCCGTTTCCGGTGATCATGTCGGCGCATCCGTACGGTAAGGACAAGATCCCCGCGAAGACGCGTACCGGGCGGGGACCGCCGCTCCAGTCGCGCTTCCTGCCGCAGCCGCACCCGATCCGCATCTCCGCCTATACCAGTTGGGAGGCGCCCGATCCGGCGGTATGGGTCGATGCGGGCTACGCCGTCGTCAACGCCGATTTGCGCGGCGGCGGCACCTCGGACGGGATCGCCGACCTGTTCTCCGACGAGGAGGCGCGGGATTATTACGAATTGATCGAATGGGCCGGTACGCAAGGATGGTCCAACGGCCGGGTCGGACTCGATGGCGCCTCCTATCTGGCGATAAGCCAGTACAAGGTCGCGGCGCTTCAGCCGCCGCATCTGACCGCCATCTGCCCGTGGGAGGGGCTGACCGATGTGTACCGGGATTTCGCGCGTCCGGGCGGGGTCCTGGAGAATGGCTTCAGCAAACTTTGGAGCAGGCTCACCGGGCGGGAGGCGCGGGTGCGTGCGTCCCTCTACGACGCGATCTGCGCGCATCCCGAGCGCGACGAATGGTACGCGGCGCGAACGCCACGGATCGAGGACATCGCCGTGCCGATCCTCGTCTGCGGCAGCTTTTCCGACCACTTGCTGCATAGTCGCGGGTCGTTCGAGCTGTTCCGTCGCGCCGGCTCGCGCGACAAGTGGCTCTACACCCACCGCGACGGCAAATGGTGCGCCTATTATGGCGCAGAGGCGACGGCGACGCGGCGCCGCTTCTTCGACCACTTCTTGAAGCGGGAGGACAATGGCTGGGAGCACGAGCCGCGCGTGCGTCTGGCGATCGCCGACGACGGGCCCGAGCCGGCGGCGGTGATGTACGAGGACGCATGGCCACCCGCGGATATACAATGGCGCAGGCTCCGCCTCGACGCGGGGTCCGGCGCGATGCACGACGCAACCGACGGCTTTCTGCCGGCGAGTGCATCGCTACGCCTCCCCGACGGACGCGTCTCGTTCGTCTGGACCGTGGAACAGGATCTGGACGTGATCGGCCCGATGGCGCTTTATCTCGACGTCTTGCTCCGCGATGGTGCCGACGCACTGCTTTTTGCCGGACTGCGCAAGCTGCGCGGCCGCAGGGAGGCGGTGTTCGAGGGCTCCTACGGTTTTTCGGGCGACATGGTGTCGACGGGCTGGCAGCGGATTGCGCACCGGACGATCGACGCCGCCCTGTCAACGCCCGCGGCGCCCGTTCATACCTATACATCCCCCGAACCTGCGCGCCCGGGTGAAGTCGTGCGGGTGGCTATCGCGCTGCGCCCGCATGCAACACGTCTGCGTGCGGGGGACCGGCTCCGGCTCGACCTGCAGGGCCGCTGGTTCTATCCGTACAACCCGCTGTTCGGCCAGTTTCCGGCCGCCTATCAGGCAAGCCCGGTCGATCGCTGCACGATCCTTACCGGTGGGCCGGACGGAGCCTATCTGCTGCTCGCCACCCGCCCGCCGCGGGGCGACCTGTCGATGCCAGGACGCGCGGCTTGATGACACGACGGTGGCTCCTAGTCGCAGGCGTGGGACTGCTGACCTTGGCGGCAGCAGTCGCGGCTATCCTGGCTGTACCTGCTGTCGACGATACGATCTTCCGGTACTTCGTCGAGCGCCGTCTTGTTGCGGGCGACACCGCGCTGCTCGGCGGTCAAGATGCGCTCAAGGTCCTGCTCTGCGGCACCTCGGCCCCGTTTGCCGATCCCGCGCGCGCGCAAAGCTGCACGGCGATCATCGCGGGCGGCCGCTATTATCTCGTCGATACCGGGCCGGGCAGCGCCCGCAACCTGATGTTGTGGCGGCTCCAGGGTCGCGAACTGGGCGCGGTGTTCCTCACCCATTTCCATTCCGATCACATCGGTGACTTGGGCGAGGTCAATACCAACGCCTGGCTCGCCGGCCATGCTGGCCCGCTGCCGGTGTTCGGCGGTCCCGGCGTCGCGGCGGTGGTCGACGGCTTCAACCGCGCGTACGCGCTCGACCAGAGCTACCGCGTTGCCAACGCGGGCGCCAAGCTGCAACCGCCGGCCGCCGCGGTGATGCAGTCGATCGTCATCCCTCTGGCCGGACCGCCGACGGCATCGCTGAGCCGTACCAGCCGGCCATTGCGCTTTGGCGACCTGACGGTGACCGCGATCGAGGTGAACCACGATCCCGCCGCGCCGGCCTATGGCTATCGGTTCGATTACCGCGGCCGCTCTGTGACGATCAGCGGCGATACCCGTTACCATCCGCCGCTTGGCAAGGCAGCCCGCAGAAGCGACGTGCTCGTCCACGAGGCCCAGTCACAGCACCTCGTCGATCTGGTCAGCGAAGCGGCGCATGATGTTGGACGGGACCGGATCGCCCAGACGATGCGCGACATTCACCATTACCATACCGATCCGGTCGACGCCGCGCGGATCGCCAATGCGGCCGGTGTCCGGCTCGTGGTATTCACCCATCTCGATCCGCCCCCATCCAATTGGCTGATCAGCCGGATGTTCTATCGCGGGGTCGATGAGGTGCGCCCGAAAGGGTGGATCAGCGGCGAAGACGGTACGCTCATAACCTGTCCGGTCGGCTCGTCAGCGATCACGATCTCGACCTTGCAGCGATGAAATATTGCCGTCGCGCGTAAGGTTGCGACGGATCAAGGTCGCCGAGTCTGCCTTGACGTCGTCCACTTCGGGTGAGGCGCGGCCACGCGCCAGGTTCACGAGGGCCTCTCGCTCGAACTTGAAAAAGCCGGCGTGACGGTCACAACGGCGTGTCCCGGACCGGTCGCCACGCAATTCTTCGCCGATATGAAACCTGCCATTCGGGCCAAGGACATGGCGCAGCCCGGCCCGGTCGTTCGAGATATCCTGCGCGGCTTCGAGCGCGGCCGCCGGGTCGTCTACCCGGGCGGCCCGGCGGTTCGCCTTGGCACGTGGGCACGAATCCTGCCCCGAACCGTGATGCTGCGCCTGGCGCCAAGGGTGACGGCATCGCTGAACTGTAGACACGGCAACGGAGTAGCGAAATGACTCACCCAGAACGGTCGCTCCGTGCCGTCAGGACGGGTAGCGCGGCGCTGGGCGCGCTCGCCACCGGCGCCATCGCCGTCGGGGCGATGGCGATCGGCGCGCTTGCGATTGGCGCGATGACGGTGCGGCGCTTGCGCATCCTCGAAGCGCGGATCGATCACCTCTCTATCGGCACGCTGAAGGTCGATCGGCTGGAGGTCGCGTTGCCCAGCCAGATCGAGGCACAACCGTTCCGACCTTCGCCCGACTAAAAATCGACCTTGGCGCCGATGCGGAACGCGCGTCCGACGATCCCCGCCTCGCCGACGACAGGATTGTATAGATAGGCACCGTAGGTGGTCGCGTCGATCGGCGGCTTGCGGTTGGCGACGTTGAGCACGTCGAGGTAGAACGCGAGTTGCGGCGTCACGGTCACGGCACCGTGCAGGTCGACCTGGACGAACGACTTCACGTTGCACGGCTGATACGGATTGCCGTCCTGATTGGTCGGAACGAGCCCGCAGTCTCCCGCCACGTTGCCCTGGTCCTCGGCCGAATAGTTGTAGCCGCTGGTGTAGTACGCGGTGGCGGTCAGCGACGCCTTGCCGAAGTCGACGGTGTTCTGCCAGTTCGCCCGCCACCGCGGCGTGCCCGTCCCCGCCGTCAGGTTGAAGTTGCCGAGCGTGCCGGCGTAATGCTCGACATGCCCGTCGGGGAAGCTGGTGTTGAGGTCGAAGATATACGTCGCTTCGCCCGAGCTGGTCAGGCGAATGTTAGGCCCGAGGTTGAAGCGCGCCGATAGCGCCGCATCGATACCCGACGTCTTCAGGCGGTTGGCATTGATGAAGCTGCCCTGCGCGAACGCGACGCGGCGCAGGCTGGTCGGATGGTCGGGATCGACTTCGTCGGGGATGATTGTCACGCCGCCGAAATTGGTCGCGCCGGTCGCGTAGTAGTTGTTCTCTGCAGACTGGAAATTGACCGAGGTGATCACGTTGGTCTTGATGATGTTGTAGTAATCGACGGTGAAGGTGACGTTGGGAATTGGTTTGACGATCGTGCCGACGGTGAAGTTGCGCGACTTTTCCGGGCTCAGATTGGGGTTGCCGACCGTCGTCTGGCCGACGCTGTACGTCGTCAGATAGGTGTTCGGCCCCGTTCCCTGCGGGTTGAGGTGCTGGTTGACGAAGTTATCTGGCAGGTTGGTCGCCGTCTGGGTAACGTAACCCGTCGTCGGCAGTGCGCCCTGCTCGGCGAAGCTCGGGATACGGAAGCCCCGCGAATAGGTCCCGCGCACCGACAGCTGCGGGATCGGCGTGAACTTCGCGCCGACCTTGGGTGAGAAATTGCTCTGCCCGGTCGAATAATGATCGTAACGGCCCGAGCCGTCGATCTCGAGCGAGTCGAGGATCGGGGCATTCAGCTCGAAATAGCCCGACTCGACATAGCGGTGTCCCGCCGCCCCGAAGGCATTGAGAACGAAATAGCGCTGCGTGGGGCCGTTATAGTCGGGATTGCCGCTCGGGTCGTTGAGTGATTCGTAACGGATCGACCCGCCGATCAGTGCCTGCACCTTGCCGCCTGGCAATGAGAACAGGTCCTTCGCCAGCGTCGCCTGCCCCTGATAAAGGTGCGACGAGTCGTGAAGATATTGTGTCGGCGTTAAATAGTTGAGCGTCGCCGCGCTGTTCTGCTCCGGGTTGACGAAGTTGTACGATCCGTCGGCGATGACATCGAGCAGGTGCTGGATGAAGACATAGCCGCTCGCCACGGTGTCGAGCGCGCTCGCCGCTGCCGTCCCGTCGACAGTATAGCGCCAGTCGTTGCCGAAGCTGCCCTTGATGCCGGCGGCGAGGCGATAGACCTGGCTTTCGGACGAGTTGAACTGGATCGAGCCCGGAAGCCGCCCGGCGATCTGCGCGACCTGCCCCTGTGCCGCGAACGGATTGTTCGGATTGAGCGTTCCGTTTGCCGCGGTGCACGTCACCGTCCCGCGCGGGCAGATGTAGATCGGCAGCGCGAGGGTGGTGTTGCCGTAGCTCGTCGTCTGGTTGGTGCTATAGCCCGGGTAGAGGATGCCCGATGGCGCCAGCACGCGGATCTGCGACGCAACGCCGGTGTACGACGAATAGCTGCGCTCGTAGTTGAACTCGGCGTAGGCCTCGGCATTGTCGCCGACCCGGACCGTGCCGCGCGCCGACACGCCATAGCGCTGCTGCTTCGGTTCGATCTGGCCGTAGTCGTGGACAAGGTCCTGCCGGCACACCGTCCGCGGCGC
>NZ_CAXTII010000111.1:0-6799 GCF_964244235.1 uncultured Sphingomonas sp.
GCCGCGATCAAGGCGTTCGTCGTCAACCGCGTCGGCGATCTCGGCTTCATGCTCGGTATCTTCGGCACGTTCCTCGTCTTCAAGACGGTGTCGATCCCCGGGATTCTCGCCGCCGCGCCGCATATGGCGGGCTCCACGATCGGCTTCCTGTGGTTCCGCGCCGACACGATGACGGTGCTGTGCCTGTTGCTGTTCGTCGGTGCCATGGGCAAGTCGGCGCAGCTCGGGCTCCACACCTGGTTGCCCGACGCAATGGAGGGGCCGACGCCCGTCTCCGCGCTGATCCATGCGGCGACGATGGTCACCGCCGGCGTATTCATGGTGTGCCGCCTGTCGCCGATGTTCGAGACGTCGCCGGTCGCGCTGACCTTCGTGACGACGATCGGCGCGGCGACGTGCCTGTTCGCCGCGACGGTCGCGCTGGTGCAGACCGACATCAAGCGCGTGATCGCCTATTCGACCTGTTCGCAGCTCGGCTACATGTTCTTCGCCGCCGGCATCGGTGCGTACGGATCGGCGATGTTCCATCTGTTCACGCACGCCTTCTTCAAGGCGCTGCTGTTCCTGGGTGCGGGCAGCGTGATCCACGCGATGCATCACGAACAGGACATGCGCTTCTATGGCGGCCTCAGGAAGAAGATCCCGGTCACCTTCTGGGGGATGATGGCGGGAACGCTCGCGATCACCGGCGTCGGCATTCCCGGGGTCTGGGGTCTGCCGCAGATCGGGTTCGCGGGTTTCCATTCCAAGGACGCGATCATCGAAGGCGCATGGGCATCGGGCAATGTCGGGGTGTGGATCGTCGGTGTCCTCGTCGCGCTGCTCACCAGTTTCTATTCGTGGCGGCTGATGTTCCTGACCTTCTGGGGTCAGCCGCGCTGGGCGCAGTCGGAGAATATCCGGCATGCGCTGCACGCCCACGATCATGATGGGGCGCACGGACATCACGACGAAGCGGCGGACGAACATGCCGGTCATGCCCCGGACATGCACGCGCCCGGTCAGCACGACCTGCCCGCCGCCACCGGCGGCTATCACCCGCACGAAAGCCCGCTCAACATGCTGATCCCGCTGATCGTCCTGTCGGTCGGCGCGGTCGCGGCGGGCTTTGTCTTCAAGGGATTCTTCATCGAGCCGATGGCGGGCCGGACCTATTGGCACGGCGCGGTCGCGTTCCGCGGCGAACTGATGGAGGCGATGGAAAGCGTGCCCGTGCCGATCAAGCTGGGCACCGCGATCGCGATGCTGCTCGGGCTGTTCACCGCCTGGTATGCCTATATCCGCAACCGCGATTTTCCCGCGCACGTCGCGGGGCAGTTCGCGGTGCTGCACGATTTCCTGCTGCACAAATGGTATTTCGACGAGCTGTACGACCTCCTGTTCGTACGACCGGCCTTCGCGATCGGGCGGCTGTTGTGGCACCGCGGCGACGAACAGACGATCAACCGCTTCGGTCCCGACGGATCGGCCTGGGTCGTCCAGTTCGGCAGCCGCGCCGCCGGACGCCTCCAGACGGGATATGTCTACACCTATGCCTTCGTCATGCTGATCGGGCTCACCGCCGCGGTCACCTGGGCGATCGGACTGTGAGATGACCGGTTTCCCGATCCTGTCCGTGATGCTCGCGGTGCCGATGGCGGCTGCAATCGCCTGTCTGTTCGTGTCTGCGGACAATGCCCGCCGTCTGGCGCTGGCCGCGACCTTGGTCGATCTCGCGCTCGGCATCGTCCTGTGGTCGGGCTACGACATCGGCGGCGCGCAGTGGCAATTCGTCGAATACGCCCCCGTGTTCGGCAGCTTCAACTGGGCGCTCGGCATCGATGGTTTCGCGCTGCTGCTGATCATGCTCAGCGTGTTCCTGATGCCGATCTGCATCGGCGCGAGCTGGCGGGCGATAACGATGCGCGTGCCCGAATATATGGCGGCGTTCCTGTTGACCGAGGTGCTGATGATCGGCACCTTCGCGGCGCAGGACCTGTTCCTGTTCTACATCTTTTTCGAAGCCGGCCTGATCCCGATGTACCTCATCATCGGCATCTGGGGCGGCGCGAACCGGATCTACGCGAGTTACAAGTTCTTCCTCTACACGCTGCTTGGCTCGGTCCTGATGTTCATCGCGATGCTGTACATGGCGATCCATGCGGGCACGACGAGCATCCCGGCGCTGATGCAGCACGACTTCCCCGCGCACGTCCAGACCTGGCTGTGGCTGGCGTTCTTCGCGTCGTTCGCGGTGAAGATGCCGATGTGGCCGGTCCACACCTGGCTGCCCGACGCGCATGTGCAGGCACCGACCGCAGGATCGGTGATCCTGGCGGGTGTCCTGCTGAAGCTCGGCGGATACGGGTTCCTGCGCTTTCTGCTGCCGATGTTCCCGGGCGCGAGCGGACAGCTGACCTGGCTGATCTTCACGCTCTCGGCGATCGCGGTGGTCTACACGAGCCTCGTCGCGCTGGTGCAGAACGACATGAAGAAGCTGATCGCCTATTCGTCGGTCGCGCATATGGCGATCGTGACGATCGGTCTCTACGCGTTCAACCGGCAGGGGATCGAGGGCGCGATGCTGATGATGCTCAGCCACGGGCTGGTATCGGGCGCGCTGTTCCTGTGCGTGGGCGTGATCTACGACCGGCTGCATACCCGCGAGATCAGCCGCTATGGCGGGTTGAGCATCAACATGCCGCGATACGCGCTATTTTTCCTTTTCTTCACGATGGCGTCGATCGGGTTGCCGGGGACGAGCGGCTTCGTCGCGGAGTTCCTGTCGCTGATGGGGACATACCAGGTGTCGACCTGGACGGCGCTGCTGTGCACCACGGGGATCATCCTGGGTGCCGGGTATATGCTGTATCTCTACCGGCGCGTGGCGTTCGGCGAGATCAAGGCGGACGATGTGCGCACGATGACGGACATGGACGGCCGCGAGCTGTGGCTGCTCGCCCCGATCGCCGCGGTGGTGCTGTGGATGGGCATCTATCCCGAAAGCTTCCTCAGCCCGATGCGCAAGGATGTCGGCGTGCTGCTCGCGCGGCTCGATCCTGCCGCGCCGCCCAGCGACAGCCGGCCGACGCCCGGTCGTATGACATTGCCCCGCGCGCAAGCGGAGGCGCAGTAATGGATTATATCGCGAGTTTGGCGATGACGCTGCCCGAGATGATCCTGTCGCTCGGCTCGGTCGCGCTGATGCTGGTGGCTGCCTGGGGTGGCCAGCAATCGACGCGGTTCATCTCGATCGCGTCGGTGTTCGTGCTGGCGGGGGCGGGGATCGCCCTGCTTGGGCCGGCCGGCTCCGGCGGCCCGGCGTTCGACGGGTTGTACCGCGCCGATGCGTTCGCCGCGTTCGCCAAGGTCCTGATCTATATCGCCTCCGCGATCGCGATCGTGATGGCGCCCGATTTCTTCCGCCGGACGACGGGCGACGATCTGCGCCCGGAATATCCCGTGCTGATCCTGCTGTCCGCCGCCGGCATGGGGGTCATGGTCTCCGCGGCGGACATGCTGACGCTGTATGTCGGCCTCGAACTGCAGAGCCTTGCGGCGTACGTGCTGGCGAGCTTCATGCGCCGCGACGGCCGGTCCGCGGAGGCGGGACTCAAATATTTCGTGCTGGGCGCGCTGGCGAGCGGCATCCTGCTCTACGGGATCAGCCTGGTGTACGGGTTCAGTGGCACGACGATGTTCGACGGGGTCGCGGCGGCTTACGCGGGGCCGAAGTCGCTCGGGCTGTTGTTCGGGCTGGTGTTCGTGTTCGCGGGGCTGGCGTTCAAGATCTCGGCGGTGCCGTTCCACATGTGGACGCCCGACGTGTACGAAGGCGCACCGACCCCGGTTACCGCGTTCTTCGCATCCGCGCCTAAGGTCGCCGCGATGGCGCTCAGCGTGCGCGTCGCCGTCGAGGCGATGGGGCCGGCGAGCAGCGACTGGCGGCAGATCGTGATCTTCGCGAGCCTCGCCTCGATCATCCTCGGCGCGGTCGCGGCGATCGGGCAGAGCAACGTCAAGCGGCTGCTCGCCTATTCGTCGATCAACAATGTCGGCTTCGCGCTGATCGGCCTGGCGGCCGGCACGCAGGAGGGCGTCGCGAGCGTCCTGATGTACCTGACCATCTATGTCGCGATGACGCTCGGGTCGTTCCTGGTCGTCCTCCAGATGCGCGACGATGCCGGTCAGCCGGTGGAAAGCATCGCGAGCCTGGCCGGCATGTCGCGCACGCGGCCGGGGCTTGCGGCGGCGCTGGCGATCTTCATGTTCTCGCTCGCCGGGATCCCGCCGCTGTTCGGTTTCTACGCCAAATTCGCGGTCTTCCATGCCGCGGTCGCGGCGGGGCTTTTCCCGCTGGCGGTGGTCGGGATCGCGGCGTCGGTGATCGGTGCCTATTATTACCTCCGCGTCGTGAAGACGATGTATTTCGACGATCCGGCACCCGCCTTCGCGGCGGTCGAGAACAAGGTCGAGGGTGGGCTGATCGCCATCGCCGCACTGTTCGTCTCGCCGTTCGGTTATCTCGCCATTCCGCTGCTGGGCGGCTGGACGATGGTGGCCGCCCGGTCGCTATTCTAGGCCTGTCGCGCTGAGCATGATCCGCACCGTCGCGGAGACGGGATCGACCAACGCCGACATGCTGGCCCTCGCGCGGAGCGGGGTGGCGGAGGGCGTGTGGCTGCGGGCCGAGCGGCAATCCGCGGGTCGGGGTCGGCTGGGGCGGGCGTGGGTGTCGCCGGCCGGGAATTTCTACGCGAGTACGGTTGTGCGGTTGCGGGGGACCGATCCTGCGGCTGCGACCTTGGCGCTGGTGGCGGCTGTGGCGGTGGAGGAGGGGGTTTCCGTGTATCTCCACCCCGGCGAAGGCCGGGGCCCGGTTACGAACGTCGATGAAACGAGGGGCATCGCTCACCAATCGGCGTTCTCCCGACTGGGCCCCGGCCTTGGCCGGGGTGGGTTGGAGCTCAAATGGCCCAACGACCTCCTGCTGCACGGCAAGAAACTCTCCGGCATCCTTCTCGAACGTGCCGACGACGCCGTCGTGATCGGTATCGGCGTCAACCTCGCATATCATCCCGATCTGTCCGACCGTCCGACAGCGAGCCTCGCGGATCAGGGCGCGACCGTCGCGCCCGCGGACTTCGCCGAAACGCTGGCCGAGGCTTTCGCGCGCTGGCTGGATCGGTGGCGCGGCGAAGGACTCGCGCCGATCCGCGCCCGCTGGCTCGAGCGTGCGCATCCGATCGGCACCGCGCTCACCGCGTCGCTGCCGGACGGCCAGGCGGTCGACGGGCTGTTCGACGGGCTGGACCATGACGGTGCACTCATGATGCGCCTGGCGGGCGGCGAGCGGCGTGTCATTCACGCCGCCGACATCTTCCTGCTATGACCGGCAAGTAGGG
The DNA here is from genome assembly GCF_964244235.1 of uncultured Sphingomonas sp. Taxonomy (GTDB): domain Bacteria; phylum Pseudomonadota; class Alphaproteobacteria; order Sphingomonadales; family Sphingomonadaceae; genus Sphingomonas. Next base: position 5,385 of record NZ_CAXTII010000111.1, read on the forward strand.
AAGGACCGCCGATGCTGCTCGCGATCGATGCCGGGAACACCAATGTCGTCTTCGCGCTGGTCGCGGGGGACCGGGTCAAGGCGCGCTGGCGGATCGCGACCGATCCCAGGCGGACCGCGGACGAATATGCGGTCTGGCTCAGCCAGTTGCTGGCGCTGGAGGGTTATACCCGCGACGACGTGACCGGCGTCATCGTCGCGACCGTCGTCCCCCGCGCGCTCCACAATCTCCAGGTGCTGAGCAGCAAATACTTCAGGACCGACGCGCTCATCGCGGGGCGTGCCCCCGTCGAATGGGGCATCGCGATCGACGTCGACGAACCCGCGTCGCTGGGCGCGGATCGCGCGGTCAACACGATCGCCGCGCATGCGCTGCACCCCGGCGACCTGATCGTCATCGACTTCGGCACTGCCACGACGGTCGATCTCGTCGACTATTCGGGCGCCTACAAGGGCGGCATCATCGCGCCGGGCATCAACCTGTCGCTCGACGCGCTCGTCACCGCCGCCGCGAAGCTGCCCCGCATAGCGATCGAGACACCGTCAGATACCAGCGTCATCGGGCGCAACACCACCAATCAGATGCATATCGGCATCTATTGGGGCTATGTTTCCATGATAGAGGGGCTGGTCGCGCGGATGAAGATCGAGGTCGGACGGCCCGTCAAGGTCGTTGCCACCGGCGGCCTCGCCACGCTGTTCGAGAAACATACGACCCTGTTCGACGTGATCGAACCCGACCTGACCATCAAGGGGCTGGCGATGCTGTGGGATCGCGCCCATATGTAACCCAATCAGCGCTCGCGCCGACCGGCCCGCGGGCGCGCTTCCATTTCCTTTTTCGAAAGCTTTCAATGACTCCCAAGAACGAACTTCTGTTCTGCGCGCTCGGTGGTTCGGGCGAGATCGGCATGAACGTCAATCTCTATGGCTGCCAGGGCAAATGGGTGATGATCGACTGCGGCATCACCTTCGCCGACGCCGGCTATCCCGGCATCGACGTGATCCTGCCCGATCTGTCCTTCATCGAGGAACGGCTCGACGATCTGGTCGGCATCGTGCTGACGCACGGGCATGAGGACCATATCGGCGCGCTGCCCTACCTCGCCGAGGATCTGGGCGTGCCGCTCTACGCCACCGCCTTCACCGCCGGTCTGATCCGCGGGAAGCTGGAGGAAGAGGGTATCGCGAACCGCGTGACGCTGAAGCTCGTCGAGCCCAACAAGCCGTTCAGGGTCGGGCCGTTCGGCTTCACCTTCGTCGGCGTGTCGCATTCGATACCCGAGGCGAACGCGCTGCTGATCGACACCCCCGTCGGCCGGGTGTTCCACACCGGCGACTGGAAGCTCGACGCCGCGCCGATCATCGGCAATCCCGCGACCGCCGCGCAGCTCGCCGCGATCGGCGACGACGGGG
>NZ_CAXTII010000112.1:0-6573 GCF_964244235.1 uncultured Sphingomonas sp.
CCTATCGCGACACGTCGATCCCGTTGGGCGAGGGGCGTCATGCGAACCTGCCGATGGCGACCGGGCGGCTGTTGAATGCGGCGGATCTGCTGGCGGGCGACCGCGTGCTCCTGATCGGCGCGGCGGGAGGATATACGGCCGCCATATTGTCGGAAATCGTGGCGTCGGTGGTCGCGGTCGAATCATTGCCCGCGCTTTGCGTGCTGGCGCGGGAGGCACTGGCCGGCCGGCTGAACGTCACGCTTGTCGAGGGACCGCTGGCCGAGGGCGCGGCCGACGGCCAGCCTTATGACGTGCTGATCGTCGATGGCGCGATCGCGCATGTTCCCGATGCGATCATTCACCAGGTCCGTCCCGGCGGCCGGGTCGCGACGGGGCTGTCCGAACGCGGGATGACTCGACTGACAGCGGGCCGTCGCAGCGCCGGAGGCTTCGGATTGGTGCCGTTTGCCGACTGCGACTGCGTCGTCCTCCCCGGGTTCGACCGACCTGCCGGCTTCCGGTTCTGACGATGGCCCGGGGGGGAATCATCGGCCTGCTGCTGGCAGGCTCCGTCATCGCCGCGCCCGCCTCCGCCGAGACGCTGCGCGAGGCTCTGGTCAAGGCGTACCAGACCAATCCGACCATCACCGGCCAGCGCGCGGCGCAGCGGGCACTGGACGAAAACGTGCCGATCGCGCGCTCCGCCGGACTGCCGGCGGTCAATGCAACGGGCGGCTTCAACAACAATCTGTTCGCGCCGAGCACCGATCTGGCGGCGCAGAGCAACAGCCTCAACTCGCCCCAGCGCCAGGCGACCGGCACGACGCAGCTGAGCGTGCCGATCTACCAGGGCGGCGGCGTGCGCAGTTCGATCCGTGCGGCCGAGACGCGTGTCGAGGCGGGGCGCTTCACGCTGCGCGGTACCGAGTCCGATCTCTTCTCCGCGACCGTCGGCGCGTACATGGATGTGATCCGCGACGAGGCGATCGTCGGACTCAACCGCCAGAACGTGAAGGTGCTCGACGTCAACCTGCAGGCTACCAAGGATCGGTTCCAGGTCGGAGACCTGACGCGGACCGATGTCGCCCAGTCCGAGGCGCGGCTGGCGCTCGCGCATGGGCAGCTCCAGTCCGCCGAGGCGCAGCTGATCACCAGTCGCGAGAATTACATCCGCATCGTCGGCTCGCCGCCGGTCGATCTCCGGACTCCGCCGGCGCTGCCCAAGCTGCCCGCATCGGCGAATGCGGCGGTGGGCGAGGCACTCAACAATAATCCCACGCTCCAGGCCGCCGCCAAGCAGCGCGACGCCACGCGCTTCGACGTCACCACCGCCAAGTCGAGCCGGCTGCCCAAGCTAAGCGTTGTTGTCGGCGGCAACTATTACAATTACCTGGGATCGCTCGGCGCAGGCACCGGCGTGCAGGTCGCGCAGTCGGGCACGTCGGCGACCGCGGGCGTCGCGCTGACGGTCCCGATCTTCCAGGGTGGCCGCCCCGCCGCGCAGGTTCGCCAGGCGGAGGCGCTGCGCAGCCAGTCGATCGAGAACGAAACCTCGACCGAACGCAGCGTCATTGCGACCACGCGGTCGGCCTATGCGGTGTGGCAATCGTCCGAACAGGTCATCGCATCGTCGGACACCGCGGTCACCGCGAACAAATTGTCGCTGGAGGGCGTGCGTGCCGAGAACAGCGTCGGCAGCCGGACGATCCTCGACATCCTGAACGCCGAACAGGAACTGCTGAACAGCGAGGTGACGCTCGTCACCGCGCGGCGCGACGCCTATGTCGCCGGCTTCGCGCTGCTGGCGGCGATGGGCGATGCGGAGGCGAAGGACCTTGGGCTGGACGGCGGATCGCTGTACGATCCGGTCAAGAACTATGACCGCGTCCGCAACCGGTTCGGCGACTTCGGCGGGGATGGCGAACCGACAGGCGTCGCGCCGACGACGCGCAACACGCCCGCGCAGGACGCAACCGTCGCGGCACCGCTCGATCCTGAATTCGATACGCCGCCGGTTGACAAGAACGCACCGCTGACGACAGGTGCCAGGACGCCCGGTCACCACTGACGGCCGACCGGCGAAGCGAGACGGAAACGGTGCCGCCGATGGGGGAAATCAGCGTCGAACCTTCGATGGAGGACATCCTCTCGTCGATCAAACGAATCATCGCCGAGGAGGGCGATGGCGCGCCGGGGCGCACCCGCCGACCGTCGCGCATCCCCGCGCCGCGCGCCGAGCCCGTCGCTGATCGCATTCCGGACGACGAGGATGCCGACGATCATGTCCTCGAACTGAGCGACCCGATGCCAATCGCGAAGCCCGAACCTGTCGCGGCGAAATCCGCCCCCGCCGCCGCCGCGAAGCCCGCGTCCGAATCGCTCGTCTCGCGCGAGGCCGTCGCTGCCAGCCGCGGTGCGCTCGACCAGTTGTCCCGGTTGATCGTGAAGCCGGAGGCGGACAGCGACGGCACGCTCGAAGGGCTGGTGCGTGGGATGCTCCGGCCGATGCTGAGCGACTGGCTCGACGCGCATCTGCCCGAGATGGTCGAGGCGATGGTGGCACGCGAGATCGCGAAGATCACCGACCAGGCGGGGTAGGGCTTCGCGCCAGGCGGGCGATGATTTGATCCACATACCAGGATGTTCTCCCCCGAATGCGGGAGCCCGGGAGCACACAGGACATCGCTTGTGGCTCCTGGGCCCCCGCTTTCGCGGGGGAACGGCGGAACGAGAGTGTGACCGCCCAAGGCTGGCCTCCCCCGGACGCACTCGCTAAGGCGACGCGCATGACGGAACTTCCCAAGACATTCGACCCTGCCGACATCGAACGCCGCTGGTACGCGCATTGGGAGGAGCAGGGCCTGTTCCACCCCGACCGGCCGGGCGCGGAGCCGTGGACGATCGTCAACCCGCCGCCCAACGTCACCGGCGCGCTGCACATCGGCCATGCGCTCGACAACACGCTGCAGGATATCCTCGTCCGCCATGCCCGGCTGAAGGGTAAGGACGCGTTGTGGGTCGTGGGCACCGATCACGCCGGAATCGCGACGCAGATGGTGGTGGAGCGGCAGATGGCCGCGAAGGGCGAGAAGCGCACTGACTTCGCGCGCGAGGATTTCGTCGCGAAAGTGTGGGACTGGAAGGCGGAAAGCGGCGGCGAGATCACCCGCCAGCTGCGTCGGCTCGGCTGTTCGATGGACTGGGCGAACGAACGCTTCACGATGGACGAGGGCTTCAGCAAGGCGGTGCTGAAGGTCTTCGTCGATCTCTACAACGAAGGGCTGCTGTACCGCGACAAGCGGCTGGTGAATTGGGACCCGGGCCTGGGCACCGCGATCAGCGACCTGGAGGTCGAGACGCGCGAGGTCCGGGGGCAGTTCTGGCATTTGCGCTACCCGCTGGCGGACGGGTCGGGCTTCATCGAGGTCGCGACGACGCGGCCGGAGACGATGCTGGCGGACATGGCGGTGGCGGTAAACCCTGCGGACGAGCGTTACGCGGCGCTGGTCGGCAAGCAGGTGCGCCTGCCGATCACCGGCCGGCTGATCCCGATCGTGACCGACGAGCATGCCGATCCCGCGCTGGGATCGGGCGCGGTGAAGATCACGCCGGGGCACGACTTCAACGATTTCGATGTCGGCAAGCGCGCGGGGATCAAGGCCGCGGAGATGCTCAACATGCTGGATGCCAAGGGGGCGATCGTGCAGTGCGGCGGCGTGCCCGATGCGTTGATCGGGCTCGACCGGTTCGACGCGCGGAAGCGGATCGTCGCGATGCTGGAGGACGCGGGCGCGTTGGTGCGCGTCGAGGATCGGACGATCCAGACGCCTTATGGCGACCGCTCGGGCGTGGTGATCGAGCCGTGGCTGACCGACCAATGGTATGTCGACGCGGCGCCGCTGGCGAAACCGGCGATCGAGGCGGTGCGATCGGGCGCGATCCGCATCGTGCCGAAAACGTGGGAGAAGACGTTCTTCAACTGGATGGAGAATATCCAGCCCTGGTGCGTGTCGCGGCAGCTGTGGTGGGGGCACCGGATACCGGCGTTGTTTGGACCGCGTCTCAACGAAAATGGCGAACCAGACTTTTATTTACTACGCGGTAGAGCAAACGTAAATTATTATGAGGCGGGTACTACGTTTGTGGCCGAAACGCGCGATGAGATGCTGGAGCAAGCCGGCGATGCCTACCCAGGTTTTGAGGTAAAGCATCACGATCAAGCCCACGAGGCAGCTTTTGCACAAGCCCGGGCCATGGGGGAGGGGTTGCAGGAAGTTCATCTATTCTGGGAAAATAATGTCCTCGATACCTGGTTCTCCTCCGCGCTCTGGCCGTTCGCGACTCTCGGCTGGCCCGCTGCTGAGACAAGCCCCTCCCCTTCAGGGGAGGGGTCGGGGGTGGGGGATGTCTCACCGAGCGCACCGCTTGCGGCCCCCACCCCAACCCCTCCCCTGAAGGGGAGGGGCTTGTTGGACGGCCGCTACCCGAACGACGTCCTCGTCTCCGGCTTCGACATCCTGTTCTTCTGGGATGCGCGCATGATGATGCAGGGGTTGCACTTCATGCGCGATGTGCCGTTCAAGACCTTGTATCTCCACGGTCTCGTCCGCGCCGCCGATGGCTCGAAGATGTCGAAGTCGAAAGGCAACACCGTCGATCCGCTTGGGCTGATCGATCGCTACGGCGCGGATGCGCTCCGGTTCTTCATGGCGGCGATGGAAAGCCAGGGCCGCGACATCAAGATGGATGAGAAGCGCGTCGAGGGCTATCGCAACTTCGCGACCAAGCTGTGGAACGCGGCACGCTTCGCACAGGCCAACGGCATCGGCGCGAGTACGACGCTGGAGGCACCGCCCGCGACGCTGGCGGTCAACAAGTGGATCGTGGCGGAGACGATCCGCACGGTGCAGGCGGTCGACCTGGCGCTCGCCGATTACCGCTTCGACGGCGCGGCGAACGCGATCTACCAGTTCGTCTGGAGCCGGTTCTGCGACTGGTATCTGGAGCTGATCAAGCCGCCGGTGGTGGATGGCGAGCGGGGGGAGATCGATGCGGAGTCGAAGGCGGTGGCAGGTTGGGTGCTGGACCAGATTCTCGTGCTGCTCCACCCGTTCATGCCCTTCATCACGGAGGAGCTCTGGCACGCGATGGGGGAGCGCGAGAACGATCTGATCGTGGCGCGCTGGCCGATGGCGGATGCGCGATCGATCGATCCCGAGGCGAGTGCGGAAGTCGAGTGGTTGATCCGACTGGTTGGCGAAATCCGGACGGCGCGGACCGAACTGAACGTGCCGCCGGGGGCTCAACTAGCGTTGCACGTGGTTGAGCTTGGGCCGGATGTCGGCCTGCGGATTAGCACGAGCGGTGCCATGCTGAAGCGCCTCGCAAGAGCAGTACCCACTGATGGTGCCTTTGCCGGCACTGCCGCTTACATCGTGTCGGACGGTGCAACTTACGCGTTGCCACTTGAAGGCGTCATCGACCTCGACGCCGAACGCGCGCGGCTAACCAAGGGGATCACCACGGCGGAGAAGGAGCGCGATGCGCTCGCCGGTCGCCTGAACAACCCCAGTTTCGTCGAGCGTGCGAAGCCCGAGGCGGTGGAGAAGGCGAAGGCGGATCATGCCGACAAGGCGGCGGAGGCGGAACGGTTGTCGGCCGCGCAGGCGCGGTTGGGGTGACCTCCTCTCCCCACCCCGGCGAAGGCCGGGGCCCAGTTGCTATGCGGTCGTGGCGGCGCGATGTGCTTCGTTACGAAAAACCGGTGCGACTGGGCCCCGGCCTTCGCCGGGGTGGGGCTTATCGCAGGGTAGGGAATGCGGTTGGATATGCCGGGCGAATGGCATACCCGATAACCGCGAAACCCCACCTTCGCTGGGTGACGGTTTCGAAATGTGGCGGGGACGACGAACGATGGCATCACGACCGCCCGGCAAACCCGGCCAGCACGACCTGACATCCGGCCCCATCGGCAAGACCCTGCTGACCTTCGCGCTCCCGACGCTCGGCTCGTCGATCCTGCAATCGCTCAACGGGTCGATCAACGCGGTGTGGATCGGTCAATTCCTCGGCGAGCGCGCGCTGGCGGCGACGACGAACGCCAATATCATCATGTTCCTGCTGGTCGCTGCGGTGTTCGGGTTCGGCATGGCCTCCACGATCCTGATCGGCCAGAATATGGGGCGGCGCGACATCGATGCGGTTCGCCGTGTGCTCGGGACGTCGCTCGGGTTGTTCGCGATCATCTCCATCCTGACGGTCGTTATCGGCTGGCTCGTCGCGCCGGCGATCCTGCGGCTGCTGGCGACGCCGGCGGAGGTCTATCCGCTCGCGCTCGCCTATCTGCGGGTGATCTTCGTCGCGATGCCGCCGGGGTTCCTGGCGGTGCTGCTGACGATGGCGCTGCGCGGTACGGGCGATTCGCTGACGCCGCTGAAGTTCATGGCGCTCGGCGCGGTGATCGACGTCGCGCTGAACCCGCTGCTGATCCGCGGCTTCGGCCCGATCCCCGCGCTCGGGATCGGGGGGTCGGCGATCGCGACGCTCATTGCCAATTGCGTCGCGTTGCTGGCGCTCATCGGCTATATCTAC
>NZ_CAXTII010000113.1:0-6560 GCF_964244235.1 uncultured Sphingomonas sp.
CGAGATCGGCGCCCGCGCAGAACGCCGGCGCCGCGCCGGTGATGACGATCGCCTTCACGGTTTCGTCGGCATTGGCTTTCGCCACTGCGGCGCTGAGCGCGCGGCACAGCTCTGGCGACAGGATGTTGCGGCGCTTCGGGTCGTCGAGGGTCAGGATCGCCACGGCGCCCTCCTGGCTGACGCGCAGCAGGCTCATGCGCCGGCGCCGATGCGCTGGGCGACGATCGACACCAGGTCCTTCTTGGAGACCTTGCCGAAGCTGCTCAGCGGAAAGCTGTCGAAGCGCTCGATCCGCTCCGGATATTTGTACTTGGCGAGTTCGAACTGGTCAAGGAAGCCGGCGAGTTCGGGTACCGCCAGCGCCTGTCCGTCGCGCAGCACCACGCAGGCGCAATTCTTTTCGCCCAGCACCGGATCGGGCATCGGCACGCAGGCGACGTTCTCGACCGCCGGGTGGCGCAGGATCAGTTCCTCGATCTCTTCCGCGCTGATCTTTTCGGCACCGCGATTGATCAGGTCCTTTTTGCGCCCCTCGACCATGTAATTGCCCGAGGGATGCTGGCGCATCAGGTCACCCGAGCGGTAGAAGCCGTCGGGGGTGAAGGCGCGGGCATTGTGCTCGGGCGCCTGGTAATAGCCGCGCAGCGTGTAGGGGCCGCGACAGCACAACTCCCCAAGCTCGCCGAACGCGACGGGCTGGTCGTCCTCGCCGAGCAGCATGATTTCGTCGTCGGGGCAGATCTGGCGGCCGACCGTTTCCATGCGGACATCGGCGGGATCGTCGAGCCGGACGAACATCAGCAGACCTTCGGCCATGCCGAAATTCTCTTGGACGGTGACGTTACGGAACACGCTCGCGGTGCGGCGGCGCACCTCGGGCTGGAGCCGCTGGCCGCCGCTCTGGATCACCCGGACCGACGACAGATCGTGCTGCCCGGCAAGCTTGCTTTCGGTCCAGCGGATCAGCAGCGCGGGCACGGCATGGATATGGGTGACGCCGTGGCGCTCGATCAGCGGAAACACGTCCTCGGGTCCGGCGGCGGTATGCAGCACCGTCGCCGCGCCGGAAAGCAGGAAGCCTTGCAGCCCGGGACAGGCAAGCGGCAGGTTGTGCCCGATCGGCAGCACGTCGAGCAGCACGCTATCCTGATCGATCGCGCAGACCGAAGCGGCCATTTCGCTGTTATAGGCATAATCATTATGGGTGCGCGGGATCAGCTTGGGGATGCCGGTGGTGCCGCCCGAAAGCAGGAACAGCGCCGGATCGACCGGGTCGATCGCGATCGCGTCGAGATCGCCGGCGGGCCGCGTCGCGGGGCGATCGATCAGCTCGGTCAGCGAGACGAAGCCTTCGGGCGCGGTGCCGAGGACGATGCCGTGCTTCAGGTGCGGTGCGCCGGCGCGGAGGCGGTCGACCATCGCGGTGAAGCTGAAATCGCGGTGAGCGTCGGGCGTGACCGTTGCCACCGCCGCCGCGGTCGCGACGAAAAAGCTGATTTCGCGGAAGCGATGCGGCGGCAGCGCCAGCACCGGAATAGCGCCGATCTTCTGGAGCGCGAAGTGGAGATAGGCGAATTCGATGACGTTGGGCATCTGCACGACCAGCCGGTCGCGCGGGGCGATGCCGAGATCGAGCAGGTTGAGCGCGAGATTGGTCGATCGTTCGTCGAGTTCGCGAAAGGTGACCGACCGGGTGGCGTCGATCAGCGCGGTGCGATCGGCGAAGCGGTCGCACCAGTCCTTGAACACGTCACGCAGCGGCCGGTCGCGCCAATAGCCCCTGGCGCGGTAACGCGCGGCGAACTCTGCAGGAAACGTTACAACTCCGTCCATTGTCTTCTCCGCTTTCTAGCTGACGAAACTGTAGCCGCCGTCGATGACGACGGTCTGGCCGCTGGTGAACATCAATTGCGTGGCGAGCGTCAGCACCGCTGCGCCGACATCCTCGACGCGGGCATTGCGCTTGAGCGGGGTGGCCTTGGCGCGTCGCTCCATCAGCCGTTCGTAATTGTCGCCGAGCGTGCGCTCCATCCAGTCCCCCTCGAGCCAGCCGGGCGCCACCGCGTTGACCCGGATCGTCGGGCCAAGCGCGCCGGCAAGCGTGCGCGTCATCGAGATGATTGCCGCCTTGCTCGACGAATAGGGCAGCGGCTGCGGTCCGGGGCGCAGCCCGACGATGCTCGCCGTGTTGACGATGCAGGCCTGGGGCATCGCCTTCAGCAGCCGCGTCGCGTGCTTCACGACGAGAAAGGTGCCGCGCACGTTGACCGCGAACACGCGGTCGAAATCGCCGACCGTCATCGTGTCGAACTTGTTGGGCGGCACGTCGCTGGTAACGCCGGCATTGTTGACGAGCAGGTCGAGCCGGCCGCCAAACCTGCGCTCGACCGCGGCGATCATCGCGATCACGTCGGCTTCCTCGCTCACGTCGGCCCGGATCAGCACGGTTGCGGCGCCCGTCGCCTCCGCCAGGCGCGCGGTCTCGCGCGCCGCATCCTCGCTCCGGCTGTAATTTACCGCGAGATCATAGCCCCCCCGCGCCAGGCTCTCGACAATCGCCCGCCCGATCCCGGTTGCCGCGCCCGTCACGAGCGCGACGGGCCTGTTCGTCTCTGCCACCAATCCACTCCATCCAACATTTTCGATCATGATCGAAAATCAGAAATGAAGCTCCATGTCAAGCGATACGGTACCGTGTCGTTGAGAATGATGTGCCGGTGACCATTGCCCGCGGCCGCAAACGATGCCACAGCGGATCGGCAACCGGAGATCGACACATGCCGAAGAAGGCCACGGCCGAGCAGGAGCGGGGGGCAGCGCCGCCGAGACGGCGGACGAGCCGCGTTTATGTGCGCAAGACCGACATCGTGCTTACGGCCGCGGAACGGGTGTTCCTGCGCGCAGGCTTCGCGGCGACGAGCATGGACGACGTCGCGGAGGAAGCGGGTGTCTCCAAGCGTACCGTATACAGCAATTTCGGCAGCAAGGAGCGGCTCTTCGCCGAGGTTGTGGGCAAGCGCTGCGCATCGGTCGTGCCGGACCCGGCGACGTACGCGGCCGCGCTCGACCAGCCGGTGAGCGAGGGCTTGCGCCTGTTGGCGGTCGCATTCCTGAAGGGCATCTTCCATCCCGCGCAAGTGGAACTCTACCAGACGGTTGTCGCCGCCGTGCGGCGGCGGCCGGAGGTTGGCCGGATCATGTATGACGGTCCGATCACCCAGTCGCAGCGTCTGTTCGCCGATTATCTGCGCGTGCAGTCCGAAACGGGTCGGCTGGCGCTGGACGATGTGGAACTGGCTGCGGCGCAGTTGATCGCACTGTTGAAGACCAACATCCACATGAAGCTGCTGTTCGGCCAGCCGGTGCGGATCGGGCCGAAACTTATCGACTCGAGCGCCCGCGCCAGCGTCGAGCTGTTCCTGCACGGGGCGCTGCCCCGCCGCTGAACGGGGACCGTCCGGGTCAGGTGGCCAAAGCCCGCATCGGCAATGCCATCAGCCGGTGAAGTTCGACCAGTCCGCGTGCGATATCATGGGGCTGATCCGCCGCCCACTGTCTGACCGCAGAGGTATAGATTGCGAACAAAGTGTCTGCCGCGGCCTCGACGTCGGTATCCCGGCGGACGCGGTGCGCCTGCATCATTGCCGCGATCCAGACCGCGAGTTCGGTTCGTGCCTGCACGCGCCGCCTGAGGATGGTTTCCAGATGAGGATTGGCCGAGTAGAATTCCAGCTGCTGCAACGCATGCCGGCTCAGCGTCGGCACGGTTGCCCAGAAGGCGTAGAGATGGCCCAGCCCGGCCACCAGCTGATCCAGCAACGGTGCGTCGCCATCGACGTCCCCGAACAGCGGCGGCAGCATCTTCAATTGCTCGACGAAGATCATTGCCAGCAGCCCCGACTTGTCGGTGGCGTAGGCAAACACGGTCCCGAAGCCGACCTGCGCCACCTCGGCGATCTCGCGCAGGGTCGTGGCGTCATATCCCTTTTCGACGAAAAGCCGCCGCGCGGCGTTGCGGATCGCCACCTCCTTGGCCTGCTTGTTTCGCTCGCGACGGCCGGGCGGCACCCCGTCTGGAACGATCGTGGAAATGCTCATCCAGGCTTCCGCCCGCCGAATGATCGGCCCCGGTTCATGCAGCGGGCGGTGTCGACGCGATCCAGTGCTCGGCCCGCTCGGCTGGCGCGAGCGCGTCGGAATAGACGTTCAGGATGGTCTGGAAGATGGCGGGATGCCCCTTGACCCCCGGCACGGCATATTCGGTCGGGTTGTAGTCGTCGTGCGTGCTCTTCCACGCTTCGGCGCTGGTCCACCGGGCGACGTTGATGAACTGGAACGTCTGGTTGCCGGTGCCGGTATTCCGATGGAGGTGAGTCTCGATGAAGCCGGGCTTCGTCTTGAACACCTCGGTCGTGAGCGTCCATTCGCGCAGGAAGTCCTCCTCCCGATCCTGCGGAACCAGGAAAACGTTCATCAATGTCACGGCCATCATGCTCACCCTTTTCGACGATTTCGCAATGCACCATCTAAACCATCGGAGCCGCCCGGGCAATAACGCTCTACTGACAAGTTTACACTAGAGAGTCTTTTCGTTTCGGACGGCACCGGCCCGCTCCCCCGCCCGGCCAACCAATTCACTGTATAATATGGTTGGCCGGGCGGGGGAGCGGGCCGGTGCCGAATCGACGCAAGTCGGAAAAATGCAATATGCATCGGCGGCCGTGCTGACGGCATCGACGGCGAAAGCCGGGCAGCGCACGGTTGTCAACGCCCGGGCGCCTAGGCATAATGCCGGGCTCAGCACGCGGCATTGGCTTGCGCGCCACAGTTGCGCGGGATTTTAAGAGTGAAGCGAAATCGGACAATCGCGCGGCGGCGGCCGGAAACGGCAGAGCCGGCGACGGCGGCGGCGGAAGGTCCGCGGTTCGGCTGGTACATCCGGCGCATCTGGCGGCTGATCCAGCGATCGCTCGAACTGCGGCTGGCCGATGTCGGCTTGTCGGTGCCGCAATACATGATCCTGCGAGAACTGTGGTCCGATGACGGCATGACGCAGCGCGACATGGCCGCGCGTATCGGCATAAGGGCGGCAAGCGTGGTCCCGATCATCGATAGCCTGCAGGCCCTGGGTTTCGTCGAGCGGGTGCCTAACCGCCAGGATCGGCGAAAGATCAATATCGTCCTGACGGCGCTGGGCCGCGACTCGGAAGAGCTGCTGGGCCCGATCGGCCATGCGGTAGGCGATGTCGCCTTGCACAACCTTGGGACGATCAGCCGCAACGAATTCTATGGCTACCTCGATCGGATCATCGTCGAGCTTGAGCATGATCGGGGCGACGCCGGGTAGGGTTGGATGAAGCCCTAGACTCCGGGCGCGTCGGCAGGCCGGTCCCGCAGCAGCAGCACGCACGACACCACGACCGCGGGCGGGATGCACATGACATAAAACAGCGCCACCCGATCCAACCCCGAATACAGCAGAAAACCGGCGACCAGCGGGCCAAGGATAGCCCCCAGGCGCGAGCTGATATAGGTCAGGCTGCCCATCGCGACCTGTAGCTGCGAGGGGTAGCGGGTTGCGACGATGGCGGTTGCCCCGACTTGCGATCCAACGCCGAACAATCCGGCCAGCACCAGCACCGGATCGATCAGGTTCCCGAGCAAATGCGTCTGTCCCAGCAACGCAACCATGGGAATAGCGCAGGCGTAACCGACTACCGTGACCCGGATCACTCCCCACCGGTCCATCAGATAGCCGAAGGTGAGGATCGCGCCGATCGCGCCGGCATTGAGATAGGCGCCCCTGATCGATGCCTCGCGCGCTGACGATCCGGCGCCGCGCAACAACGCCGGCACCCATTGCGTGAGGAAATAGCCGAGCACCGCGCCGAACAGGATGGCGACCAGGACCAGGATCGTCGATCGGGCATATCCGCCACGAACGAGCTCCCTGACGGGCGCCCGCATGACTTGCGGCATCGCGCGAGAGGGCAGCTCGCCGGGGCCGACCGCTATCCCGTCTGCTCGCAACGCTTCGACGATGCGATCGTCGCCTACTCCCTGCCGGACGAGCGAGGACACCGACTCGCGCACGTTGAACCATATGATCGGAACGATCACCAGGGGCACGATGGCACCGACCAGGAACGTCGCACGCCAGCCGAATTCGGGGGCGAGGCGCGCCGTCGTCAAGCCTGCCAGAATGCCGCCAAGAGGAATGCCGCCGATCACGAAGGCGATCGAGCGGGCCCGTATGCCCAGCGGGATCGACTCCGCGATGGTGGCGAGCGTGAGCGGTATCGCCGCGCCAAGCCCGATCCCGGTCAGGAGCCTGGAAACCAGCAATTCGGTGGTGTTTCCCGCAAATGTCGTCGCGGCTGATCCGATCGCGAACCAGAGCAGGCAAGCCGCAAGAAACGAGCGGCGGCTCATGCGTTTGCCCAGCGCGCTGGTCGCCGCGGCGCCCAGTATGGCTCCAGCCAGCGACGCGCTGAAAATAACGCCGAGCAACGCCGGATTGACCGACCACTCACGCTTAATGAACGGAGCCGCGAAGCTCA
>NZ_CAXTII010000114.1:0-6547 GCF_964244235.1 uncultured Sphingomonas sp.
GTGCGCGGCCGCGGCATGGTCGAGCGGTTGAAGGATCTGATCCCGCGCCACCTGTTCAAGATCCCGATCCAGGCGGCGATCGGCGGCAAGGTCATCGCGCGCGAAACGATCAGCGCGATGCGCAAGGACGTGACCGCCAAATGCTATGGTGGAGACGCGAGCCGCAAGAAGAAGCTGCTGGAAAAGCAGAAGAAGGGCAAGGCGAAGATGCGCGAGTACGGCTCGGTCAGCATCCCGCAGGAGGCGTTCATCGCGGCGCTTCGGATGGGGGATGACGCCTGAGGCCGGGCGCAGCGCGGCCGGTTCCCGAGGTTAACCTCGGTTGACCCCGTAATCCGCATTTGCCATGCCTCGTGCCCGACGTCGCCACCGATCCGAGCCCGACGAACGAACGAGCGAACGCATGGCCGAACGTCCAATCTTCTATGACGCGAGCGGTCGGCGCAGACGCCGGTTCGCGCTCGGCATCGCGGCGTTCGTCGCGTTGCTGGTGCTGGCGGTGGCGGTGTTCGGCGTGTCGATCGGCGCGGTGCCGGCGCCACCGCTGCTGCCCGTCACCGCCGAACATCCCGCCCTGAAGAGCCTGCCGGCGCCGCGCGGCGGTCTGCTGAGCCGGACCACGCGAAGCATCAACTACTACGCCGCACAATTATTCGGCTCGCCGAGCGGTGCGCCACGGGGGCACGCGGCCGCGCCGTCGGCCGCGGCACCGATCAACCCCTCGCTCGCCATCGCATTCCACGCGCCGTGGGACGAATCGAGCGGGGCCAGCCTGAAGCGGCATGTCGAACAGCTGGACTGGCTGATCCCCGGCTGGGTGTCGGTGACCGGGCCGGATCACCGGATCACCGTGTTCCGCGATACCGAGGGGCGGACCATCCTGAACCGCGCGGTCCACCGCCCCGCGATCCTGCCGATGGTCCAGAACGCGCTGAACGGGGTCTGGGACGGCAAGGGGATCGCTGCAATGATGGCCGATCCGAAGCTGCGGTCGGCATTCCTCGACCGGCTGGTGCCGTTTCTGGTGACGAACAATGCCGCGGGCGCGTTCTTCGATTTCGAGGAACTGCCTGCGAGCGCGCAGCCCGATTATCGTATCTTCCTCGCCGAGACAAAGGCCCGCTTCACGCCGCGCGGCTGGGTCGTCGCGATCGCCGCACCCGTCGGCAACGAGGAATGGGACCTGCCGGCCTATGCCAAGGTGACCGACAAGGTCTTCCTGATGGCGTATGACGAGCACGAGTCCGGCGGCGCGCCGGGACCGATCGCATCGCAGGCCTGGTTCGCGCGTGCGGTGGCGGATTCGGCACGGGGCATTCCGGCGTCGAAGCTGGTCGTCGCGATCGGGTCCTATGCCTATGACTGGCACGACGGCGCGGCGGACCCGCTCGACGTCGAGGAGGCGTGGCAGGGGGCGCGCGACTCGGGGACGATCCCGACCTTTGACAAGGCGAGCCTGAATTCCAGCTTCGCCTATCAGGACGGCAGCACCCGCCACCAGGTCTGGCTGCTCGATGCGGCGTCCGCGTTCAACCAGATCGCGTTCCTGAACAAGGCGGGGCTGTACAGCATCGCGCTATGGCGGCTGGGTTCCGAGGACCCCGGCGTCTGGACGATCTTCGGGCGCGACCATCGCAAGCTGCCGATCCCGGATTCGATCGACGACATCCCGGCGGGCACCAACACCGATATCGAGGGTGCGGGCGAGATATTGAAGATCGGCGGCACGCCCCTGACCGGCCTGCGCGACGCCGTGCCCGCGGCGGACGGGACGATCGCGGACGTGGCCTTCACCCGGCTGCCGGCACCCTATGTGGTCTTCCGCACCGGCTATAAGCCCAAGCAGCTGGCGCTGACCTTCGACGACGGGCCCGACCCGCAATGGACGCCAAAGATCCTCGATATCCTGAAGGAGAAGGCGGTCCCGGCGACCTTTTTCGTCATCGGCGAGAATGCGCTGACGGAGCGTGGCCTGCTCGAACGGATGATCTCCGAAGGGCATGAGGTCGGCAGTCATACCTACACGCATCCCAATCTGGCGAACGTGTCGCCGCGGCAGGTGATGTTCGAACTGAACACCACGCAGCGGCTGTTCCAGGCGTTCACCGGCCACTCGCTCCGCTTCTTCCGCGCGCCCTATTTCGGCGACGCTGAGCCGACCACCGCGGACGAGATCGTTCCCGCGCTGCAGGCGCAGCAGCGGGGCTATATATCGGTCGGGCTCCATGTCGATCCCGGCGACTGGAAGCGGCCGGGCGTACAGCAGATCATCGACGCGACGATCCGGGAGGCGACGACCGGCCCCGGCAATTGCGACGCGGTAGGCTCGTCGAACAATTGCAGCCGCAACATCGTCCTGCTCCACGATGCGGGCGGCAACCGCGCGGAGACGGTCGCGGCGCTGCCCGTCATCATCGATCGGCTGCGCGCGATGGGATACAGCTTCGTGCCGGTATCGGAATTGGCGAACATTCCGCAAGCGGACGCGAACCCCGCGATCTCGTCGAGCGACCGCGTCGCCGCGCTCGCCGATCTGGGGCTGTTCACCGCGCTTGGCTGGCTCGTCACTGGACTCCACTGGCTGTTCGGGATCGCGATCACGGTCGGCATCCTGCGCGCGCTGGCGCTGTCGGCGCTGGCGCTGATCCAGGCGCGGCGCGAGAACCAGACGGTCTTCCCGCCGATCGATCCGGCGCGGTTCGTCACCGTGATGATCCCCGCCTTCAACGAGGAGCAGGTGATCGAACGCGCGGTCCGCGGCGTGCTGGCGTCCACCGAGGTCGAGATCGAAGTCATCGTGATCGACGACGGCTCGCGGGATGCGACGGGCCGGATCGTACGCGATGCCTTTTCGAACGACGACCGCGTCCGGCTGCTGACGCTACCCAATGGCGGCAAGGCGCGCGCGCTGAACCGCGGGCTGGAGGTCGCGCGCGGCGAGATCGTCATCGCGCTCGATGCCGACACCCAGTTCGAACCGACGACGATCGCACGCCTCGCCCGCTGGTTCGTCGATCCGGCGCTCGGTGCGGTCGCCGGCAATGCGAAGGTCGGCAACCGGGTCAACATCGTCACCAAATGGCAGGCGCTGGAATATATCACCGCGCAGAATCTCGAACGGCGCGCACTCGCCCGGTTGAACGCAATGACGGTGGTGCCCGGTGCGGTCGGCGCATGGCGTCGGTCGGCGATCGCGTCGGTCGGCGGCTATCCCAACGACACGCTGGCCGAGGACCAGGACCTGACGATCGAGATCCAGCGTGCCGGCTGGGCGGTGAAGTACGACCAGTTCGCGATCGCCTGGACCGAGGCACCGGAGACGCTCAAGGCCTTGGCCAAGCAGCGTTTCCGTTGGGCGTTCGGGACGCTGCAATGCCTGAGGAAGCATCAGTCGGCCATCTTCGCTTCGCATCCCAGGGGGCTGGGCTGGATCGGCCTGCCGCAGGCGATCGTGTTCCAGATCCTGCTGGCGGCGATTTCGCCGATCATCGACCTGGCGCTCGTCGTCAGCTTCTTCCTGACCTATGTCGCGATCGTCGCGCATGGCTGGGCACAGACCAGCCACGATGTCGAGACGATGCTGCTCTACTGGCTGATCTTCACCGCGATCGACATGCTGGCCGCGACGATTGCGTTTGCCCTGGAACGCAAGGAGAAATGGAGCCTGTTGTGGCTGCTGATCCCGCAGCGGATCGGGTACCGGCAGGTGATGTATTACGTCGTGCTCAAGGCGATCGCGCAGGCGCTGCGCGGGCCGATGGTCGGGTGGGGGAAGCTGCAGCGGACGGGGCGGGTGACGGCGGGGTAGGGAGGCTCTTCGCGCTCTGCGGCGTGGACTTTCCTAAAGTGTAGTATACTGCTTTGTTTCTCCCGAACGAACGGAGAGGATCCGGGGTGGACGCAATGCTAGAAACGGTTTTTGTTCTACTGGCAACTCCGTTTGCTATCTTGGCTGTGCTGACATGGCCCCTTCACTACTTCATTGCTCTAAATGCTCGTCCCACTAGGCGAGCAGCTTGGACGGTCGGAGTTGGTTATATTTTGGTTTCGACCTTTTGGGTGTTTGGTGGCCCTGAGGGTGACCGCTGGATAGGTCCGTTTGCCGCAATACCTGGCGCAATCATCGCATTCTGGTGGTGGCGGAAGGACTTTCGGCGTGGATGGATTGGTGATGAAGCCATACAGGACGGGACTACGCTTGCAAACGCCGACTGGAAACTAGGACTTGTTGGGGTAATTGGCGCGCTCGTAGTCGCTGCAATAAAAGTGACATTTTTGCATAGTGCATTAGGGCACTAAACTGGAGCATGACTGCCGATGCCCGCCAACGACGACCTGAAATCCCTCGTTCGCACGATCCCCGATTTCCCCAGGCCCGGCATCCAGTTCCGCGACATCACGACGCTGCTGCTCGATCCGCGCGGGTTGGCGGAGGCGGTGGTGCGGCTTGCGGCGCTGCAGGAGGGGCCGTTCGATCTGGTCGCGGGGATCGAAGCGCGGGGATTCGTGTTCGGGGCGGCGGTGGCGCGCGAACTCGGGGTCGGGCTGTTGCTCATCCGCAAGGACGGCAAGCTGCCGGGGGCGACGATCGGCGAGGATTATGCGCTGGAATATGGCGCCGACCGGATCGTGCTGCACGAGGATGCGCTGTTGCCCGGGCAGCGCGTGCTGCTGATCGACGACCTGATCGCGACCGGCGGCACCGCGCGCGCTGCGGTCCGCCTGATCCGCAAGGCGGGCGGGACGGTCGGCGCGGCGGCGTTCGTCATCGACCTGCCCGATCTGGGCGGGGCGGATGCGCTTCGGGGGGACGGGGTTACGGTCGGGGCCTTGATGGCGTTCGGGGGGGATTGAGGCTTCTCGTCCCAGCCTCCCGTCATGCCGGGCCTGACCCCGGCATCCATCATGCCGCGGGCGATGGCCTTGCGGCTTCGGGCTCCGGCTCGAGGCCGGCGTTAGGCAAGCGAAAAAGGGCGGCCCGTTTCCGGACCGCCCCTTCTGCATAGTTTCGCGGTGCGCCGTCACGGAGTGAATCCGTGACGTCGAACGGAGCGGGCGAGCCGCCCCGCCGGCCGGCTCGATGCGAGTCCTCGGATAGCGTCCGCTATCCGAGGCCGCATCAGCGCTTCGAGAACTGGAAGCTGCGGCGGGCCTTCGCCTTGCCGTACTTCTTGCGCTCGACCGTGCGGCTGTCGCGGGTCAGAAAGCCTGCGGCCTTGACCGGTGCGCGCAGGATCGGTTCGTATTTGGTGATCGCCTGGCTGATGCCGTGCTTCACCGCACCCGCCTGGCCCGACAGGCCGCCGCCCTTGACCGTGCAGACGACGTCATACTGGCCCTCGCGCTCGGTCACGCCGAACACCTGGTTCAGGACGAGGCGCAGCGTCGGGCGCGCGAAATACACGTCCTGGTCGCGACCGTTGATCGTGATCTTGCCCGAACCGGGCTTCAGCCAGACGCGCGCGACCGCGTCCTTGCGGCGACCGGTGGCATAGGCGCGACCCTGCTTGTCGAGGATCTGCTCGCGCAGCGGCATCGGCTCGGGTGCCGGACCGGAATTGTTCACCGGCTCCGTATCACCCGTGGTGTATGCCGGCGCATCGGCCTGCGCGGCGGGGGCCGGCGCATTGGTCAGGTTCGCTAGATCGGAAAGCGACTGGCGGTTGTCGGACATTATGCACCCACCTTGTTCTTGCGGTTCATGCCCGCGATATCGAGTGTCTCGGGGCTCTGCGCCTCGTGCGGATGCTCGGTGCCCTTGAAGATGCGCAGGTTGCGCATCTGCTGGCGACCAAGCGGCCCGCGCGGGATCATCCGCTCGACGGCTTTCTCCAGAACGCGCTCGGGGAAGCGACCCTCGAGCACCTTGGCCGCAGTCACGCCCTTGATGCCGCCGGCATAGCCGGTGTGCTTGTAATAGACCTTCTTCGCGGCCTTGTTGCCGGTGAAGCGGATCTTGTCGGCATTGATGACGACGACATTGTCACCGCAATCGACATGAGGGGTGAAGCTGGTCTTGTGCTTGCCGCGCAGGACGTTGGCGATCACCACCGCCGCGCGACCGACGACCAGGCCGTCGGCGTCGACGATATGCCATTTCTTCTCCACCTCGTGCGGCTTGGCCGACTTGGTGGTCTTCATGAGCGCCTTCATGGGGCTGGGACCTTTTCGGTTTGAAACGAGGCGCGCCGCCCGGCTGGGGGCGGCGCGAATGGGTCCGCACTACTGCTGGCCATCAAATTGTCAAGCAAAGCGCCGCTTTGCCGACGGGTAATATGATACCCGGGGTTGCGTTCCTGCCGCGTGCGCCGCGACAACGGCGGCGATCATCAGCAGGGCGGCGTTCGCCTGGTGCGCGACGGCGACATCGATCTGCACCCCGGTCATCAGCGTCGCGATGCCCAATATGATCTGCAGCGTGACGAGCGCGATGATCGCGAACCCTGCGCGCGAACCCGCCGTCGTCGCGCGGATCGCCAGCCACATCAGCGCGGCGGCGGCGGCGAAGGCGAACCAGCGGTGGATGAACTGAACGATCAGCGGGTCG
>NZ_CAXTII010000115.1:0-6478 GCF_964244235.1 uncultured Sphingomonas sp.
GCGGAGCGGTGGCCGAGTGGTCGAAGGCGCTCGCCTGGAAAGTGAGTATACGCCAAAAGCGTATCGAGGGTTCGAATCCCTCCCGCTCCGCCAGTCAGTCGCTGTTCGCACCTCCGCCGAGTGCAGGACCCTGAGCATCCCGCCTTTCTGCGGCATTCCGGGTTCCGAAAGGTACTGCGAGAACCGACCGGCACGTGATTTCCGTAGGAAATCTGCCCGCATTCTCCGGGCCGGTAGAGGCCAGTACCGTTTCGGCCTGTACCCTGATTTTCCGTGAAAGCGGCGAAAGCGAGATTAAAACGGCCGATCCGCTGCTGACCGAGGTGCTAAAATCGGCAGATATCCGAGACTATCGTGCGCGCTTTCCCTGTGACGGATATCAGCGATTTTGTGTCGAGAGTGCAGGGTTTCGCGCTCGAGCTTACAGGAGCGGCCGGCTTTAGCACCGTCGAATCTCGACCAAAGACCCGGAGCTTCGACGCAGCAGGCCGCATGGGGGGGGGGACTATCCGGATATGGCGGAATGAGCATGATCGATTCTCCCAAATAGGAGCATCATCATGAAACGAAAAAAATCTGGGCGCCTGGCCGGTCGTCCGCCGCACGATTTTACCGCCATGTACGCGTTGATCCTCGCCACCGCTGAATTCAAAAAGTGGTCGATCAACAATGAACTATTCCGCGGGTCGAACTGCTGATCAGAAGCTCAGGTTGACGCCGAAACCGCCATGCTCGCTGATGCCGATCGACTGGTTGGACATGGTCGCGTTGATGAACGTGTCGATCTTCAGCCGCCGCGAGACACGATAGCTCAGCCGCCCGCCGGGCTCGAAATAGGTGATCTCGTGCGCCGGAAGGGCATTCTGTCCGAACCCGTCGATCGTCGTCACGATGCTGTTGCGCGAGCCGAACGACCGGGAGACGCTGCCGTCGACGCCCAGTTCCAGCCGGCGGCCGAACAGATGCGAATATTGGGCGGACACGCCCGCCATGTTCACCTCGTTGATGCCGCGGCTATACTGCGCGTCGAACGGATTGTCCGGCCCCGTTGCCTCCGCATAGCTGTGCTGGATCTGCCAGCTATGGCCGTAGCTGATAGCGCCGGCCAACTCGTCGCGTCTGGTCAGGCGCGACACCCAGCCCGCGCGGGCATAGACCGACATGTTCGTCGTCTTCGTCTGGCCGATGCCGGTCGCGAGGCCGGTCCCGGTCATGTACGGGCGCTGGTAGGTGGCGTGCTGGTCGGGTGCCACCGCGCCGCCGAGTTCGAAATACGGGCGCGAGGAGCCCATGTTCGACGGATCGTACCGCAGCCCTCCGGCGAAGGTGTAGGAGTTGGTGATGAAGGCACCCTTCTCCTCGTAACGGCCGACGGCGATGCCGAACAGGGCGGTGAGTTCGTTGGTGATCGCCTTGCGGCCATGCGCCGATACGCTGAGGCTGCCGAAGGTCGCGCCGGCACCGCCGCAATCGCCACAGCTCACCTGCTCGTTCTTCCCCAGCAGCACCTGGCTGAACAGGTTCGCCGTGATCAGCTGCGCCTTCTGGCTCGCGGCGAGGTTGTTCAGCGACTGGTTGAGCGCGTCGGTGGTGGTCACGAATATCGGGCTGGTCGCGCCGGATGCGGTGCCCAGAACCTGCGACCCCGTTCGCGCCTCGAACTGGGCGGCGCTGTCAAAGGCGCTGTTCGGCACCACGCTGGCACCCTGTTTGCAGACACCCGCACTGCTGTCGTTGCACCAGTAATGCGTGCCCGAGTACAGGCCTTGCTGAAAGAGCAGGTAGTTCTCTCCCGCGGCGGCGTAGTTGAAGGACAGGTTCTGCGCGGTCGCCGACGTGGCACCGCCCTGGATCACGACCGAGCTGTTGGCGTTGGTGATGTTGAACGTCGCGCCGACGCCGTTGAGCGCCAGGTTCCACGCGGTGATGTTGGTCGCCGCCAACGTGCCGGCGGTGCCGTCGGTCGTGATCTGGCCGATAACCGATCCCTGGCCGATCTGCTGCTTGACGACATAGGTGATCGACTGGGCGGAGGCGCTGCGGTCGAAGAGGGTAATTGCCGCCAGCGCCAGGCAACCGAGCGATACTATGCGCATGGATCGAATCCGTTCGAGCTTGTATGTTGACGGGAGCGTGGACGGGGTGCGGCGGCCCGGCGTCATCGGCCGCACAGCGCGGGCTGGAGATCGGGGCTGGTCATCACGCTGCTGGGCGTCTGCACCTGGGTGGAGGGGACGTTCGTCTGCAGGCTCGGCACGTTCACCTGCGTGCTGGGCGTGTTCACCTGCGTCGAGGGGACGTTGACCTGGGTGCTCGGCACGTTGATCTGGGTGCTGGTGACGT
Organism: uncultured Sphingomonas sp.; assembly: GCF_964244235.1. Taxonomy (GTDB): domain Bacteria; phylum Pseudomonadota; class Alphaproteobacteria; order Sphingomonadales; family Sphingomonadaceae; genus Sphingomonas. The sequence goes on from NZ_CAXTII010000115.1 coordinate 2,344, forward strand.
TCATCTGGGTCGAGGGCACGACGACCTGATTCGACGGGATGGTCATGACCCCGGTGGGCGTCTGCACCTGCAGGGTGGGGACGGAGACGACCAGCGCGCCGTTCGGCCCCACCGTCACCTTGTAGTTCTTGTAGATCGGGTTGAGCGCCGTCACCGTCAGCGGGCTGACGGCGGCGGTGCTGGTGAAATCGCCGGTGTTGGCCGGGGCGAACGTGGGCGTGGCCGATGTCGCCGTCTCCGCGATCCTGATCCGCTGGGCCATCGCATCGAGCTGCGCGCTGGTCAGCGTCTGGTTCGCGCCGTTCAATAGGCCGGTGGGGTCGACATAGGCGCGCGCGATCGCATTGCCGTCGCGGACGGCTTCGGCCTGGATGGCATCAACCTCCGTGATCGCGGTCTGTTCGCCATCGACGATGCTGTTGCCCGAACCGCTCGCATCGGGGGAGCCTCCTCCCGTCGAACTTGCTTGTTCCTGGGCTCGAATGGCGTCAGCGGCATAATCCAGCACCCTAGACCGGGCGCTATCGATATCGTCCTGGTATGCTTGAATTTTGGTTTGAAGACCCTGTACCAGGTCATCGCGGCCCAATCGTTGCGCCAGCGCCAAAGCCGTTTCCATAGCGCTCTTTTGAACTGCTTGCTCTTTGATTGTTGCGATGCTCGCCATGAAGACGGCATATCGTTCACTGTTGGTAACGCTATCCTGCGTATCCCCGATCGCTTTGTTTTCAATCCACCTTGCGGTGGCCGCATCAAGCGGGTGCGACGGGTCATTCATCACCGCTCGCGTGCCGCCGATGTCAATCTGAAAGCCATTGACCGTCTGTTTTCTATCGGCGTTTTCTGGGCCGGATGTCGTTTGAACTAGATTTGGATTCGCAAGGAAGAACAATATCGCTCGTGCAGGCGGGTACTGGTTCCCGGTGGTCGCCGGCGCGCCCTGTGGTGCAGACGCAGGCGTACTCTGAGCTTGCGCTACCTGCACGGACGCGATGCCGATCGCCGACGCGGTCGCCCAACCAAGCCATTTCGATGACACGTGCTCTGCCTCCTGCGTGGATATGTCCGCGTCCGGGAACATCATCACCCCAGGGCAATCGCCTGTTCGCGGACCGTGCGCATGACCCGTTTGCGCTATGCGGTGGGGATAAAGTCATTTACCGAAGAGACGCGGAACCATCCGCGCGGACGTTGGGGGCGACACCGTTATGCGAGCGTGCCGGACCGGGGCGATGACCGACGAGAAGCTCGTCGATCTCATCTATGACGCGCCCTATGACGACCGGCTGTGGAGCCCGTTGCTCGGCGAGCTGGCAGATCGCAGCGGCGCGCATCCCGCGAACTTCCTCGAAATGAACGTCCTTGACGGTCATGGCGACGGCATCTGCGCGCGGACGCCCACCGATATCCTGCAGCTGTACCGGGCGGAGTGGGCGCAGGCCAATTGCCTGTTGCTGGTCGACGATCTCACCGATTATGCGTCTGCGTGGGCACCCCGCATCACGCGCGACAGCGATTGGATCGACCGTGAGGATTTCGAACGCAGCGCCTATCTCAACGAGTTTCTCGACCCGATCGGCGCGGCGCATAATCTTAGCATCCTGCTGTCGCTCGAAGGGCCCTGGCTCACGACGATCGGGCTGGGCCGATCGCGACGCCAGGGACCGTTCGAAGACCGGGACATCGCGGCGGTCGCCCCGTTCCAGCCGCATCTGATCCGCGCCGCCCGTCTGCGCCGCGAGTTGGCACTGCGGCAGGAGCAGCTCGATCATCTCGACGTCCTGCTGGCAACTTCGCCGCAGGCGATGTTCTTCATCGACGAATCCTTGCGGGTCGTTCGGCACAGCGCCGCCGGCGAGGCGCTGATGGAAGGCGGCACGACGCTCCGCCTGGTCAACGGCCGGCTGCGCGCCGTCGCCGCGATCGCCGACCGGGCGCTCGAAGCGGCGCTGACGAGCGCATTCCGGACCCGTATCCCCGGCGCGCCGATCATCCTGCCCGGCCGCGACCGGCGGTCCGATCGCTCCGTGACGGTATCGCGGATGGGCGAGCGGGCGATCGCAGGCTTCGCCTCGGCGCGTTGCGTGCTGGTTACCGTCGCCGACGTCGCGCCGCCGCGATCGACCCCGCAGGACAAGCTTCGTCAGGCATTCGGGTTGACCGGGGCGGAGTCGCGGCTGGCGCTGCGTTTATGGGCGGGGGAAAGCCTGAGCGCCGTGTCGGAGTCCGGCTCGGTCTCAATCCATACGGTGCGCAACCAGCTGAAGGCGGTTTTCCACAAGACCGGGTGTGCCCGCCAGCAGGATTTGGTCCGCCTGCTGGCCGGGCTCGATCTCCCCTCGGCGTCGGATCATTAAATTGGGATGAACCGCCCTGGCGCTTCCGGCGCTTCGCGCCCCCCTCCCTCTCCCGGCGGGAGAGGGAAAGGAGCAGCCGCTAGCGGCGGAAAGGGTGAGGGCGAAGACAAGTTACGACGATCGCTTCGCCCGGCCGGCGTGCTCGCACTGACGCTCGCCGCCCTGTCGCCCGCCGGATCGGTCTACGTCACGGGTGCTGCGGTGCTGCACCTCGTCGGCACCGGCGCGGCGATCGCGATGCTGGGCGGTGGCGCGGTAGTCATGGTGTCGGCGCTGTTGTACGCGGAGCTGGGCTCGGCATTTCCGCACGCGGGCGGCGTCTATCACGGGATCGGCGAGGTGCTGGGACCGCGGTGTCGCGCCGCGGCGCTCGTGCTGGGTATCGTCACCGCGCCCGCGCTGATCGCCTTCGTGGCGCTGGGCTTCGCCGTCTATGCGCGCGAGGTGGTGCCGTCGCTGCCGATCCTGCCGCTCGCGATCGCCGCGATCGGCCTCGCCACCGTGATCGGTGTGTTGCGGCTGCGGACCGGCATGTGGGTGACCGGTGCCCTCGTCATCGCGGAGGTGGCGGCGCTGCTGGCGCTGATCGTGTTCGAGTGGCGCAGCCCGGCGCGCAGCCTCGAAACCGTCCTGCTGCATCCGGTCGCCGCCGGCCCGCACGGGGGCCTCGCGCCGACCGGCACCATTTCGCTGATCCTCGGGACCATCGCCGCCGCCTATGCCTGTTCCGGCTCCAATCTTGCGCTGAACTTCGCGGAGGAGATCGACGGCGATCGCCGGGTGGTCGGCCGTGTTGTCGTATGGGGCAGCATCCTCGCGATCGCGCTCGTCGCGCTGCCGATCGTCGGCTTAGCGGTGGGGACGCCCGACCTCGCCGCGATGCTGTCGTCCCCGGCACCGATCGCGGCGTCGGTGCGAACGATCGCAGGGCCGCTCGCGGTGCAGGCGTTCGCAGCGATCGTGGCGATCGCCATTCTCGATCACGTCGCCGGTGCGATGATCGCCTATAGCCGCTTCGTGTTCGCGGCGGCGCGCTCGCTCGGCGGCACCGACGGATCATCGGCGCTCAGCCGGCTCGACCAGCGCTCGGGCGCGCCCGTTTCCGCGGCGCTGTTGCTGGGCGGCGCGGCGATACTGCTGACCCTTGTCGGCGAGCGCGGGCTGCTCCTGCTCATCTCGGGCGAACTCATTACCCCGGTGCTGATGGTCGTCGCGGTGCTGGTCGGCCGCCGGCGCGGGCAGACCGGCAAGCGGAGCTTCCGCTCGCCAGCCTATCCCGCTCTGCCTTGGGCGGGACTGGCGATCCTCGCCATATTCCTGGCGACGGACTTGCTGGATGCTACCGCGAGGTGCAGCATCGCCCTTCTGATCGTTTGTGCCGGTATCGCCGCCGCTGCCGCCCGCCCGGAAAACCAGCGATAGAAAGTGGCGGACCTTTGGCGCTCGGCCGTCCTCGGCAAGCGCGATCATCAGTCGCCAGAAGGGGTAAAAGGTGCCGGAGCGCTCCCCTTTTAGCCTGCGCCTACACCGGCAAGCGACAGGTCCTGACAAGGGAAGGAGCCCATGCAAGGTCCGCGGTACCCGGCAGATCGGCGGCACGCACCTTACCGACGTCACCTACGCTCAGCTCGCCGCCTGTCTCCCAGTTCGACTGATAGACCTCACCTTTCTTGGCATCGAAATCGTTTGCAAAACGGCAGCTCCAGCGATCGCCGAGCCCAGCGCGCGGTAAGCGTGGTCACATGCCGCAGTTCTATGATTTCAGGCGCTTTGCGTAT
>NZ_CAXTII010000116.1:0-6398 GCF_964244235.1 uncultured Sphingomonas sp.
ATGCGTTGGTCGCGATGCTGGGCGCGGATGCGTCGGAGCTGGACCTGAACGTCTCGCCGCCTGCGATCATCATGATGGTCGGCCTGCAGGGCTCGGGCAAGACGACCACGACCGCGAAGATCGCCAAGCGGTTGTCGGGCGGCCAAATTTCGACTGGTGGCGGCGGGCGGGACCGGAAGAAGGTGCTGATGGCGTCGCTCGACGTCAATCGCCCCGCCGCGCAGGAGCAGCTGGCGACGCTCGGCACGCAGATCGACGTCGCGACGCTGCCGATCGTGCAGGGTCAGCAGCCCGTCGATATCGCCCGGCGCGCGATCCAGGCGGCGAAGCTGCAGGGCTATGACGTCCTGATGCTCGATACCGCGGGCCGGTTGCACGTCGACCGGGCGCTGATGGACGAGATGAAGGCGGTCGCCGACATCACGCGGCCGCAGGAAATCCTGCTCGTCGTCGATTCGCTGACCGGGCAGGACGCGGTCAACGTCGCGCAGAATTTCAGCGAGCAGGTGCCGCTGACGGGTATCGTGCTGACGCGGATGGACGGCGATGCGCGCGGCGGCGCGGCGCTGTCGATGCGCGCGGTGACGGGCAAGCCGATCAAGTTCGCCGGGACGGGCGAGAAGCTCGATGCACTGGAGGCGTTCCACCCGGAGCGTGTCGCTAGCCGTATTCTCGGCATGGGCGACGTCGTGTCGCTCGTCGAGCGCGCCGCGGAATCGATCCAGCAGGAAGACGCCGAACGCATGGCGTCGCGGCTGGCCAAGGGTCAGTTCGACATGAACGACCTGCGCGGCCAGCTTCAGCAGATGCGCCGCATGGGCGGGCTGGGCGCGCTGGCGGGGATGATCCCCGGCATGAAGAAGGCGCAGAACGCGATGGCGGCGGCGCCCGGCAGCGACAAGGTGCTGGTGCATATGGAGGCGATCATCGGATCGATGACGCTGAAGGAACGCGCGAAGCCCGAGGTCATCACCGCCAAGCGCAAGATCCGCATCGCCAAGGGATCCGGCACCAATGTGCAGGACGTCAACAAGCTGATGAAGATGCACCTCGAAATGTCGACCGCGATGAAGAAGATCCGGAAGATGGGCGGCATCAAGGGCATGATGGCGATGCTGGGCAAGGGCGGCATGGGCGGTCTCGGCAACGCGATCGGCGGTGCCGACATGGGCGAGGCGATGAAGGGCCTCGGCGGCGGACTGCCCGGCCTGCCGGGGCTTCCCGGATCCGGCGGCGGGGTGCCACCGGGCATGGCCGGTTTCGGCAACCGCAAGAAATAATCAACCAACGCAATTATCTAGAAGGAATACCTAATGGCACTCAGCATTCGTCTCTCGCGTGGCGGCTCCAAGAAGCGTCCTTACTACCGCATCATCGTTGCAGATGCGCGTAGCCCTCGCGATGGCAAGTTCATCGAGAAGATCGGCAACTACAACCCGCTTCTCGCCAAGGACAACGACCAGCGCGTCCAGATCGATGCCGAGCGCGCCAAATACTGGCTGTCGAACGGCGCGCAGCCGACCGACCGCGTCGCCCGCTTTCTCGATGTGGCCGGCGTCCGCGAGCGTCCGGCACGGCTGAACCCGACCAAGGGCAAGCCCGGCGAGAAGGCCACCGAGCGTGCCGAGGAACGCGCGACCAAGCAGGCCGAAGCCGACGAGGCCGCCGCCGCCGCCGCAGCCGCCGCGACCCCCGCCGCGGACACGCCGGAAGAGGCCGAAGCCGTCGTCGCCGCGGATGTCGAGGCCGCGACCGAAACGCCGACGGCCGAGGCCGAGCAGGTCGCCGAGGCCACCAGCGAACAGTAAGGCACGGATCATGGCACGGCGCGTTTCGTTTTTCCCGATCGAATAAGAAAGAAGCGTGCGATGACCTTGCCACCCGATCCGCGAACGGCTCCCGATGAGCCAGTGGAAACCGGACCCGATGTCGGCAACCGCGGCATTTCCTCGGATGAACCGGCCGAGGGTGCCGACGACGAACCCGCCGGGCAGCCCGGCTCCCCCGAAGGATGATGATCTATGTCCGTCGATACGGTGACCCTGGCGGTCGTCGTCGGTGCGCACGGGATGGGCGGCGAAGTGCGGCTGAAATCCTTCGCCGACGATCTGTCCGCCTACCGCGTCTTCAACGGCGGCGCGCTGACCGTCCGATCGCTACGGCATGGTGGCAACGGCGTGATCGCGCGGTTCGACCAGGTCGCCGACCGCACCGCGGCCGAGATGATGCGGGGCACCGAACTGACCGTGCCGCGCTCCGCGTTGCCGCCGCTGGGTGAGGGCGAATATTATCACGCCGATCTGATCGGGCTGCCCGTCGGCCTGGCGGACGGTACAGCAATCGGGCGCGTCGTCGCGGTCGAGAATTTCGGCGCCGGGGACGTGATCGAGATCGAGCGGCCCGGTGCTGGCGACAAGCCCCGCACGCGCTTCATGGTGCCCATGCGCCCGGAGGCGGTACCCGAATGGAACGGTCAGCGTCTCGTCCTGGACTCTGCGTTCGTCGTATAGCGGTCAGCGACGGATCGGTTTGCGATCGGCCAGCAGGTTGCGGATTGCCGTCGCCGCGACGCCGGCCTCGCCCATTGCGTGGCTGATCTGGTCCAGTCCGCGTACGACATCGCCGGCGGCGAACAGGCCGGGGATCGAGGTTCGCTGGTGCTCGTCGACCTCCAGGCAACCCTCGTCGGTCGCGCGTGCGCCGGCTGCGACAGCCAGCTTGGAGCGGATGACCGATCCCATCGCGGGGTAGATGCTGTCGAAGTGCAGCGCGCCGGCGGGCGTATCGACGACGATCCGGTCGCCTTCGATCGCGAAGCCGCGGCACGGACCGTCGACGCGCGAGATGCCGGCATCGTCCAGCGCAGCGCGGCAGGACTGATCGAGGGTCAACGCGGCGGACGGTGCGATAAGCGTCAGGTCGCGCGTGTAGCCGCGCAGGAACAGCGCCTCGCGCATGCCGTGCGCGCCGTCCCCGATGACACCGACGCGCTTGTCGGTCACCTCGTACCCGTCGCAGATCGGACAATAGCGGATCAGACCCCGCGCGAGCGCCTCGTCATGCAGGTCGTCGGGCATCGCGGGGCGGTTGTTGACGACACCAGTCGCCAGCAGCACGGTTCGGGCGCGGAGCTGGCCACCGGTCGTCGAAACGACGAACGTCTCGCCGTCGAGCGCTATCCCCGTCGCCTCCACGCTGTCGACGGTAGCGCCGTACAGCTCCGCCTGCGTGCGCATCAGCGCCAGCAGTTCGGGGCCTGCGATGCCGTCCGGATAGCCGGCATGGTTACGCGTCCGCGGGATGAGCGCGGCGCGGCTCGATCCGTTGTCGAGCAACCGGATCGAAAGATGGAACCGCGCGAGGTAGATCGCCGCGGTCAGGCCGGCGGGGCCGGCACCGATGATCATGCAGTCGTCCATGCGGGAAGCAAGCCACGGAACGGCAGGATGTTCCTTGACACTGCGGCAGGATCGACGTATATACAGGCCGTAGATACGGAGACGATCGATGGGCGAAGAATACCGCGCTAAGGTGTTCAAGTCGGGCAACTCTCTGGCGCTCCGCCTGCCAAAGGCGCTCGGCTTGACGGAGGGAACAGAGATGGCGGTGCGCGAAGAGCAGGGGAGATACTCGTTCGAGCCGATACCCGTAAAGCCGCAGCGGATCGATCTGACTGGGATATACGGCTCCGTACCGGGGTTGATGCCCGTCGAGCGGCTGGAATTCGAACCGCGCGAGTTAGATTGGGGCGGTAAGTTGCTCGATCGATGAGCGACGCTCGGTATCTCGTCGATACCAACATTCTCGTCTATCTCTTGGCTGGCGCCGCCGAACCGCTTCGACGGAGAATGGAATTGCGTGCGCCGGGATCGGTCGTCACATCGGTGCTGTGCGCCTGCGAGGCTATGGTCGGCGCACGCCGGAACGAACAGGAGATCGTCCTGGGTCGGCTGCTTGATGTGATCGAGCCGTTACCGTTCGACATGGTCGCGGCGGCGGCATTCGTCGCGCTTCCTTTTCGCCGTGGAAAGCTGGACCGCTGGATCGCCGCGCACGCTTTGTCGCTCGACCTGACGCTCGTCACCAACAACGAGCGCGATTTTGCCGACATTCCTGATCTGCGTATCGAGAATTGGACCCTGTGACCTTTGCCGCTACCATCCTTACCCTCTACCCCGAAATGTTTCCGGGACCGCTCGGAGTCTCCCTCGCCGGGCGCGCGCTGGCGGAGGGGCGGTGGTCTTGCGAGGCGGTCAACATCCGCGACTCCGCGACCGACAAACACCGATCGGTCGATGATACGCCGGCTGGCGGCGGGGCGGGAATGGTCCTGCGTGCGGATGTCGTCGCGGCGGCGCTGGATGCGGCGGCGGATGGCCGGCCCGTCGTCGCCCTTACCCCGCGCGGGGCGCCGCTGACCCAGGCACGGGTGCGGAGCTTGGCATCCGGGCCGGGCGTCACGCTGCTATGCGGCCGGTTCGAGGGGTTCGACGAGCGGCTGTTCGACGCGCGTGCGATCGAGCAGGTGTCGATCGGCGACTATGTCCTGTCGGGCGGCGAGATGGGGGCGCTGGCGCTGCTGGATGCTTGCATCCGGCTGCTTCCCGGCGTAATGGGCGCGACCTCAAGCGGTGTGGACGAGAGCTTCGAAACGGGGCTGCTCGAATACCCGCATTATACCCGACCCGCCGAATGGGAAGGGCGCGCGATCCCCGAAGTGCTGCGATCGGGGGATCATGCACGGATCGCGGCCTGGCGAAAGCAACAGGCCGAGACCGATACACGGCTAAGGCGGCCGGACCTTTGGGAGCGCCATGAGGGCGCTCGGGTCCAGTCGCCCTCTGGCGCGCAGGCGAAGAAGGACGACCGATGAATCTGATCCAGACGCTCGAAGCCGAGCAGATCGCCAAGTTCCTGGGCAACAAGACGATCCCCGAATTCCGTCCCGGCGATACGCTGAAGGTCGGCGTAAAGGTCGTCGAAGGCGAGCGCACCCGCGTGCAGAATTACGAGGGCGTGTGCATCGCGCGCTCGAACAAGGGCATGGGCAGCAACTTCACCGTGCGCAAGATGTCGTTCGGCGAGGGTGTCGAGCGCGTCTTCCCGCTCTATTCGCCCAACGTCGAATCGATCGAGGTCGTCCGCAAGGGCGCGGTCCGCCGCGCGAAGCTGTATTATCTGCGCGGCCGCACCGGCAAGTCGGCGCGTATCGCCGAGCGTCGCGACACGCGACCTGCAAAGGGTACTGCCGCCGCCGAGTGAAAGCGTGTAAGGGGATAGAGGATCGGGGCGAAGGCATCGGCTTTCGCGCCCTTTCCTTTTGAACCGGGGCGGCAATTGACATTCATCCTATGGACGACGGCCACGATGCTGGCGGGCACGCCCGTTCCCCAGGCGACTGTGCCAACCGCCGCGACGGTCCCGCCGGTCGCCGGTCGTCCCGACGCTGGTGACACCGGACCGGGACCGACGCCGGAACCGGCCGATGCCGCCACGAAGCCGAACGAACCGGTCCAGCGTGACAGGCACGACAGCCCGCAAGCGCAGGCGAGCGCATCGCAAAACGATATCATCGTGACTGCGCGCGATCCGGCGGCGGCCCCCGATCCGCTGCGCGCCATCAACGCGCAATCGTTTGCGGCGACCCAAGCGGTCGACAGCGCCATCATCGGCCCCGTCTCGCTCGCCTACAAACACACTGTCCCAAGTCCGCTGCGCAGCGGGGTCCATAATTTCCTCTACAATCTGCGCGAACCCGTCGTGCTGGTGAACTTCATCTTCCAGCACAAGATCGGCAAGGCGGCGGAAACCGTCGGCCGGTTCGTGGTCAATTCGACGATCGGTATCGCGGGTGTGATCGACGTCGCGAAGAAGCGACCGTTCAGGCTGCCGCGGCGCGGCAACGGCTTCGCCGATACGCTCGGCTTCTACGGCGTCCCGCCGGGCCCGTTCATGTTCCTGCCGATCGTCGGTCCGACCACGGTCCGCGACCTGTTCGGCGGTTTCGCCGACCGCCTGGTCCTGCCCGCGATCGTCGGCAGCCATCGTCTGACAAACCCAGCCTATGCAGTACCCGCGGCTGTTTTGGGCGTGCTCGATCACCGCGCGGAGTTCGACCAGACCTTGCATACGCTGCACGATAACGTCGCCGATCCTTACGCGAACTCGCGGGCGTTCTACCTGCAACGGCGTCAGGCGGAAATTGATCATCTGCGCGGAAGGGACGTGGGTAACTCCAGCCCGATGTCGGAAGCGCCGACCGAGCCGATCCGGGTGAAGAAACTTCGGTCGCCGGGCGGGACGACACCTGTGCAGCCATAGCCGCAGGAGCCCTCGCCGCAGCGCTAGAGTCGTTTCCATTTAGGTTGAAGCATATCCTGAGTTCCTCAGATAGTTGG
>NZ_CAXTII010000117.1:0-6039 GCF_964244235.1 uncultured Sphingomonas sp.
GACCGACATGCGCAAAGGGTTCGACGGTCTGGCGGTGCTGGTTCAGCAGATGCTGATACATCATTACGCAGTGTTACGCTAATAGCGATGGTTGTCGATTGCTTAGTTCCGGCGGAGCCGTTCGACCGCGCGACCGCGACCGATCAGCGGCAGCAACGCCGCCATGTCGGGGCCGTGGTCGAGGCCGGTCAAGGCGCGACGGAGCGGCAGGAACAGCGGCTTACCCTTGCGCCCGGTCGCGTCCTTCAACGCGGCGGTGAGCGCGTGCCAGGGATCGCCCGCCCAGTCGATCGTCGCGGCAATATCCGCAGCGGCGTCGAGATACGCGCGATCCTCGCCAGCGTCGGGCGCGCCGATCGGGCCTTCGATCACCCGCCACCAATCGGCGGCATCGGAGATGATCGACAGATTGGGCCGCACCGCATCCCATTCCGCGGCGCGCATCCCGACGGGCAGCCGTGCGGCGACGACATCATAAGGCAGCTGATGGACGATCCGCGCGTTCAGCTGCGTCAGTTCGGCCTCGTCGAACCGCGCCGGCGCACGGCCGAACCGCGCGAAGTCGAACGAGTCGGTGAGGATGTCGGTATCCAGAATCGGCTCGACCGGATCGCTGGTTCCGATCCGTGCGAGAAACGCCCGCACCGCTACAGGCTCGATCCCGGCCTCACGGAAATGATCGACGCCGAGCGAACCGAGCCGCTTCGACAATTTTCCCTCCGACCCGGTCAGCAGCGCGGCGTGCGCGAAGGCGGGCGGCGCGGCGTCCATCGCCGCGAACATCTGCAATTGGAGCGCGGTGTTCGACACATGATCCTCGCCGCGCACGACATCGCTGATCCCCATGTCGACATCGTCGATCGCGGACGGCAGCATGTAGAGCCACGATCCGTCCGCACGGCGGATCACCGGGTCGCTCATCGTGGCGGGATCGAACCGCTGCGCCCCCCGCACCCGGTCATCCCACTCGATCGGCTGGTCGTGATCGAGCTTGAACCGCCAATGCGGCTTCACGCCGTCCTCCGCAAATGCGGCGCGTGCCGCGTCCGTCAGGTCGAGCGCGGCGCGGTCGTAGACCGGGGGCAGGCCGCGCCCGAGTTGCACCTTGCGCTTCAGGTCCAGTTCCTGCGCGGTCTCCCAAGCCGGATAGATTCGCCTGGCCGCGACCAGTTCGGCAAAGCGCCGTTCATAGAGCGCGAACCGTTCGGATTGGCGCACCTCGCCATCGGGCGTCAGTTCCAGCCAGCCGAGATCGGCGCGGATCGAATCGACGAAGCGCTCCTCGCTCCGCGCAGCATCGGTATCGTCGATCCGAAGCAGGAACCGCCCGCCGGTCTTTTTCGCCCAGAGCCAGTTGTGAAGCGCGCTGCGGATATTGCCCACATGCAGCCGGCCGGTCGGCGATGGAGCAAAGCGGGTGACGGTCGTCATGGTGCCGCCCTAGATGCAAAGCGTGGCGGCCTCAAATCGCCAGCACCGGATTTCGACGGAATGTTTGCGTCCTTCGGGCACGAGACTATGAAGCGCGCGGCAGTCGGGACGGGACACGCGATGAAATTGATGACCGGCAATTCGAACCTGCCGCTGGCCCGCGCCATCGCCGGCTACCTGGAAATCCCGTTGACCGACGCGCTGGTCCGCCGCTTCGCGGACGAAGAGATCTTCGTCGAGATCAACGAGAATGTCCGCGGCGAGGACGTGTTCGTGCTCCAGTCGACCGGCTATCCCGCCAACGACAATCTGATGGAATTGCTGATCTGCATCGACGCGCTGAAGCGCGCGTCGGCGAAGCGGATCACTGCGGTCATCCCCTATTTCGGCTATGCGCGGCAGGACCGCAAACCCGGACCGCGCACGCCGATTTCGGCGAAGCTGGTCGCGAACCTGATCACCGTCGCCGGCGCGGACCGGGTTCTGTCGATCGATCTGCATGCGGGCCAGATCCAGGGCTTCTTCGATATCCCGACCGACAATCTCTATGCTGCGCCGGTCATGTCCGCGGACATCGTCGCGCGGTTCAAGGGACGCAACATGATGGTCGTCTCGCCCGATGTCGGCGGCGTGGTGCGCGCGCGCCAACTGGCGAAACGGCTCGACAACGCCCCTCTCGCGATCGTCGACAAACGCCGCGAGCGCGCGGGCGAATCCGAGGTGATGAACATCATCGGCGAGGTCGAAGGGCGGTTCTGCATCCTGATCGACGACATCGTCGATTCCGCGGGCACGCTGTGCAATGCCGCAGCGGCGCTGCGCGAGGCCGGGGCGGAAGATGTCGTCGCTTATGTAACGCACGGCGTCCTGTCCGGCGGCGCGGTGGCGCGGGTCGAAGGGTCGGCGCTCAGCGAACTGGTCATCACCGATTCGATAGGCAACCACGAATCGATCGGATCGACGAAGAAGATCCGCCATCTACCGATCGCGCCGCTGCTGGGCGAGGCGATCAAGCGGATCGCGGACGAGACCAGCGTGTCGAGCTTGTTCGACTGATCGATGAACACGCTGGGTAGTAAAGGCTAAACCTCCGTTCCTTTCTCCAATGCACCGATCAGCCAATCGTGGAACAGCCGCACCGGTTTCTGCCGAAGCGCGCGCGGGCGGCATACGAACCAATAGCTGTACGGGCTTTCGACATCGATATCGAACAGCCGCACCAGCCGTGGATCGGCGGCATCGGCGAAATGGCTTTCATGCATGAACGCAACGCCGAGCCCCTGCGCCGCCGCCTCGAGCATCAGCGGCCCCGAATCGAAATGATCGATCGCGAGCGGTTCCATATCCCCGAGCCCGGCCGCCTGCCGCCAGGCGGTGAAGGTATCCGCCATGTCGCGGTGGACGAGCGCTGTCAGCGTCGCCAGTTGCTGCGGGCGCACGACCGGGTCCGGCCCCTCGGTCAGACGGCGCGCACCGATGACATAGACCGAATTGCGGTCGAGCCGGTGCCCATAGAGCAAAGGATCGATCTCGCGCGCCAGGGCGATCACCGCATCCAGCCCCTCGCCGAGCCGCGCGATGCCGTGACCGGCAGTATCGATATCGAGATGCAGTTCCGGGTGCGCCGCGCGTAATTCGCCAAGCCGGGGGAACAGCCGCTGCGACGCGAACAGCGGCAGGACACCGAGCCGCAACCGCAACACCTCGGTTCCGCTCGTCATCGCCTCGACCGCGTCGGACAACTGGTCGAGCACCGGCGCGATCTGCGCGAGCAGCCGTTCGCCATCGGCATTGGTCACAATCGTTTGATGGCGGCGATCGAACAGCGACCGGCCGATAAAGCGTTCCAGGTTCTGGACGCGCCGGCTAAGCGCGGGTGCGGACAGCGCAAGCTCGTTCGCCGCCGCCTTCACCGAGCCAAGCCGGGCGACCTGGACAAAGGCCTCGATCGCGCCGAGCGGCGGCAACCTGCGCATCGCTCTTTTCCTCCCGCCTTGGCCGACGAAGTGCCGACCGACCCGATTAACCCCGATTTCATACCTTGAAGATCGCGGCGACTGAGTGCATTTTTTGCAATCATGCACACGTCCTTCGCACTTGCAACATATTTTGACGGCGGCCAGAAGGATCGGGCCTTTCAGGCATCCTCTCCTAAAAACTTTCACGGGTCGATCCTTACGGATCGACCCTTTTTTTGCGCCTGCCGTGCGCGCTGCGCCGTCGGTCGGAACCCGCACCCGCTGTCGCCCGCTACTGTCGGCACAATGCCGAACCAACAGGGCGAATGACGATGGCGGATACGGACGCGGGTGTCCGCAAGGTTCAAGTGGCGAACAGCCGACCCGAAGATAGCGGCCGCGGTCTGGCGCATCTGCCGCGCGCGATGATGACCGCGCTCGGGGTCGGCGAGGGCGACGTGATCGAGATCCTTGGCAAGCAATCGACCCCCGCGCGCGCGGTCGGTCCTTATGCGGAGGACGAAAGCCTCGACATCATCCGCATCGATGGGCTCCAGCGGGCCAATGCAGGCGTCGGATCGGGCGATTTCGTCGAGGTGCGCAAAGCCGAATCGAAACCCGCGACGCGAGTCGTCTTCGCGCCCGCGCAGCAAAATCTCCGCCTCCAGGGATCGAGCAACGCGCTGAAACGCACCTTTCTCGGCCGCCCCTTCTGCCAGGGCGACATCGTCGCGACCGCGGGGCACCAGCGGGTCGCCGACATGCCGCCGCAGGTCCAGCGCTTCATGAACGCGCCGGCCTATGCATTGCAGGAGGTTCGGCTGCTGGTCGTCGCGGCGAGCCCAAAGGGCATCGTCCATATCGACGAGCATACCGAAATCGAGCTACGCCCCGAATATGAGGAACCCGCCGCCGCGCGGCGCGCGGACGTCACCTATGACGATATCGGCGGCATGGGCGGCACGATCGATCAACTGCGCGAGATGGTCGAGCTGCCGCTCCGGTATCCCGAACTTTTCCAGCGGCTCGGCGTCGATCCGCCCAAGGGGCTGCTGCTCTATGGCCCGCCCGGGACGGGCAAGACGCGGCTGGCCCGCGCGGTGGCGAACGAAAGCGATGCGCAGTTCTTCCTGATCAACGGCCCCGAGATCATGGGGTCGGCGTACGGCGAATCGGAAGGTCGGCTGCGCCAGGTATTCGAGGAGGCGACCAAGGCCGCGCCATCGATCGTCTTCATCGACGAGATCGATTCGATCGCGCCCAAACGCGGACAAGTGTCGGGCGAGGCGGAGAAGCGCCTCGTCGCGCAGCTCCTGACGCTGATGGACGGGCTGGAGTCGCGTGCCAACCTGGTGGTGATCGCGGCGACCAACCGCCCCGAGGCGATCGACGAGGCGCTGCGTCGTCCGGGCCGGTTCGACCGCGAGATCGTCGTCGGCGTTCCCGACGAGCGCGGACGGCGCGAGATTCTGGCGATCCACACCCGCGGCATGCCGCTTGGCGAGCGCGTCGATCTGGACGAACTGGCGCGCACGACCTTCGGCTTCGTGGGTGCGGACCTTGCCGCGCTGACCCGCGAGGCGGCGATCGAGGCGGTGCGGCGGATCATGCCGAAGCTGAATCTGGAAGAACGCACGATCCCGCCCGAGGTGCTGGAGACGCTGTCGGTGACGCGCGAGGATTTTCTCGGCGCGCTGAAGCGCGTGCAGCCGAGCGCGATGCGCGAGGTGATGGTCGAGGCACCGCGCGTCCGCTGGGAGGATGTCGGCGGGCTCGACGATGCGCAGATGCGGCTGAAGGAGGGCGTCGAACTCCCCTTGAAGGACCCGGAGGCGTTTCGCCGGCTTGGGATCCGGCCGGCCAAGGGATTTCTGCTGTACGGCCCGCCCGGCACCGGGAAGACGCTGCTGGCCAAGGCGGTCGCGCGGGAGGCGCAGGCCAATTTCATCGCCACCAAGTCGAGCGACCTGCTGAGCAAATGGTATGGCGAGAGCGAACAGCAGATCGCCCGCCTGTTCGCCCGTGCGCGTCAGGTGAGCCCGTGCATCATCTTCATCGACGAACTCGATTCGCTGGTGCCTGCGCGCGGCAGCGGCGGGGGCGAGCCGCAGGTGACCGAACGCGTCGTCAATACGATCCTGGCGGAGATGGACGGGCTGGAGGAGCTGCAATCGGTCGTCGTGATCGGCGCGACCAACCGGCCCAACCTCGTCGATCCGGCGCTGCTTCGTCCGGGTCGGTTCGACGAGCTGGTCTATGTCGGCGTGCCCGACGAACCCGGGCGGCGGCGGATCCTGTCGATCCAGACGGAGAAGATGCCGTTGGCGGACGATGTCGACCTGGACGTGGTCGCGCACCGCACCGACCGGTTCACCGGTGCCGACCTGGGCGACGTGGTCCGCCGCGCCGGCCTGGTCGCGCTGCGCCGTTCGATCGCGAGCGACCGCGTGACGATGGCGGATTTCGAGACCGCTCTCGGCGAATCGCGTGCGTCGGTGACGCCCGAGATGGAACGCGACTACGAGCAGATGGCGGCACGGTTGAAACAGGACGCCTCGGCGATCCAGCCGCTGGGGTTCGCGTTCCCGCGGCCTATTTAACAGCCTGCTGAAAAAGGGCTTGGCTATCGCGCCGTGAGATGATTCATCGT
>NZ_CAXTII010000118.1:0-5862 GCF_964244235.1 uncultured Sphingomonas sp.
GGCGGTGTCGGGTTCAGCAGCGTGACGTTGGCGGCAATGCCCAGTCCGTCCAGCGGCCGCGGCAGGAACGAGAAGCGGGTGACGACCGCGTTCAGTTCGACGCCCCGGATCACCGTGCCGCTGGCGTTGATCGGCTGGGTGGTCGTGACCTGCGTCGTGACCCCGTTATAGGGCTGGAGCGCGGTATTGCTGACCGTGAGAATTTCGTTTCTGACGTTCTTGATGAAGCCCGCTGCCGAGAACAGCACGTCCCGGTTGGCGTAATATTCGAGACTGACATCGTAATTGTCGCTGCGCCGTGGCTGCAACTGCGCATTGCCGGTCGTGATCGTGACGAAATTGGTCCCGGAGTTTATCGAGATCGTCTGCCGCCCTGCCAGGTCGCTGTAGTTGGGCCGGGCAAGCGTGCGGCTGAATGCCGCGCGGGCACGGAATTTGCTCGTCAGGTTCCAATCGAGTTCCGCCGATGGCAGCCAATCATGGTAATGCTGGCCCTGCTGCGCGTAACTCAGCGTCGTAGTCTTGCCGGTCGTGGTGAGGTTGTACGATCCGGTCGACAGATCGGTGTCCTCGTACCGGACACCGGCGGTCAGCCGCAGATCGTCGAGGGCGTAGCGGCCCATGACATAGGCAGCCTTGATGTTTTCGGTCAGGGTATAATCGGATTGCAGGCTGGTCTGCGCGTTCGTCGCATTAGCGACGAACTTGGCAGGGTTCGCGTTGAAGAACGCGGTTACCGCGGTGGGATCGAAGAACATCACGCTCTGCCCGCCGCTGTTATACGGCGTGTAGGTTTGCGGCGCGCTGAAGGTCGAGAGCGGGGCCGCGCCGGCGACCGGGGTATAATCGGTGACCGTACGATCGTATCGGCGATCGACGAAGCGGGCGTATAGTCCGGTTGCGACCCCGAAACCGCGATCCTGTCCATCCATGTTGATCCGCAGGTTCGTCCGCCCGGTCAGCGCCTTTTCCTTCTGGTCGTCGGGCGTGACCTGATAGTCGTAGAAATTGTAGTTGGCGGGATTGAACACATAGCTCGGATTGGCGAAGTTGAACTGGGGAAACTGCCCCGGCGTGATGGTATAGGCATAAGCCAGGTTGGTGCCGGCCGGGATTCGGAAAACCGCGGTCGTGGCATCCTGGTGATAGGTGGCGATCGCATAGTTGACGCCGAGATCGGCCTTTATATGACTCCCGGGGGTCAGCTCGCCGTGGAAATCGCCATATTTGATCCCGCGCTTCTGAAAGAAATGCGAATCATCGTCCTGCGCATAGGTCCCACTGGTGACCGTACCCCCGGTCGGGGTGACACCCGTGATATAGGTGTATTTGTTAGTGGCGGCGGTTACCGCTGTGTTGGGGGTCACACTGTTCGCCTGCCGATCTTCGTCATTGGTGTGGTAGAAATCGGCAAAGGTCAGCGCGCCCTTGAACATGACGTGGTCGTCGAACTCGAACTTGGCGAGGCCGCCGTAGCGCTGACGCAGATTGTCGTAGTGCAGCCAGCGACGGACCGAAGGCACTACATCGGCGTTGCTGACATCCGTCGTCGCAGAGGTCAATTTCTGCCCCGTGGTCGGATCGACGTAGAGCGGCGTCGTGCTTGCTGAATCGAGCGACGCGCTGACGCGGCGGAAATAGCTGCCCGAGAAGACCGCTCCGAACTTGTGGTCCGGACCGAACGTGGTCGCGCCGACCAGTTCGGCCTGCCCCGATGGGGTATTGCCGCCTCGCGTGTGCTGGAAATCCCAGCGGCCGATGTCCGCACGACCGCCCAGATACGGCTTGCCGCCATTGTCGAACGCACTGCGGGTCTGGAGATTGGCGATACCGCCGATCGCGTTGGCGTTCATCGCCGCGGTCATCGACTTGTAGACGTCGACCCGCGCGGCCAGCGACGACGGGATGACGTCGAGCGAAACGTTGCGGCGCGATATCTCGTTGGCGGGCAGCGGCACGCCGTCGATCTCGACGAGATTGTAATCGGCGTTCAGCCCGCGGATCGACAGGAATTGCGCTTCGCCGCGGCCGTTGTTCTGGATGGTCGAGATACCGGGAACGCGGGTCAAAGCCTCGCCCAGACCGAAGTCGGGCAGCGTCCCGACCTCGTCCGAGCTGATGCTGTCGGATATGACGGAGATCTCGCGCTTGGCCGCGATGTCCTTCTTCGCCTGCAGCCGTGCGCCGGTCACGACGATGTCGCCTTCTTTCTCCGCCCCCGCGACCGGGGACGCGTCGGGCCCCGCCGTCTTGTCGGGCGCGGCGACGCTCTGCGCGAAGGCGCTGCACGGCACCGACGCGGACAGAAGTAGCAGGAAACGAAAACTCGATCGGAACGACATGGCGAATCCCCCTGTGGATGACATGATGACGTCATTTAATCACTGTAGGTGACATAAACATGACGGTGCATCGCGGTGATGTGCCGACATCTCGGCGCGAATGGAGAAACATATGTTTTTGACCGGGTTGGCGGCTATGGCCGTCGCGGCGACGACACCGGATCGGCTTTATGCATGCGGCGACGATCAGGTTCGCGAGCTGCGAGTCGCAGGCGATGGAGCGACGGAGTCGTGGCGCTGGACGGCGAGTGACTCGACCGATCTGCCCGCGGATTACCGGACAACGCTGCTGGCGCATATCGACGACTGCAAGCCCGTGAACGACGGTCGCGACCTTCTCGTTACCGCTTCGACCGGCGCGACGGTGCTGATCGAACGGGCGACGGGCAAGGTCCTGTTCCGCGCGAAGACTCCGATGGCGCACTCGGCCGCGCTGCTGCCCGGCGGAATGATCGCGGTCGCGCTGTCGATCAATCCGGCGGGAGACCGGCTCGAACTCTATGACAGCCGAAAGAACGAGACACCGTTGCAGAGCCTGCCGCTGCCGTCCGGCCACGGCGCGGTCTGGGATGCCCAGCGCGCGCGGCTGTTCACGCTGTCGCATGATCTGGTCCAGGCATTCCGGCTTGACCGCACCGCACAAGGTCTCCACCTGATCGAGACCGCGCGATGGATGCTGCCGGGTCGGCGTGACGGGCACGACCTGTCGCCCGCGCCCGATGGCGGCTATGACGTTACCACCGATGACGGCGCCTGGTCCTTCACGCCCGATGACGGCAGCTTCGGTGCCATCGCGCCGCTCAACCCCAAGCTGCGCGTCAAGGCGGTGAGCGCTCTGGGCGACCGCATCGCCTGGGTGCAGGCTGAAGAGAGCTGGTGGGCCCACGGCTTCACCGTCATGAGCGCGCAAGGTACCGATCCGCACCGCATCCCGGTCGAGGGTCTTCACCTCTACAAGGTCCGCTGGATCCGATGACGCTGTCGCCCCGCGCCGCCCACACCGCCTACTACACGGCGCATATCGGCAAGAGCCTGTTGTGGACGGCGAGCGATCTCGTCACGATCTACGCGCTGGTAAGCCTGTTCGGGGTCGATCCGGCGCTGGCGGGCTGGTTGTTTCTTGGCGGGCTCGCGGCGAATGCGCTCGCTGACCTGTTCGTGGGCGACTGGCTAGATCGGCACCCGCGGCAGACTCGGGCGATTGCCGGAATCGGCCTTGCCGGCGCGGCGATGATCTTCCCGCTGACGATCCTCGCAGCGCCATCGGGTAGTGCGGTCCTGATGACGGCGACGCTGGCCTTCCGTCTCTGTTATGCCGCCTATGATGTTCCGCACAATGCGATGCTGACGCGGCTTGCGACGGCGGCGGCGGATACAGCCACGCGCCTGTCACGCGGCCGCACGGTCGGTACCGGCATCGCCGCCGGCGCGGTCGGACTGGCGCTGTCGCGGTGGCGCGACGCGGCGACGCTGCCGGTGATGCTCTGGCTGCTTGCGGGGGCGGCGCTGATCCTGGGGGCCGCGCTGCTTCCGCTCGTGCCGAGGGCGGCGTTGCGGACGGCAGCGACGGCACCCAGAGGTCCGGGCCTTCCTAACGGCTTCCTGGCCGGCAGCCTGGTCGGTATCGTCGCGCTCGGCGCGCTGACCAAGGCAATGCTGCAACTGCCGCCCGTGATCGCCCACCCCGGTGCCGGGACGACCGTCCTGCTGCTGACTGGCGGTCGGATGCTGGCGGCGCTGGTTCCGTTCGCCGTTCGCGACGCGCGCCGTGGCCTGACGCTGCTGGCGGCGCTGTACCTGGTCGCAATACCGGTGATGGCGGGACTGCTCCGCTTGGAAGGATGGCCGATGGTCCTCGCCATCGGCCTGCTGCTCGGCAGCACTAATCTGATTGACTGGACGCTGCTGCCGCTGCTTGCGCGCGGCGCGCGCAGCTACGGCTTCTACACCATGGCGGCCAAGCTTGCGCTCGGCGGGGCCGGGCTGGCAATGACCGCCGCGCTCGGCAATCGCACGACCTTCGCCCCCGGCGCGTTCGCGATGTTCGCCTCCGCGGTACTGACGGCTTGTGCGCTCGCCGCTTGGTGCGTCTGGCCGCAGCGTCCGTTCGAGGCAGACAGGCTGAAGGATACCGCCGCATGATCCATGGATATGCCGGCGAGTTTCCGCCCGCGTTCCTGCGTGAGGACGGACGCCGCACCGCGACCGACAATGAGCGCGTGGTGATGACGCTGCTCCACCGTACCGGCGACGCCTCGCGTGCCGACCTCGCCCGCGCTACCGGCCTGACCGCGCAGTCGATCACCCGCCTCGTCGATCCGCTGATCGGCCGCGGCCTGCTCGTCGAGGGCGCGCCCGAGATCGCGGGCCGCGGCAAGCCGAGCGCCAAGCTCCGCCTCGTCGCCGACGCCGCCTTTGCGGTCGGCCTGTCGGTGATGACCGATACGGTGTCACTGGTGGTGATGGACCTGGCCGGAACGATCCGGGGGCGTGTCGAGGCCCCGCTCGTCAGCGTCGACTTCGCACGGGCGAACGAGCAGATCGCGTCGCTGATCGACCACGCGGTGGCGGAGGCGGGGCTCAACCCGGCGCGGCGGATCGGCACCGGCGTCGGCGTCACCGGCTATTTCATCGGCGACGGCGCGCGGCTGAACCCGCCGGCGCAGCTCGATCCCTGGGCGCTCATCCCGCTCGACACGATGCTGGCCGAGCGGCTGGGCGGACCCGTTTGGGTCGACAACGACGGCAACGTCGCCGCGGTCGGCGAAGCGATGCTGGGCGCGGGCCGCACGACGGGCGACTTCGCCTATCTGTATTTCGCAGCCGGGTTCGGCGGCGGCGTGATCGCGGGCGGCGTGCCGATGCGCGGCAGCCACGGCAACGCCGGTGAGTTCGCCTCGACCCTGCCCGAGAGCTGGCCGCAACCCAATCTCGACAACCTGCGCCTGTATCTCGCCGTACACGGGCACCCGTACGACGACCTCCACGCCATGCTCGCCGGGTTCGATCCCGGCGATCCGCTGATCGACGGCTGGCTGGACGAGTGCGCTCCGTCCTTCAACTTGATCGCCTCAGTCATCTCGGCGGCGCTCGATCCGGACCTGATCGTCCTGGGTGGCCGCCTGCCGCCCGTGCTGGCCGAGCGGATCATCGCGCGCATCCGGTTCACCAACCCCGAACGACGCGGCCATCATCGCCCGGCGCCCAGGATCACCCCATCGGTAATCGGTCCTGACGCCGCTGCGATCGGCGCCGCCATGCTGCCCCTGCGTGCGGCTTTCTTCGGCTGATAGTATCAGCATTCTCAATTGCTGGCGGTGATGAAGACCGGTCGCTCAACTTCCTGCAAACGAACATGAATCTGGAAAACGCACTTGCGATGCGCGCCGTGCGCTGTTGGCGGACCATACTTTCCCGAAACTGCCTATAGAACATGCAGAAATTGAAATGCGGCGAGCGGTTGAACGGGTCGTGTCCCACGACGTGGTGTAGTTCGCGGTTGGGCATCGGCGATCTTCGG
>NZ_CAXTII010000119.1:0-5789 GCF_964244235.1 uncultured Sphingomonas sp.
GATGTGCCGTGATCCATGTCCGGCGATGGTCATGAAGCGGACGATGGCGTCATCGACGCTGGTCAGGATCAGTGCGAGCAACACTGTCTCGATGCCGACGACCGCCATCAGCGCATTCATGCCCAGCGTGCGTGCCGGCAACAGCGACAGGAGCAGCACCGTCGCGGCCACCACCCCGGCAATCGGGCGGTGCGAACATGCCCGGAGCGTCCATCCCGGTCGCGTCATGTCAGCGAAGCGCCTCGGTATCCTGACACTACCCCTCAGGCCGGCGACCAGACCCCCGCCGATATAGGCGGGAACGCTGACGACCAGCAGTGACGGGCGGGCGATCAGCGTAACCACAGCTAGCAGCGCTAGCCCGACGCCGTGCCATGCAGCCCCGTAACGTCGGCGCATCTGCGGGTGCAGGGCATCGGCTGCGAGCAGTCCGTCGAAGGCATGGAAGGCGAGGCGCGTCGCGACAAGGCGTCCCGCGCCCATACCGATCACCATGCCGGCAGCGAGTGCCGCCCAAGCCGCAACCGTCCAGGGGCGGTCGCCGAACCAAGCGCGGACGACCGCGAACGCCGCAACCAGCATGAGCGCGGCGATCACCCGGTCGTGCCAGCCCGCGAACGTCACGCGGATCGTGTTCCAGGCGATCAGCCGATCCTGACGGAACAGACGGTTCGTTTCTTCCTGTGCCGATCGGGTGTCTACTGATGATAATACCATATCGGCATTCTAAAAATTGGGATGATCAAGCCAAGACGTGTAATCCACACTTCACCACGATATTACCGCTTCATGGTCGCAGGCGGCATAATGGAAGCCCGCTAATTCTCAAAACACCATCGTTTTCGGGAAAGGCGGTCATGTGCGCAAGGGCAACTCTAGGCCATCGCCGTTCCGAATGCCGCCGGACCGCTAACCATCAAGATCAGTCATTACCTCAATTGTCGCATCAAGAACCTCACCCCTCGCGGAACGATCCGAACCGATCCGGCAGCGGTGCCTTCGCCGCGATCGTCTCCTTCCCCTCCCGCGACACGGTCAGTTCCGCGGCGTGCAGCAGCATCCCCCCGATATCGGCATTGCCGTAGACCGGATCGCCCACCACCGGCACGCCCAGCCCCGAGGCGGCGTGGACGCGGATCTGGTGCGTGCGCCCGGTCGCGGGGACGAATTCCACCAGCGCGCGGCCCTCGAAGATCTTCAGCAGCCGCCAATCGGTCCGCGCCGCCTTGCCGCCCTTGTCCGGCACGATCCGCCAGCCATCCTCGCGCGTGCTGGTCTTGCCGAGCGCGAGGTCGATCGTGCCGCCATCGCCCACCGGCACGCCGTCCAGCACCGCCAGATAGCGCTTGCCGACCAGCCCCTGCTCGAACGCCTGCTGCAGCCGCGCATGCGCCTTGGGGTTGCGCGACAGCAGCAGGCAGCCGCTGGTGTCGCGGTCGAGCCGGTGGACCGCCAGCGGCCAGCGCCTGAAGCCGAACTTCAGGCTGTCGAGCTGGTTCTCCAGGCTGAGCGATCCGTCGCGCGGACGATCGACGGGGAGCCCGGCGGGCTTGTCGATGACGAGCGCTTCGCCATCGAGGAACAGGACATTGTTGACGAGCATGTCCCGGCCCTTGCCACCATGCGGCCGCGCGTGCCAGACCCGGCGGCGATGATGCGCCGCAGCACGATCCCGCTCGCGGTCGCGATGCTGGCGTTATTCGCCACGCCCGCGGGCGCGCAAAGCTGCCCCGATTTCCGGCTGCTCGGGCATTTCCGCTACGACAACGCGCCTGAAGAGACATTGGCATCGGTTCCATCCGAGGAAACCGTCCGGCACGATTGCCGGTTGCGGAGCGTCGTTCTGCCCGATCTGGCGGCATTGCTGGCAGCGGCGAGAACCGATCCGCGCACCGGTGGTCGATTGCTGGCCTTGTCCTGTTTCCGATCGGTCGAACGGCAGATCGCGGTATTCGGGCGCGAGCGGCCGGAGAGCGGCGCGGCCGATCGCGCGATCTCGGTCGCGCCGCCCGGCTATAGCGAACATGCCACCGGCTATGCGCTCGATTTCGCGGTGCGGCCGGCGAACGGGTGTCCCGACGTCGATGCCTGCATGGCCGCTTCGTTGCCCGCAAAGTGGTTGCTGGCCAACGCGCCGCGGTTCGGGTTCGAGCTTTCGTTTCCGGGCGGCAACAAGCAGCAGGTGAAATGGGAGCCGTGGCACTGGCGCTGGGTCGGCCGCAACGCCGACGTGCCGGACGCCATGGCGGCACGCCGGGTATTCGCGTGCGCGCGGGCGCGGTTCCCGGCGAACCCGGCGGTTGCGCCATCGATCCTACAACCGCCAGCGCAACCGCCAATACTCGTCTCGAAGCCTGAGTAAGCGGCGAATTACGCCAGCTTCGCCGCCGTCTCGGCGATCCGCTTGCCCTGGTAGCGCGCGGCGTCGAGTTCCTCCGCGTGCGGCTGGCGGCTGCCGTCGCCATCGGAGATCGTGGTCGCACCGTAGGGCGATCCGCCCTTCACCTCTTCGACCCCCATCTGCGCCTGGAAACCGTAATCGAGCCCGACGATCGTCAGGCCCTGGTGGAGCAGGTTGGTGATGATCGAGAACAGGGTCGTCTCCTGCCCGCCATGTTGGCTGCTGGTGGAGGTGAACGCCCCGCCGACCTTGCCGATGAGCGCGCCCCTGAACCACAAGCCGCCGGTCGTGTCCCAGAACGCCGCCATCTGCGCGGGCATCCGGCCGAAGCGGGTCGGCGCACCGACGACGATCGCGTCGTAATCGGCGAGAGCGTCGGGGCTTTCGATGACGGGATGCTTGGTGTCGGTCTTGAAGTGCGCGGCTTCGACGACTTCCTTGGGCGCGGTTTCGGCGACACGGCGGATGTCGACCTCGGCACCGGCCGAACGTGCGCCTTCGGCGACGGCGTCGGCCATCTGTTCGATATGGCCGTAGGAGGAATAATAGAGGACGAGGACCTTGGTCATTGGATTTCCTTCTTCTCCCCCTCCCGCAAGCGGGAGGGGGCTGGGGGGTGGGCGCTCCGCTGGTCGCGGGCGATGGACGTGGAGGGGGCGAAGACGCTCGATTACGTAAGGGATGATCCGAGGATAGCGAGCGCCCACCCCCGGCCCCTCCCGCTTGCGGGAGGGGGGCAGAAGTTATTGCGCGTCGACCAGCACCAACTCAGCCTCCTCTATCGCGGTGATCGCGTAAGTGCGACCACCCGACAACGCGACACCGTCGCGCGTATCGATCCGCGCACCGTCGATCTCGATCGATCCAGTCGCCGGTACCAGATACGCATGACGACCTGTACCGACATCATGCTCCACCGTCTCGCCCGGCTTCAGCGTCGCGCCCATGACGCGCGCTTCGGCGCGGATGCGGAGCGCGCCGGCATCCTCCGCGAAACCGCTGGCCAGCACGACGAAGTTGCCCGACCGGTCGCCCTTGGGAAACGGCTTCGCTCCCCAGCTCGGCGTGCCGCCCCGCGTGGCGGGTTCGATCCAGATCTGGAACAGCGTCGTCGGTTCGCCTTCCAGATTATATTCGGCGTGCCGTACACCCGAGCCCGCGCTCATCACCTGCACGTCGCCCGCCCCGGTGCGGCCGCGATTGCCCATCGAATCCTGATGCGTGATCGCGCCCGAACGGACATAGGTGATGATTTCCATGTCCGAATGCGGATGTGGCGGGAAGCCCGTGTTCGCGGCGATCCGGTCGTCGTTCCAGACACGGATCGACCCCCACCCCGTCCGATCGGGGTCATGATAGCCGGCAAACGAGAAATGATGCCGCGCGTCGAGCCATCCGTGATCGGCATGGCCGAGGCTGGCGAAGGTACGACGATCGATCGTGGTCGTGTCGGGACGGGTCTGGGTGGCGAGCATGGGAGCCTCCTTGGTTGCGCCCAAGATAGGGTGCGGTTCGCGCGCGTAAACGGAAACGCTAGAAACCGATGGTTTCCCCAATTAACATGAACTGCTGGAATCGGGGGAACAGGACGATGCGATTACCCGATTTCGAGGCCTGGGCGATCTTCGCGACCGTCGTGGAGCATCATTCGTTCAGCGCAGCCGCCGATACGCTCGGCCTGTCCAAGGCCACCGTATCCAAAGCGGTGTCGCGGCTGGAGGCGCATCTGGGCACGTCGCTGTTCCATCGCACCTCGCGCCGGCTCGCGCTGACCGAGGCGGGGCGCCCGCTGGCCGAACAGGCTGCGCGCATCCTGGCGGAGGCGCGCGCGGCGGAGGAGCAGGCGCAGGATGGTGCACGCCTGCCGGCGGGGCGCATCCGCGTCGCCGCCCCGATGAGCTTCGGGGTCGTCAATGTCGCGCCGCTGCTCGCCGAATTCCTCGCGGAACATCCGGGGATCGAGATCGAACTGCATCTGTCGGATGCGCGGATCGACATCGTGGCCGAGGGCTTCGATGTCGCGCTGCGGATCGCCGCGCTGCCCGACAGTTCGCTGCGTGCGCGCCGGCTCTGCGGGATCGTGGGCCATGTCGTCGGCGCGCCTGGCTATCTCGACCGCCACGGGACGCCGACGCACCCCGCCGATCTCGCAAGGCACAGGCTGCTGGGCTATACCAACGTCACCGGGCCGTGGCGGTTCGCCGGGCCCGACGGGGCGGAGGTGTTCGTGAAGGCCAGCGGCCCGCTGAGCGCGAACAGCGGCGAGGCGATCCTGCCCGCGTTGCTGATGGGGCTCGGCATCGCGCGGTTGCCCGACTTCATCCTGGGCGATCACCTGACGTCGGGCGCGCTCGTCGAGATCCTTCCCGACTGGCGTCCCGCCGAGGTCGGGCTGCATCTGCTGACCCCGCCCAGCCCGTTGCGCCCCGCGCGCGTCGAGGCGCTGATGACCTTTCTTACGGAGCGACTGCGATGAACCGTCTTGCCCCCGATGCGGAGGACAGCCGGTTCATCCGGCGGATCATCATCCTGATCGTCATCGCCGCCGTCACCGCAGCACTGTACCGCGCGGGTAATTTGCTGATCCTCGCGTTCGGATCGATGCTGGGCGCGATCGTGATCCACGCCATTGCGGAGGGGTATCGCGATCGGCTGCGGCTGCCCGGGAAGATCGCGCTGGGGTTCGCGATGCTGACTGTCCTGTCGGCGATCGCCTTCCTCGGCTGGCTGTTCGGGGTACAGTTCCGGGCGCAGCTCAACCTGCTGATCGTGAAGCTGCCCGGCATCCTCCAGCAATTCTCCGCCTGGGCGTCGCAGTCGCCCGTCGGCGCGAAGATCGTCGATGCGGCGAAGGCCGCCTATGCGGGCAGCAAGGCGGCGCAGGACGTCGGCGGGCTGGTCCAGGGGGGTGGCGAGCTGCTCGTCAACATCGTGCTGTTGCTGTTCGGCAGCCTGTTCTTCGCGGTGAATCCCAGGATGTACGAACGTGGTTTCCTGCTGCTCGTCCCGCCCGCCAAGCGCCCCGCGTTCGAGGATGCGCTGTTCGACGTCGGATCGACGCTCAGGCTATGGCTGCGCGCGCAGATCATCGAGATGACGACGATGGGCGTGCTGGTCGGCGTCGGTCTGTGGATCGCCGACGTACCATCCGCCGCCGCGCTCGGGCTGCTGGCGGGGCTGTCGGAGTTCATCCCCTATATCGGCCCGACCGCGGCGATGCTGCCCGCGCTGGGGCTGGCGGCGACGATCGGCAGCGGGCCCGTCATCGGGACGCTCATCACCTATGCGATCGTCCGCGTGGTCCAGACGAATTTCGTGACGCCCTTCGTCACCAGCCGCGTCGTCTCGATCCCGCCTGCGGTCACCTTGTTCGCGATTCTGGGCATCG
>NZ_CAXTII010000120.1:0-5787 GCF_964244235.1 uncultured Sphingomonas sp.
AACTCTCGGCTGAACTTTCGTCGTTGCATTTACGCCCTCCGGTTCCGAAAACACCTTATCCTGGTGTCCACGAAACCGGCAGCAGCTCAGGGTATATCCGCTAGCCGCGCAAGCCTGTGACCAACCTATGACTGTTCATGGTGTGATCCCATCTACGCTAGAGCCTTCGCAGATTGGCCCGTGTTACGTAGCGAGCATGACGGAGCACGCTCGCACCCAACTCGACAAGTTCAAGGAAGCCGCTCGCGAGTTATAGACGGAGGGCGATCCGGAAAGGTTCAAGGAGCCGGTGGGCAAGCTGGCGAAGGCCGCACCACAATAAGGGCGAAGGCGGACGCGCCGTACCTGTCGTCACCAACAGGCATTAGCGATTACTCGCAACCGGCGCATCAGGTACACCACCGCGATGACGGCGCATCCCGGGTTTGGGACGAGCGTCCCTTGCGCACAAGCTTGCGTCAACTATCGCCAGTGGGAACGCTCCACGTACGCCGCCGTTACAGCCGAACCATGATCGTCCAAAGGGGATCCCTATGAAGCTCGCATTCGCCACCCTCCCGTTCGCCGCCCTCGCCCTGATCGCGACCGCCGGCGCCGACGCGCAGACGACCAACCGGACCAAGGTCACGCACGACACCAGCGTGCATGATGGCGTGGCGACGCGGACGACGAGGGTCGTCTATACCCACAAGCACAAGACGCGCCGGGCCAGGCGTATTTTGGGCGTCAAGGTCGGTCACAAGACCGTGACGCGCAAGACGGTGCGCGAGACGACGCATAGTTCGAATGGCGAT
Source organism: uncultured Sphingomonas sp. (assembly GCF_964244235.1). Taxonomy (GTDB): domain Bacteria; phylum Pseudomonadota; class Alphaproteobacteria; order Sphingomonadales; family Sphingomonadaceae; genus Sphingomonas. The sequence continues at coordinate 795 of NZ_CAXTII010000120.1, forward strand.
GTCAGCACGACGGTGAAGCGGATGCATTGATCGGGGTGGGAGCGATGCGCCTCCGCATCTCTTTCGTCATGCCGGGCTTGACCCGGCATCCATCGTGCCCCGCATTCTCACGTTTGTGACTTCGCGGCACGATGGACCCCGGGGCAAGCCCGGGGTGACGGAGGTTTGGGATTATCGGCGAGCCCCAGCTGGTTCTCCTGCGAACGCAGGAGTCCAGGGTTACTAGGGACGCCGATGGTGACGCCGTGCTCCTGCGTTCGCAGGAGCACGGGATTATGCCGCCAGCCGGACCTCGGCATCGGGCAGCTTCGCCTTCTGCGTGCTGAGATACGACGCCAGTTCCGCGCCCAGTTCCACCTGCGCGCGCTTGTAGATCACCGGCTCGGCGATGTTCAGCCGCGCGCGGACCGCGTCGATCGGCTCGTGGAGGAGCTTCAGATAATCCTCCCCCGAAATCCATTTCGCGTGCCGGCCGTGGCGATAGCCTTCCCAGACCGCACGCGCGAACAGCCGGCTGCCGGTGACGCGGATGCTCTTCAGCGCCGCGGCGGCGCCGACGAACGCCCAGCCGAGCCCGCCGACCTGCGCGTAGCTGAACGCGACGAGCGCGGCCTCGCCCATGCTCTCGTCCGCCTTGTAGCCGGTCAGGACGTGCCAGATGTCGTGCGTGTCGCGGACCCGGCGGCCGAACCAGGCATAGGGGTGGGCGATCTCGTCCGCGGAGGGCTCGACCTTGCTGACCTCGACCAGACCGGCGGCGGTGTAGCCGGTGGATTCGAGAAAGCCGCGATACGCCGCGCCGACGGTGCCGGGCGCGAAGCTGGCGACGAAGGCGGGTTCCGAAAAGCGCTCGGCCAGTTCGACGCGATCGTAGGCGATGCGGCCGCCCTCGGCCGTGCCCAGCAACCGGGCGTAGTTCATCGGCGCATTGCCGACGTTCAGCGCGCGCATGATGCGGAACACCTGCGTGGTGTCGTCGCCGTTCGCCATCAGCTTGCGGATCGCGTCGAACGCGACGCGCCAGTCGCGGCGACCGGTCGTGCCGGGGAAGGGGAGTAGCTTCGCCATCGAGTCGCGCTCCTTACTGACATCAGTGTAGGTAGCGAATTTGGGGGTAGGTGGCAAGATGGGGGCGTAGCGATCGGCCCCCCCCTCCTACCCCCCCTCCGGCCTTCGCCGGGGAGGGGCAGGAGGGCGCGCGCTGGCGCTTACGGCCGTCCCCGATCCCCCCGCCGCGCCGTACACCTGTCCGGCCGGGTAGCCTGGCTTCTACACCCGCATCGGCATCAGCACATACAACGCGGCGGCCTTGTCGTTTTCGCGGATCAGCGTCGGTGCGGCGGCGTCGGCCAGATGGACCTCGACCGTGTCGCCCTCGATCTGGCCGAGGATGTCCATCAGATAGCGGCTGTTGAACCCGATCTCGAACGGCAGCGCGGTATAGTCGCCGGGGACTTCCTCGGCGGCGGTGCCGTTTTCGGGACTGGTGACCGACAGCGTGATCTTGTCGCGATCGAGCGCCATTTTCACCGCGCGGGTCTTCTCGGTCGCGATCGTCGAGACGCGGTCGACGCCCTCCATGAAGCTCTTGGGATCGAGCTTCAGGATCTTGTCGTTGCCGGTCGGGATGACGCGCGAATAATCCGGGAAGGTGCCGTCGATCAACTTCGACGTCAGCAGCGCGGTGCCGAGATCGAAGCGGATCTTGGTCGGCGACAGCGACACGCCGACCGATCCATCGACCTCGTCGAGCAGCTTGCGCAGTTCGGCGACGCATTTGCGCGGCACGATCACGTCGGGCATTCCCTCCGCACCATCAGGCCGGGGCAGGGTGACGCGAGCGAGGCGGTGGCCGTCGGTCGCCGCGGCCTTGAGGACGGGCTGCGATCCGTCGCCGTCCGCCACATGCAGGAATATGCCGTTGAGGTAGTAGCGCGTCTCCTCGGTCGAGATCGCAAAGCGGGTCTTGTCGATGATCTGCTTCAGCGTCCCCGCGGGCAGTTCGAACCTGGTCGGCAGTTCGCCTTCCGCGATCACCGGGAAATCGTCGCGCGGCAGCGTGCCGAGCGAGAAGCGCGCGCGGCCCGCGACGATGGTCATGCGCCCGTCCGTGGCGGCGAGCTGGACCTGGCTTCCCTCGGGCAGCTTGCGCGCGATGTCGAACAGCGTGTGCGCGCTGACCGTGGTCGCGCCCGGCTGATCGACCGCGGCGGCGACGCTTTCGTTGATCTGCAGGTCGAGGTCGGTCGCCATCAGCCTGAGCGCGCCTTCCGCTGTCGCCTCGATCAGGACGTTGGACAGGATCGGGATGGTGTTGCGGCGTTCCACCACGGACTGGACATGGCTGAGCCCCTTCAGAAGCGTCGCGCGTTCGATCGTCGCCTTCATTCGAAATCCCCCGTGCCCGCCCGAGTCCGCAGGCAACGCTCGCGTGTTCCTACCCAATGACCATGGTCGCGGGCAAGCGTCGCCGGACTGTCGTACGTGAGTAAAGCATCGGTTAACGATGCGACCGGCCATCGGACGTCGGCGAAAGCCGTTGCAATGGTTTGGCGGGTGACGGACAGGGACGGGCATGCGGACGGGCAGGGACTTTATCGCGCGCCACGGGGAGACGGTGTTCAACGCCGCGCGGCGGCTGCAGGGCGACGCCCCGCACACCCCGCTGACCCGTGCCGGGTTCGCGCAGGCGGACGAGATCGGGCGGGCGATGCTCGGCGCGCTCGGGCCGACGCCGGCGTTGACCCTGTGGGCATCGCCGACCGGCCGCGCGTTGCAGACGCTGGCGGTGATCGCGGAGCATCTGGGGCTGGACTGGCACGCGGCGCGGACCGATGCGCGGCTGGTCGAGATCGGGATGGGGTCCTGGGGCGGGCGCTATTATGCCGACGTCATCGCCGAGGTGGGCGAGGTGTTCACCGCATCGGGCGCGCTGAAGGTCGCGCCGGACGGGGAGGATTATCCGGCGATCGCGGCGCGGGTGCGCGGCTGGCTGGCGGATACCGACGACGCGCCGGGCGATCGGCTGGTGGTGATGCACGGTATTTCCAGCCGGGTGATGCGCGGGGTGATGACGGGCACCGCGCCCGATCCGACGATCGGCGCGCCGTTCGCGCCCGGGCTGCCGCAGGGGTCGATCGTCTGCATCGAGAATGGGGTCGAGCGGTTGGTCCACCGCGGCACCGGCCACGCGTCGGCGTGAGGCGCTGGCGGGCATTGGGGCGGGCATTGGGGCTGGCGTTGGTGGCGCTGATCGCCGCGCCCGTCGGAGCGCGCGAGGCGATCGGGGTGTACAAGGGCTGGGGCGCATTCCGCGATGCGCAGCCGCGCCGATGTTTCGCGATCGCCGAACCGGTGCGCGCGGGCGGTGCGGGGCGGCCGTTCGCCAGCGTCGCGGACTGGCCGGGGCGGGGCCTGCGCGGATCGCTGCACATCCGCCTCAGCCGCGAGCGCGACCGGTCGGCGGGGGTGACGCTGTCGATCGGCGAACGGCGCTTCGCCCTGATCGCGGACGGGGTCGATGCATGGGCCGCGGACACCGCCAGCGACCGGGCGATCGTGGCGGCGATGAGGGACGGGCGCAGCATGAGCGTCGAGGCGGTGGGCGCAGGCGGGCACCCGTTCGCGGATGTGTATGCGCTGCCGGGCGCGGCGACCGCGATCGATGCGGCGGCTTTGGGGTGTGCGGGGCGGTGAAATCTTGACTTCGGCGTACGGAAAACGTACATCATATTGATCCCGTCCCCGGCTTGCCGTCTTGAGGCGCTCGCAAGAGCAGATATCAGCTCAAGGCCGCTCCCGGGGACAACTTGTTTCTGGGCACTATCATGGCAACGGCAATCCTGGTTGATGGGGCGTTTTTTCTACGCCGCTTCAAGCACAGTTTTCCCGATCATGACCGGGAGAATCCTAAAAGCGTAGCGCATGGTTTGGGTTTGCTGGCCTATTGGCACCTAGCCCAACGGATCGGTCCGTTGGAGATGATGGAGCAGATCGGCAAACATGATTCGCAGATTTCCCAATCGCGCGAATTCTATCGTATATTTTTCTACGATTGTTCACCGCTCACGAAGCGGATGCACAAGCCATTGTCGCATCGATCGATCGATTTCGGTAAGACGGCCGAAGCAAAGTCTCGCCTCGCCTTCCACAGCGAGATACGCAAATTGCGTAAGGTCGCGCTACGACTGGGACGCCTCAATGCCACGTCGCGGTGGCGGTTGAGCGAAGATGCGACGCTCCGCTTGATCCAGTCGCCTGCTGCCTTCGTTGCGACCGACGACGATTTCGAAATCGATACGAAACAGAAAGGCGTCGACATGCGCCTCGGCCTCGACGTGGCCTCGCTCGCATTCAAGCAACAGGTCGATCAGATCATTATCGTGGCCGCGGATGCAGATTTCGTTCCGGCGGCCAAACTGACACGGCGTGAAGGGATCGACGTCATTCTGGATCGCATGGGCGATCAACGGGCCGCGACCGATCTGATCGAACATGTCGACGGCATTCGGGACTGCTTTCTGCCACGACCAAGCTGATGGAACGCTGATGCAAATCCCCGGCCACATCGACCCCGTGCCCGTCCCCCGCGCGCTCGTGCCGCGCAGCGACGGGCGGATCGACCTGCTCGGGCTGTCGAAGGACGATCTGCGGATGGCGCTGGAGACGTCGCAGCTCGATCCCAAACAGGCGAAGCTGCGCGCGAAGCAGCTGTTCCACTGGATCTACAATCGCGGCGCGACGCAGTTCTCGGTAATGACGGACATCTCGAAGACGATGCAGCCCTGGCTCGAACAGCGCTTCGTGATCAGCCGACCGCAGGAGGTCGAGGCGCAGGTGTCGACCGACGGCACGCGCAAATGGTTGCTGCGGACCGATGACGGCAACGACTATGAGATGGTGTTCATTCCCGATGCCGATCGCGGGACCCTGTGCGTGTCGAGCCAGGTCGGCTGCACGCTCAACTGCCGCTTCTGCCATACCGGCACGATGC
>NZ_CAXTII010000121.1:0-5673 GCF_964244235.1 uncultured Sphingomonas sp.
AGATCGCCGTGATCACACCGGCGAAGCTACACCACGCCGTGGGGCACGATCCTCGTCGCGCCATGAGTCGGGGTCGCCTTTCAGGAAATGATCGAAAAAGCGCTTCTGCAGCTCGCGTCCATAATCCGTGTAGAAATGAGTCCGATGCTCCAGGCCGTGCGCCTCCAGCCACTTATGCGGCGAGGCCGCCCGCAAGAATCCTTCGAAATTGCCGCGCGTATGCAGCCCCTGTCCGCCCCAATTCGCCGCGGTCAGCAGCGGCACTGTCACGCGTGCCCAATCGGGCGACCGCGCGCGGTGATAGGCATCGTCGAGCGTGTGCGTGCGTATTTCGCTGCCGAAATCGCAGCGATTGGCCGCCAGTGTCGCCGCGTCGAGCAAGGTGTTGCCGCAAACCAGTTGGCCGGTCACCGCGCTGCGCCGACCGACCTCGCCGATGCCATGCTGCACTGTCTTCACCTGCATGTCGGACCAGTTCGCCCAGAAGGTGCTGAGGATCCCGCCATGCGGTCCATGAGCGGAAAATGTAGGAGGGCATGTCGCCGCGTACACCGATGACCCGCGATTGTGTCCACCTGCTTCATCCGGCCTTTTCACGCTCCGCTCGCATCAGGAAGGGACGTGGGAAATGGGGCCTGCGGCGAGCAGCTAGCGTCCAAGCCGCTCGCCATCGTTCGATTTGACCGACGTGACGTCATCCGCCACCAACGGTCGATGGATTTCTGGACACTGACCCGCCGCGATACCTTGAAGGGGATCGCGACCGCACTCGCCGCCGCACCCCTCCGCGCCGGGATACCGTCATCGCCGGCTGCGGCGTTGCTCGATCGGCTCGCCTGGCAATTGCTGGAACTGGAACCGACCGAGGCGACGCGGCTCGGCGTGGATACGGGATCCCATGCCGCGCTGCGAAGCCGGCTTGCCAATCGTTCGGATGCCGGCGTGGCGGCGCGGCGACGGTTTCTGTCGACCGCCCTGGCGGAACTGGCGCGGGTGCCGCGCGGCGGGCTCGATCCGTCCACGCTGACTTCGCTCGCCGTCACCGAGACCGCGTTTCGTACCGCGCTCGACGGCATGGCATTGCCGTACGGCGTCGCCACCATCGGGAACTGGCGCAATACACCTTATGGCGTGGTCCAGAATGTCGGGGCCTGGCTCGACGTCGCGCAGTTGCTCGATGGCGAACAGCCGGTCCATGACGCGGCCGATGCCGACGCCTATCTCGCACGCCTGTCGGCGATGGGCGCGCAGCTGGATGGCGAGACGGCGCGGGTCCAGCTTGCGCGGACGCAGGGGCTCGTGCCGCCGGCTTTCCTGCTGGACAAGACCATCGCCGGGATGACGCGGACGCTAGCCGAGGCGGCGCGCAGCGACGGACCGCTGATCGGCCCGCTGGCGCGCAGGACCCGGGCGATCCCCGGTGACTGGGTCGCGCGCGCCGAACGAATCGTTCGCGAAGTCGTAATCCCGGCGCTGGAATGCCAGCTGGCGGAAATCCGCGCGCAGCGGGCGGTCGCGAACGACGTCGCCGGTCTGGGATCGCGACCCCATGGTGCGGAATGGTATGCATGGGGCTTGCGCGCCAGCACGACGACGCGGCGGACGCCGGCCGATCTGCACGCGATGGGGATCGCCCAGCTCGTCGATCTACAAGCGCGGATGGATATCGTCCTCGAGGGCTTCGGGCTGACCAAAGGCACGGTCGCGGAGCGTGCGATCGCGCTGCAGCGCCGGCCCGGCATCGGGTTTGCGAACGACGACGAAGGGCGTCGGCAGATCGTCGCCTATATGCAGGCCAAGATCGCCGCGATCCGCCCACGCCTGCCGCACGCCTTTCGCCGATTGGTAAAGGGCAATCTCGAAATCAGACGCCTCCCGCTTGCCGAGGAGCCTGGTGCCCCCGCCGCTTACGGCGGCCCCGGATCGCTCGACGGGTCGGTGCCCGGCAAGATCTGGGTGAACCTCGGCGATCCGTCGATCCACAACAAGGTCACGATTCCGGACCTGGTCTTCCACGAAGGAATTCCAGGGCATGTTTGGCAAGGTGAATATGCGCAGCAGCTGCCGCTCATCCGCTCGATCCTGGCATTCAACGCCTATTCGGAAGGCTGGGCGCTCTATGCCGAGGAGTTGGCCGACGAACTAGGCATATATGACGACGACCCCGCCGGGGAGCTCGGCTATCTGATGGGTCTGTCGTGGCGTGCGGTTCGACTGGTGGTCGATACCGGTATCCATGCGATGGGCTGGTCGCGCGAACGGGCCTTGACCGAGTTCGTCGCCGCGACCGGGCTCCCCCGCACCAATGCCGCGAGTGAGGTCGATCGGTACTGCGCATGGCCGGGGCAGGCGTGCGGCTACAAGGTCGGACAGACGGAGATCGTGGCGCAGCGCGACCGGGCGAAGGCGGCGCTGGCCGCGCGGTTCGACTTGCGGGATTTCAACCAGGCGGTGGTCGATGGGGGCAACGTACCGCTCGACGTTCTCGCCGGCAATGTCACCCGCTACATCCAGTCAAGCCGCGCCTGAGGCTCTTGCGGCGTCCGCCCGCGGCGGTGCCGTTTCGCGGATCGCGATCATCGCGCCGATACCGGCTGCCAGCGCCACGATCATGTAGAAAGCCGGCGTCAGCGGATTGCCGGTGGCGCGGATCGACCATGCCAGGACGAACTGGGTCGATCCGCCGAACACGGATATCGCGAACGCGTAGATCAGCGCGAAGCCACCCGCCCGCTGTCGCTGCGGCAATGCCTCCGCGACCGCGACTAGGATGGTGCCGGTCGACAGGTCGAGCATGCAGGCGAGGATCGTACTGACCGCATAGAGCATGCCCGGCGTCGGATAATGCACGATCGCCCAGAATGCGGGCAGCACGACCAGCAGAAGCAGGACCGCCGGCACGATCATCACCGGTCGCCGGCCGTAGCGATCGGAGAGCCATCCGCTCAGCGGATCGCACAGCACGCCGCCAAGGCCGACGAGCATCGTGGACGCGAAGGCCGAGGTCTGCGCGATGCCGAGCGTCGTCTTGGCGTAGGTGCCCAGATAGATCAGGACGTAATTGGCGATGGTGGCGGCGGCCAGCATCGTGAGACCGAGCGCCACGATCTGCCGCGTCGCCGGCCTGGTTGCGGCGGTGGGGACGTCGTCCGGTTCCAGCGTCTCGGTGATCGTCCGACGGATAGCGAGCCCGAACGGGACGATCACCACGCCGACCAGCAGCGCTACGCGCCAGCCCCAGCGGTCGAGCGCAGCGGCGTCCAGCCAGCTCGACAATGCCATGCCGATGCCACCGGCGGCCAGCACTGCGCCGTCCGCGCTCATTGCCTGGAACGACACGTACAGGCCGCGGCGATGTGCGGGTGCGCTTTCGAGCAGAAGCGCGGTGCTCGGGCCGACCTCGCCGCCGAGCGCGAAGCCCTGCAACAGGCGGAAGAAGATCGCCAGCAGCGGGGCCGCGGCACCTATCGTCGCGTAGCCGGGCGTCAGCGCGAGACCGCCGACCGATATTCCAATCAGCGTGAACGACACCATCATCGCCGGCTTGCGCCCGATCCGGTCGGCCCATCGCCCGATGAAGAGCGCACCGAGCGGACGGGTGACGAAACCGACGCCGAAGGTCGCGAGCGAGGCGAGGAGGCTGACCCCCGGCACGTCCGATGGGAAGAACGTCCGCCCGATCTGCGCGGCGAAGATCGCGTAGACGACGAAATCGTAGAACTCGAGAGCGTTGCCCGACGCGATCGCGACGATCTGCCGCCGCGACAGCGACGGCTTGCGCGGTCCCGACCGGGCTGCATCTCCAATGCTCACTCCAGGTCGCCCATCCAGTCCGCCTCGCCGCCGATCGGGTCGCCCGGGGGAATCTCCGTGGTCCGCGGCCGGTCCGCCAGCAACCGCTCGCGCGCGAGCGGATCGAGCAACTGGCGCGAGAGGCTCGACGCCCAGGCACGGCCGTCCGGATCCTGCACATGCTTTGCCAGCGTTTCGGCGATCGAACGGACCTGGGCGTCCAGCAACGCGGCAGTGTCGGGATCGGTATCGGCGCGCCGCGCAATCTGCGCCATGATCACGATCGTCCGGTAGGCGATCCGCCGGGACAGCGCGTCCCCGGTCGTGGAGACGGCGACCGCGATCAGTCGGTCGAGCATTTCCTGCACGCCAGGCGCCCTGGCGTCCGCGGCATGCTGGATCGCGAGCCGCTGCAGCCGCTTGGGCGCGAGCAGCGTGTTGATCGCGAGTTCGACCGCGACGTCGGCGGCGACCAGCGGATCGAATACCGGACCGCCCGCAGACTGGAAGAGTTCGATATCGAATTGCCGGTTTGTGCTGCCGTTACGCGCCGACGACAATAGCGGCAGCAGGGCATTCGGCACGGCAAGCGCTTGCGGCGTGATCGTCGCCAGCACGGCGGCCAAGGCGGCGCGCTGGCGCTCGGGAGAGACGGGCGGCGATACCGCGTTCGGACTACCCGCGACCGCGTAGCCGAAGTCCACGCCACCGATCGATTTGGCCGCGGCGACGAGCTGGTAACGATGCAGCAGCCAGATCGGCACGAACCGCCGGCGCAGGTCTGCCGCGGGCTCGCCGGGGGAAAGCATCTCGGGGCCGAACCGATCGATCGCGGCACGCCGCACGCGCATCAGCCGGTCGAGTTCGGCGATCGGGTCCGCGCCGTCATCCCACAATGCGCCCCATGGCTGTGCGGTGTCCGGAGCCCTCGCATTGTCGTCCGCGACATAGCGCATGCCCTTGGCGACTACATCGGCAGCCTTCGCACTGGCTGCGGCGTCGTTCGGCGCGCCGTACAGCCAGTCGACCGTGGCCATGTCCCACACACCGACGCCGACGCCGTAGGCATCCGACAGATCGGGCTTGCCGTCCTTCAGCCCGATCCGCGGGGCAGGGTAGTCCATAACCGATGCGCGGTTCTGCGTACTGGCCGCGAAGTCATGCGCGAAGCCAAGCGCATGGCCGACCTCGTGTGCGCCGAGTTGCCGCAGCCGGGCGAGCGCGACCCGGACGGGATCGTTCGCGTCGCCCGTGCCGATGGCGCTTGCGCCGACCAGCCCTTCGAAAATCTGGATATCCTGACGCGCGCGAAGCGAGCCGAGGACGACCATGCCCTTGACGATCTCGCCGGTACGCGGATCGACGATCTCCTGTCCGTAAGACCAGCCGCGGGTCGCACGGTCGACCCAGTTCACGATATTGTACCGCACATCCAGCGGATCGGCACCTTCAGGCAAAGGCTCGACTTGGAAAGCGTCTACCAGCCCCGCCGCGTCGAACGCCTTGGACCACCAGCGGATGCCTTCGATCAGCGCGGTACGGACCGGCTCCGGCGCATTGCGATCGACATAGAAAATGATCGGCTTCTTGACCGTCGAGCGCGCCGCCGTGGGATCGGTCCGTTCGAGCCGGAAGCGGTTGGCGATGTCGCGGACGACGTCATCGCCAAGCGGCGCGGCGAATTCCACCGTCTGGGTCGAGAAGCCGCCGATCCGCTGATCGAACGCGCGTGGCACGAAGCCGGGCGCGGGCAGGCGGACGAAGCTGTGATGGACGGTGAAGCTGACCGCGCGCGGATCGGGCGCGATATTCTCGACCTCCGCGCCGGGCTTCGCCGAGATGAAGGTCTGGACCGCGTCGATCTCCAGATTGTCGGGGAAG
>NZ_CAXTII010000122.1:0-5173 GCF_964244235.1 uncultured Sphingomonas sp.
TAGCTGCTGCCGGTCATCGGGTTAGAAAGCCATGCGACGGCTTCCTCCACCGAGAAGTTGCGGCGGTCGGCAGGACCGTAGAGTTCGATCCGGTCGATCGCGCCGGTTTCGCTCTTTCGGGCGGACGGGTGAGGCTCATCCTTCTGCTTCTGTTCGTTGAAGCGCATCTCCGTGTGTGTCTCGGCCTTGGCGATCTCGGCCGCGACCTGGCGGAGCGTGCCAGGGCGGGCTTCGATGATCATGACGCCGAGATCGCCGCCGCCGACGACCGGGGTGCGATCGTTGCGGAATAGGCTCGCAACCGGACGGTGACTTTTCGCCCAAGCTTCACGGCGCAGAATGACCTTCACAAATCCCACGTCGCCTTGCGACTGCGCGCTGAGAACGCCGGAGATGGTGTCGATCTGGCTAGTAATGGCCGCGCGATGCTTGGCAAACTCGGCGTCGCGGTGGGCGAAAAAGTCCTTTCGGCCGCCGCCTCCGCCAGCTTCGCGCGCTTCCTCATAGTTTTCCGGATTGAGGACGATCTGGATCGGACTAGCCATTCAGCACCTCGCCTTCGCCGGACCTGGCGGCTCGGCCGAGCTGACGGCTGACTGTCGATTTGTCCTTGCCCGCGATCTCGCCGATGTCGGCCATTGAGAAGCCAAGGATCGGATCATCCCGCATGGCCCTAAACAGATTGCTCGAATCGTCGAACAGCAGCGCGCGGCGTTCGCTTTGAACCCGGGCCGCGTTCAGCGTGGCGAATTGGCGGAGTGTATCAAGCAGCCCACGCTTGTCCTCCTCCCGAACGGTGGTGGCCTTCTTGTACGTGCGGACAAGGGACTCGATCTCGGCGCCGGTCGAACCCTCGGTAAACCATGCGATCAGCCGCAAATGGATGTCCGGGGCCTTCACGGGCGGCATGAAATGAGCGGCGATCGCCTTCCGCATTTCGAAGTCGGGCTTGGGAATCTCAAGCTGAACCTCGAAGCGCCGCCAGACGGCAGTGTCCAATAGCTTTGGGTGATTGGTGATCCCGATCGTGAAGCCAATATCGCGGCGAACATCGAGGTTCTGCAGAAGCGCATTCACGACGCGCTTGATCTCTCCGACTTCCTGCGGGTCGTCTCGGACTTTCGCGATGGCGTCGAACTCGTCGAGCAGAAGGATGCAGCGATGGCGGTTCGCGAACGTGAACAAATTGCCGATGTTGCGCGCGGTAGTGCCCAGGAAGGACGATACGAGACCGTCCAACTTTACCAAAATCACGGGAAGGTCGAGCTGCTGCGCGATCCAAAGCGCCAAGCGGGTCTTGCCCGTTCCGGGCGCCCCGTAGATGAGGCAAGTCTTCGACGGCCGGATGTCGATCTCGGACAGGGCTTCGAAATTTGCCCATTCTTCGACGATGGTTTCGATGGCTTGGCTGACCGTCGCGTTGAACAGCGGCGCGGTCGGTTGGATGTCCGCCGGAAAGATGATGTCCGCCAGCGCCGCCGCCGTTTCGCGATCGACAGGCAAAGGCGTGTTGCGCGTCAAAACTTCGCCAGGATTTTGCGCCTTGGAACGCTCGATACGACTCGGTGAAAGCTCCTTCGTCCGATCCGAAGTGGTCAGGATGCTGGTCAAGGCGGCGGACTGCTTCGCATCGCCATCCTTCGCCAGCGCATCGCGCAGGCGCTCGATCTGCTTGCGCAGGGCCGGTGACGCATCGGCCATTGCTGAGCGACAGAGAGCTTGGATGATCGAGAAATGGTCCATAAGCGCTTCCCAGTGGGGCGTTGCACAATAACGCCTGTTTGATGCATGTATAATGCTTTATGTTGCGTGACAATAGGCAAATGGTGCAAATGTGAGCCGTTTCGGTGCATGGCGAGCGGACGTTGCAAGGAGGCATCGATATGGCACCCGCAGAACACCTCAGGATCTGGCGAGCGGTCGCTGCTGGCTCGACAACAGATCCCCGCGATCGTGCGGTGCACGCCTTGGCGACTCCTAATCTCCGCGAGTTCGCCGATTGCGGGGTCACGGTCGTCGTTGGGCGAGTATGACGCCCCCCGCAACTGGCCCTAAGCGATGGGCTCATCTATCAGGCGACTGAGCGGGCAGCTTTTTAGTTTGTTCGCCGCCCCAAAGCGGCCAGGCCGGTTTCCACCAGTTTTAATGTCTCTTCCGAGTTGAAGTCGGCCGCCTCAGCCGTCGATCACAATATCGCGCGTGACTATGACCCGCACCGGATAGCCCTGCCGAATCGTGATTGTCGGCGGACGCCCCAGCTCGCGTTCCACCACCTGCCTCCCCGTCCGCGAAATACTATCACTCGCGCCCTCGCGCAGCGCCCGCGTCAGGTCATCGGCGCTCCCCGACGACCCGCTCTGTGCGCCGACGCTGAGCAGCGTCGAAATTGCTGCCGCTCGCAACAGCCCGCCCCAATGATAGTCCGTACGATCCTGCAGCCCGTCTTGCCCCGCCGCGTCCGCCGCGGGCATCTTGTCGAGGACGATCGATCGCCCATCGGGCATGATCAGCCGCGTCCACGCGACCAGCGCCCGCGATTGTCCGGCAGCGACGTCGCTATCGTAGCTGCCGATCAGCCGCGCCCCCTGTGGGATCAGCAGCGTCCGCCCGGTCGGGCTATCGAACACGTTTTCGGTTACCTGAGCGATGACCTGCCCGGGCAGGTCCGAGCGTATGCCCGTGACGAGAGCGGCCGCGATGATGCTGCCGGCCTGGACGACGTTGGGCGATGTTAGCGGCTCGAGCGCGCCAGAGTTCATAGTCTTGCGGTCCGGCGCGGCGGCCAGGAACGCAGCTCGCCGCTCGACCGCGCTCGGCGTTTGCGCATTCGCAGCGACGGTCGGAGTTTCGCCTGGTGTAGGCGCCGGCGCAGCATCGCGCGTACCTTCAGCACCCGCCGCCGAGGCGCGGCTGACAAAGACGCTGGCACCTATGGCTGTATCGCGCTGCTGCTGCCGTTGCTGGCGCACTGGATCGACAGGTACCGGCTGCCCTGTCGTCGGGCTCGAGCCGATCGGTGCGCGCGCCGCCTGGTCGACCATGGGCCGCGCAAAGTCGCCCGGCAGCGGCGGCCCGAGCTTCGGGATCGCGCTATAGTCACGCGGTAGCGCCGCCAGCTCTTCTGCCGCAGATTTACGCCCGGTCGTATAAAGCTCCTGAGCCGGCGGCTTCGCGTCCTCCGACTGCAACGCGACGATAAGTGCACCGCCCAGCCCAAGCGCGACCACCGCCCCACCTCCGATCAACACCTTGCGGGATACCCGCGTGACCCTTGGCGGCTCGGGTCGAAGTCGCATCTCACGGGCGATCTCGGCCTCCGACATCGGCGGCGGCTCGTCCTCCACGCCCTCGGGCTGCTCATCGAGCCCGCTCACGATCGCGTCCCGCTGGTCCGTGTGATTCGCACCTTCTGCTGGTGCTTCGCCCCGAGGCGCAGTTCGGCGACAGCGAACAGCCGGTCGACGATCAGGCGGTGGCCCTGAACCCGGTAGTTGACCAGTTCGGCAGTTTTGCCGTTCGCTCCAACAACGAACAGCGGCGGCATTTCGCCCTGCGCGATCGACGGAGCAAATTCGATATAGACGTGGGTGCCGTCATCAAACGCGCGTAGCGGCTTCCAACGAACATCACCCTTGATCGTGTAGGCGAAGTTGAGCGCGTCGAGGTCGATGCCAGCGGCGATAGGGACCGCCGCGCGCGCCTGCTCGGCATTGCGGCGCAAGGCGATCAGCTCGTCCGCCGGATAGCGCCACGATACCGACGCCATCCACGCGCTGGGATTGGCGCGCAGCTCGAGATGATAGGTCCGCCGGTCGGTATTGATGACCATGTTGGTGACGAGGTCGGGCCGGGTCGGCTTGACGAGGATGTGGACCCGGCGGGTCGTGCCGAGGCCGCTCTCGGTATCGCCGATGATCCAGCGGGTGGTGTCGCCGGCGGCGACCGGACCAGCGCCGACCAGCACCTCGCCGTCCTGCAAGGTGATATCGGTGACCTTGCCCGGCGAGGCATAGACCTGGAACAGGTCGCCATCGGCGAAGGCGTATTGCTGGATGGCGTTGAGATAACCGAACCGGCTCGGCTGCACCCGCGCCGCCGCGTTGGCGGCGGCGACGCGGGCGAGCGGCGTGGCGATATCCGTCGGGGCTGCTGTCGGACGGATTGAGTCCCACTCGATTAGCGGCGCTGACGACGGCCCGGCCGTCGCCGCGGCACCCGAAGGGGCTGGCGACGGCGATGCGTTCGCCGGCGGAAGCGGATCGGCCAACCCGACCTTCGGGCCGGTCACAAGAGTTCCCGCGGCGGCAGAGGCGCCGACCGTAAATCCGGAAAGCAGCAAAACCGCCACTGCGGATCGGCGTGAACGTGCGAATGTCATGACCCAAGCTCCCGAGACCAGTTGATGGCATGGACGTAGATGCCGAGCGGGTTCTTCCGCAGCGCCTCGGCGTCGTGCGGCGGTTGGAGGACGACGGTCAGGATCGCGGTCCAGCGTTCGGTCGCGGCAAGTTGACCGTTGTCGTAGCGGCGCTCGGTCCACGCGACGCGAAAGCTGTCGGGGCTAGCGCGGATGACGCTCGAGACATCGACCGCGACCGCTTGCTTGCCGACCCGCGCGAACGGGTCATTGACCCGGGCATAGTCGTTGAGCGCCGCCGCCCCGCGGTCAGTGGCGAAGTCATAAGCCGCGAGCCAGTCCTGGCGCAGCACGATCGGATCTGCGGGGACACCGCGGACATGCTCGATGAACTGGCTCAGATGCCACGCGATCTCGGGATCGGTCGCGGTGCGTGCCGCATCGGCGGGGCCGAGCGCCTGGGCGCGCCCGGTTCGGTCGACCTGGACGATCCACGGGACGACGCTGCCCTGCTGCGAGGTCCAGACCAGCGCGCCCGACAGTCCGGCGACGAGAGCGAGTTCGCCCAGCGCCATCAGCCGCCAGTTGCGCGCCTGAACGCGCGCCGAGCCGATGCGGTCGTCCCATGCCTGACCGGCGCGCTGGTACGGCGTCTCGGGTTCGGGGGTGCGGCCATAGCGGACGCCGCTGCGTTTGAACCAGCTCATCATTCCTTCTCCGCAACGCTGACCGACGATCCCGAGCCGCTGCCATCGCTGGTACGGATAGCGTGCGTCCCCAGGCCGCCGCCGTGGCTGACCGCCTGGCTGCGGCCCA
>NZ_CAXTII010000123.1:0-5004 GCF_964244235.1 uncultured Sphingomonas sp.
CGCCATGCCGGTGCCATCGCGGCGGTCCGTGGTGCGCATCCCCGTCATGGTGGGGCCGGCGCACTCTACATCATCCTGCGACGCGCGCGATGACGTCCGCATAGATATCGGTCAGCGTCAGCAGGTCGGCGACCGCGACCGCCTCGTCCGCCTTGTGCATCGTCGCGTTGACCAGGCCGAATTCGACCGTCGGGCACAGTTTCGACAGGAAGCGCGCGTCCGAAGTGCCGCCGGTGGTCGACAATTCGGGCGTGATTCCGGTCCTGGCCTGAATCGCGGCGGCAACAAGTGAGGAGAAATTCCCCGGCGGCGTCAGGAACGCCTCGCCCGACACGCGTCCGACGACCCTCGCGCCGGACGCATGCCGCACGGCGATCGCGGCGATCCGCTCCACCAGTGCATCGCCCGATTGTTCCTCGTTGAACCGGATCGACAGCCGTGCCGACGCCCGGGCGGGGATGACGTTGGTCGCGCCGCCTGCGACGGACAGATCGGTGATCTCGATATTGGACGGCTGGAACCAGGCATTGCCCCTGTCCAGCTCCAGCGCGCCGATCTCGGCCAGCATCGCGACCAGCTTCGGCGCTGGATTGTCGGCAAGGTGCGGGTAGGCGACATGCCCCTCGCGCCCCGACACTTCGATCTGGATATTGACCGACCCGCGCCGGCCGACCTTGATCATGTCGCCGAGCCGGTGCGCGGAGGTCGGTTCGCCGACCAGGCATAGATCGGGCGCGATCCCGCGTGCGGTCATCCGGTCGATGATCGCGCGTGTTCCGTAGGTTGCCGGGCCTTCCTCGTCGCCGGTCATGATCAGCGTGATGGCGCCGGCAGCGCGGACGGCCGCCGCGACGAAAGCCGCGACCGCGCCTTTCATGTCCACCGCACCGCGCCCGTGGAGCAGCCCGCCATGTATCTTCCCGGACCAGGGCGAATCGCTCCAGCCCTCGCCGGCGGGCACTACGTCGACATGCCCCGCAAACGCCAGATGCCGTCCCTCACCGCCACGCGTCGCCAGCAGGTTCTCGACCGGCCCGTCGGGTGTCTCGCCGATCGCGAACCGGTCGACCGTGAACCCGCTCCCGGTCAGCGCGGCCTCCAGCACGTCGAACACGGCCCCGCGCGCGGGCGTGACGCTTTCCGCGCGGATCAGCGCCTGCGCAAGCGCCACCGGGTCGATGGCCGCCACTTATTGCGTTACCGGCCGCTCATATTGCTCGATGACCCAATCCTCCTCCTGTGCGCCAGCGATCCAGTCCTGCATGAAGGGGTGGTTCAGCACCGCATCCATATAAGGCGCGGCGAAGCGGGCGATCGGCAACTGATAGGTCACGAAGCGGGTGACCACCGGCGCGAACATGATGTCCGCCGCGCCGAAATCACCGAACAGGAAATGCCCCGCGCCGCCGAACCGCGCGCGGGCCTGCGCCCATAATTCCATGATCCGCAGCAATTCGCCGCGAACGTCCTCGTCGGGCGCGACCGTGGGAAAGACCCGGCGGATGTTCATGCCGTGCTTGCGGCGAAGCGCGGCGAAGCTCGAGTGCATCTCCGCCGCCATCGAGCGTGCCATCGCGCGCGCGGCATCGTCCTCGGGCCAGAATTTCGCGCGACCGACCTTGTCGGCGAGATAATCGACGATCGCCAGGCTGTCCCATACGACCGCGTCGCCGTCCCACAGGATCGGCACCTTGCCCGACGACGGCGCGAATTCATCCCCGGCGCGCCGTTTATCCCAATCGACGTCGTACATCGGCACGACCACCTCCTCGAACGGCAGCCCGGACTGCTTGCACGCGAGCCAGCCGCGCAGCGACCAGGACGAATAGGCCTTGTTGCCGATGATGAGTTTCATGCATGTCGGCGTAGCGTCCGGCGGGCGCGTGGGCAACGGCACGCTCACCGCAGCTTCGCGATGTTCAACCCGTCTTCCTTCGCCCGGTCCTTCGTCGATTCCTCGCTGCGTTTCAGCGCTTTCGCGATCGCCCTCAAAGCCATGCCTTTCTTGGCGAACTGGTGCAGCTTCTGGATCTCGTCCGTCGTCCAGGGTTGCCGGTGACGCTCGAAAAGTTCGCCCTTCGCCATCAGAACACCATTAATGCGGCATGGAATGTCAGCACCAACAGTGCCGCGCTGGACGCGATGAACAGCACGAAGCGCCACAGCACACGATTGATCGTCGCCTGAACGATGCTGTGTGCGATCCGTAATCCGACATAGATCCACGCGACGCCCGCATCGATCCCGTTCCCCCCGCCGCCGATCGCCAGCACCAGCGCGACGGCGTAGAACAGCGTCGGCTGCTCCATCAGATGATTGTGATTGTGCGCCTTCCACTGTGCGGTCGCGGGCAGGCCGCGATCGGCGTCGCTTGCCTTGCTGCCGACCAGCTTCGTCAGGTCGGCCCCCGCCGCGCGCATCGCGGGCAAGCGCGTCGCGAGCATCCAGACGAGCATCGCCAGCGTCCAGCCGATGAGAACGACGACCGGTTTCAGGATTTCTGCGTGCGATATCGCTGGGATCATTGCGGTGTCTTTATCTGGTGAACGAAGCGAAGGTTGATGGCCGTATCGCCCTTGGCGCGCCGCTCCGGGTCGATGACGTGCTGATCGAAGACGAACAGCGATTCGGCTCCCCCGCCGGGTAGCATACGCTGCTCGCCGACGGCGTGTACGTGAATGTCGCTTCTATCCGCGTCATAGGGTTTCATGGGCGTGAAGCCCGGATGGCCTTTCTCGAACGCGTCCGTCACCGGGCGATATTGCGAGAGGGCAGGATCGACGACTTCCGTGAACCGTCGGACCGAACAGGCGTGGAACGGCGGCAGTTCGAGGAAGACCAAAATCTCTCTCTCGCCATCCTTGATCGACCAGCCGCGACCGGGATCGTCGACTAGCGTGACCTTCACCTGCTCGGGCGTCAGCGGGGTCGCGCCCTTCGCCGCCATCAGCGTGTCCACGGCCGAGTCGATCGGGAATGCCTGGAGGCAGGCCTCGTCGTACAGCGTGGCCATCCGGCGTTCGATCGCGATGGGCATCGCGGCTTGGACATCCGACGGTACATCGGGAAGCGCAGGGATGGGCGCTGCGGCCTGCGCCAGCAACGCCGCGATCGTCAGCACCGCCATGTCGTCATCCCCCCATCACCGGGCGGAACATGCGACAGGAGAGGCGCTTCGTCCAGCGCCTCCCGCACCCGATCAGTCGAACATCTTCCCCCAGGCGCGCTTGGCGCGGTCCTTCCAGTGGCCACGATGATAGGCGTCGCTGGCAAGAAGCGGCATCACCGAACCGGCCTCGGCGAAGACCATCTGCTCGATGCCCGTGTTCACCTTGCCCCACGAGGCCGCCTCCTGCAGCGTCGAGGACGAACAGGCACCGTCGCGGACGTCGGCGACGGTGATCTGCACGGCGTACTTATGGACCTGCACGTCTTCATGACCCAGGATTTCCGCGCAGACGACGGTGTCCTGGATGAAGTTCTTCGGCACGCCGCCGCCGATCATGAGCAGGCCCGTCGTACCCGCCTTGATCTTGATGTCGGTCAGTTCGCGGAAATCGGCGATCGCGTCGAGGACCATGTAGGGCTTGCCCTCCTTCGCGCGGTCGACCTGGTGCTTCACAAGGCCAAAACCGGCCGAGCTGTCGACGAACGCCGGGCAGAAGATCGGCACGTCATGCTCGTATGCCAGCTTGACCAGGCTATTGTCCTTCTTGCCATGCTCGACGAGATACTTGCCCATCTCGCGGATGAAGGCGCGGCTCGAATAGGGCTTGGGCTCGAGCGAATTCGCGATCTCCAGGATCGTGTGGTCGCAGTCCTGGAGCTGCTCCTCGTCGATATAGGTATCGTAGATCCGGTCGATCAGCAGCGAGCGCAGCGTGTCGTCGTCCGGCACTTCGAGCGCCTGGTAATGCTTGTGGCCGAGCCCTTCGAAGAAATCCATGTCGACGATCGACGCGCCGGTCGCGACGATGCCGTCGATCATGTTGTTGCGCAGCAGTTCGGCATACAGGTCCATGCAGCCGCCCGCCGAGGTCGATCCGGCGATCACCAGGAAGATCGTGCAATCGGGATCCGCCAGCATCCGGTTGTAGATCTCGGTCGCGCGGCCGAGGTCGCGGCTGGTGAACGACATCTTCTTCATGGCGTCCACGATGGGGCGGGCGTCGAAGCTGGTGATGTCGATATGCTCGACCGTGGTGGAGAGCAGTTCCGCCTTGCGGTTGGATAGGTTGGTATCGGTCATGTCTAACTCCTCCCCTCCCGCTTGCGGGAGGGGGCAGGGGGTGGGCGCTCGCTATCCGCAAGCGGTTCCGCCGGTGGTGAGCGAGCGCCCACCCCTCGGTCCCCTCCCGCAAGCGGGAGGGGAGGAAGAAGGCAGTACGGAAAAGCTATTACAGCGTGACGACGTTCGTCGCGACTTCCCGGAAGACATCGCCGTACAACGACACCATAGGCTCGTCCGCGACCACCACGGTCTCGTCGCAGCCGAAGCCGTTGAACGCGGTCCGCATCGCCGCGCCATACGCGCCGAGCATCCCGATCTCGATATAGTCGCCGGCCTGGATGTCGGCGGGCAGCAGGAACGGCCCCGTCATGTGATCCATGTCGTCGCAGGTCGGGCCGTAGAAGCTGAACGCCATGTCGCGCGCCCGGCTGTCGGGTTCGCGCATCAGCTCCACCGGGAAACGCCAGCCGAGATGCGCCGCATCGAACAACGCGCCATAGGCACCGTCGTTGATGTACAGCTCGGCCCCGCGACGACGCTCGACGCGCACCACGATCGAGCTGTATTCGGCGCACAGCGCGCGTCCGGGCTCGCACCACAGTTCGGACGAATAGCTGACGGGCAGCGATTCGAAAGCGCGGTGGATCGCGTCGAAATACCGCTCCAGCGGGGGCGGCTCCATGCCCGGATAGCTCGACGGGAAGCCGCCGCCGACGTCGATGACGTCGACCATGACCGCCGCCTCGACGATCGCCGCACGGACCCGCTCCAGC
>NZ_CAXTII010000124.1:0-4993 GCF_964244235.1 uncultured Sphingomonas sp.
CAAAGTGCGGCACCTGTCACTGAAATCATCGTGACCGCGCAGCGGCGATCGTCCACCGTTCAGAAGACGCCGGCCAGCATCTCGGCCGTCTCGGGTGCCGATCTGCAAGCGCGTGGCGTAACCAGCTTCGCCACGCTGGCGCAGGGGACGCCCGGCGTGTCGCTGAAGAGCGAGGGGCCAAGTCAGACCGAGGTCGAGATGCGGGGCATGACGTCGAGCGGCGGCAACTCGCCGACCGTCGGCTTCTACCTCGACGACATCCCGCTGACCGCGCCGTCCGCCGCGCAAAACGGCAAGGTGGTGATCGACCCGACGCTCTACGATCTCAACCGCATCGAGATCCTGCGCGGGCCGCAGGGCACGCTTTATGGCTCGGGATCGATGGGTGGCACGGTGCGACTGATCGCCAACCAGCCCGACGCAACGAGAATCGAGGGCAGCGCGCAGGCCACTTTGTCGGGTACGGAAGGCGGCGGCTTCAACCATGCCGTTAACGCGATGCTCAACCTGCCGCTGGTCGAGGACCGGCTGGCGTTGCGGATCGTCGGTTCGGAGAATTACACCAGCGGCTGGATAGACCGGATCGTAACCGGGGCCGGCAATACCTTCCCGTCGTCCAGCGTGGATGGGTCGATCCGCGGCAATGTCGCCGGCGCGGCCGTCATCAAGGACTATCGCGGTTCCAACGCGTCGCAGACCTATGGCTTCCGCGCGACCCTGTTGTGGAAGCCGACCGACGCGCTGTCGATCACGCCGATGATACTCTACCAGCACAGCAAGCAGGATGGCGTCAGCGCCTATGACAGCGATCCCGGCACGCTGGCGCATTACCAGCCGTTCGACGTCGCCGAGCCGCTGACCGACCGGATCATCATCCTGGGCCTGACCGTCAACTATGCCTTCGACGCGTTCGACATCACGTCGAGCAGCGCGTACTGGAACCGCCGCTCGACCCAGGTCGAGGACGGCAGCGAGGATTTCAACAACCCCAATACCGGCGCGACCTATGCGTCGAACAACGGCCTGCCCAACCCCGGCTATTACGGGCCGAACGGCAGCGGCGTCGTCTCCGGCACCGAGAACGACCCGTCGCGCCAGTTCAGCCAGGAACTGCGCATTGCGTCCAAGGGCAACCATCGGCTGAGCTGGGTCGGCGGACTGTTCTACAGCGATTATCACATGACGTGGAACTTCGACGGGCGCACGTCGAACCCCTCCGCCTATCTCGATCTCGGCACTTTCAACCGTGCGACGACGACGAGCTGGTTCCTCGCCTATTCGCCGACCCATCTGAAGCAATATGCAGCCTTCGCGGAAGGCACGTTCGCGATCACGCCGACGCTCAAGTTCACCGCCGGCGCGCGCTATTACAAGTTCGACTATCATTTCACCTCGTCGATCACCGGCTGGGGATCGGGGCTTGGTGCGGCGACCCCGTCGCTGTCGGGACTGATCACGCATAACGAGCAGGGCGTCAGCCCGAAGTTCAACCTGTCGTACGAGCCGAACTCCGACCTGACGCTCTACGCCACCGCCGCGCGCGGTTTCCGCCCGGGTGGCGGCAACGCCCAATATCCCGTCACCGGGCCCTATTGGAGCGCGGTCTACGCGCCGTACAACTTCACCGGCAACAAATGGCCGACCAGCTACGACGCCGACTCCGTGTGGAGCTACGAGGTCGGTGAGAAGCTGCGCCTCTTCGACCGTCGCCTGACGATCAACGGCAGCGTCTATTACGAGGATTGGAACCATATCCAGCTGCTCGCCCTGCCCGGCGACTGGCAGCTCAACATCAACGGCAACAAGGCGAAGATCTATGGCGGCGAGATCGAGACGCGCGGTGTGCTCGGCGCAGGATTCGAACTCAAGGTGTCCGCGAGCTATACCCATGCGCGGGTCGACTCGGGCCCGCACTGGCAGATCGTCCCCGCCGATCGGCTCTCGGACGTGGCACCCGTCACCGCGAACGCGATCCTGAGCTATTCGCACGACATCGGCGGCGGTCTGTCCTTCACCGCCAGCGGCGAGAACGGCTATACCGGTCAACGCTACTCGCTAGCCTTCCCCTACGGCTATTCGCTCAATGGCCGCTATATCCTGTTGCCCGATTACGATCTCACCAACCTGCGCGTCGGGTTGCGCTCGGATAAGGGATGGAGCGCAGCGCTGTTCGTCAACAATTTGTTCAACAAGCACGCCCAGCTGGAAAGCCTGTTCCAGGAGACGTTGCCCGCCGCCTCGTTCAACCGGATCGTGACCAACCAGCCGCTGACCGGCGGTGTCGATCTCAGCTTCCACTTCTGATCGGATCGTCGTCTCGAGCGATAGGAGCGGCCGCGCGACTATAAGGTCGTGCGGCCGTCGTTTGTTACAGGTTGCGATGTCTCGGGGTGGGTCGGAGCGCGGTATCCGGACCGGCGCTACCGCTCGACCAGTGCGGACGCGCGGCCGGCACCGTCACACCATCAGGGTTCGACGGCTCGTCGGCGATGAAGCGGTAGCCCACACCCAGGACGTTTACGACCAGACGTGGTCGTGCGGGATCGTCCTCTATCTTGGCCCGCAGGTTGCGGATGACGACACGCAGATATTCCACATGATGTTCGTACTCCGCCGGCCATACGGTACTGAGCAGGTGTTGGTGGGTGATGACCCTTCCCGGGAAACGGGCAAGTTCGGCGACGATGGCAAATTCCTTCGGCGTGAGATGCACCTCCTCACCGTTCTTCACGACCATGCGACCGAGCAGATCGATCGTGACGTTGCCGGAGACTATCGTAGCGGTGCCGCCTTCCTTCGTGATGCGGTTGCGGATTGCCGCGCGAAGACGGGCAAGCAGTTCCTCCGTATCGAAGGGCTTGGTCAGATAATCGGTCGCGCCGAGGTCCAGGGCCGCGACTTTTTCGGTCGTCGCTGCCCTTGCGGACACGACGAGGACGGCGGCGCGCGATATCTTTCCGAGGATCGGGATCAATTCAATGCCGTTGCGATCGGGCAGCCCCAGGTCCAGCAGGATCGCCGACGGATCCGCGTCGGCAATGGAAGCCAGCGCTTCGCGTGCGTCGAACGCTTCCGCGACCGCATAGCCAGCGCGTTCCAGCGTGATCCGTAAAAGCCGGCGAATGGATGGCTCGTCGTCCACGACCAGCACTTTCGCGCGGGTTGTCATCAGTCGTATCCTTCATCGTCTTCCGCCGGCAAGGACTGCAGGACATGAAGGCTGAGGCGTGCCGCCGCGCTATGTCACCGGCCGGGTAGCATTCCATCCAGCTGGCGGTTCAGCAAGAGCACGTTCACGTGAGGATCGCCCGCAAACGGCAGCAGCGGGGTTTCGACCGAGCGCTCGACGAGCGACCGTACCGCGGCAACGGGCAGGTGGCGCGCCGTCGCCACGCGCGGCACCTGGAACAGGGCGGCGGCAGGCGAGATGTCGGGATCGAGGCCCGACGCAGATGCCGTCACGAGATCCGCGGGCACCGGAGCCGTCAGCCCCTGGGACCGCCGAAGTGCGATGTCGCCCTTGATCCTGTCCGCGAGCGCCTTCGACGTCGGACCCAGGTTCGAACCCGACGAAGCGCTCGCGTCATAGCCTTTGCCGGCCGCGGACGGACGTGAGTTGAAATAGCGCGTCGTCGTGAACGACTGTCCGATCAGCGTCGATCCGATGACGACGTCGCGATCGACGATCAGGCTGCCGTTCGCCTGGGCCGGGAAAGCGACCTTGCCGATTCCCATCACGGCGAGCGGATAGACGCCGCATAGGAGAAGCACGAAGAACAACGTCATCACCAAAGCGGGTCGCAGCCCCGACAGGATGTCCGAACCCATTTTGTCTTCCTTATGCCAGACCAAGCGCGGATACGCCGAGGTCGATGAGCTTGATGCCGATGAAGGGAGCCACGAGGCCGCCGAACCCGTAGATGCCCAGGTTACGCGCCAACAGCGGGCCGGCGCCGATCGGCCGGTATTTTACCCCCCTTAGCGCAAGCGGCACGAGCAACGGGATGATGACCGCATTGAAGATGATCGCCGACAGGATCGCGCTTGTCGGGGTGGACAGACGCATGACGTTCAGCAGCCCGAGCCCCGGATAGAGCACGATGAACATCGCGGGCAGAATCGCGAAATATTTGGCGACATCGTTGGCAATCGAGAAGGTCGTCAACGCCCCGCGTGTCATCAGCAGCTGCTTGCCGAGACCGACGATCTCGATCAGCTTGGTCGGATCGCTGTCGAGATCGACCATGTTCCCCGCCTCGCGCGCGGCCTGGGTACCGGTGTTCATCGCGACACCGACATCCGCCTGGGCAAGGGCAGGGGCATCGTTGGTACCGTCACCGCACATCGCGACGAGCCGCCCCCCGACCTGTTCCTTGCGGATATAGGCCAGCTTGTCCTCGGGGGTCGCCTGCGCCAGGAAGTCGTCCACCCCGGCCTCGGCGGCGATGGCGGCGGCGGTCAGCGGGTTGTCGCCGGTGATCATGACGGTACGGATACCCATCCGACGCAATTCGCCGAACCGCTCGCGGACGCCCGCCTTGACGACGTCCTTGAGCGCGATCGCGCCGAGGATGCGGCCGTTGCTGGCAACGGCGAGCGGAGTCATGCCGGCGCGGGCGATCTCGTCCGTCGCGCGGCGCAGTTCAGTTGCGGCCGCAGTGTCGCCCGACCCCGGATGCGCGCGAAAGACCGAGTCGACCGCACCTTTCTCGATCAGCAGTTCGCCGACCTTGACGCCTGATATGCGGGTCTGGGCGGTGAAGGGGATGATCTCCGCGCCTTCGGGCAGCACCGACGTCGCGACCGAATATCTATCGCGCGCCAGAAGCACGATCGAGCGCCCTTCGGGGGTTTCGTCCGCCAGACTGGCGAGTAACGCGGCCTCCGCCAGCTCCGACACCGGAACGCCCCCGACCGGGCGGAATTCGCTCGCCTGGCGGTCGCCGATCGTGATCGTGCCGGTCTTGTCGAGCAGGAGCACGTCGATGTCGCC
>NZ_CAXTII010000125.1:0-4853 GCF_964244235.1 uncultured Sphingomonas sp.
CCGGGACAAGCCCGGGGTGACGCGTATGTGTGGCGAGTAAACAGGGGCCCTTTGCCAGGGACCTTTACGCCCCGCTCGCCCGTCGCGATAAGCACGCATCGGCGATCGCTCGCCAAGGCCAGGAGGAAATGGATGCGCGCATGGGTGTTGAGGCTGGCATTGGCTTCGGTCGGGGCTTCGATCGGCGTGTCGATGGGGACCGCGGCGATGGCCGCTGAGGACCCGGCACAGCTGCCGGCGACCGCACCGGCCCAGCCTCCCTCGGCCCAGCCTCCCTCGGCCCAGCCTCCTGCAGACGCGCAACCTGCGGTGCTGACGATCGCGCGCGTGTTCGGCAATCCCGGCCTCGGGGGGGCCTCGCCACATGCGCTGCGCCTGTCGCCCGACGGCACGCTGCTGACATCGCTGCGGCCGCGAGCGGACGACAAGGACCGGCTCGATCTGTGGGCACGGGATACGCGGACGGGCGCCGAGCGGATGCTGGTCGATTCCAAGAAGGTCGGCAGCGGCGCGGAACTGAGCGAGGCCGAGAAGATGCAGCGCGAACGCGCGCGGGTCGGCGGATCGAAAGGGATCATCGCCTATGATTTCGCACCCGACGGACAATCGATTCTGGTACCGCTCGATGGCGACCTTTATCTCGTGACGCTCGATGGGCAGGCGCGGCGGCTGACCCAGACGCCGGGCGGCCAGTTGAACCCGATCGTAAGCCCCAAGGGCGGCTTCGTCAGTTTCGTGCGCGACCAGAATCTCTGGGCGCAACCGCTCGCTGGCGGAGTCGCTAGAGCACTGACGACGGGCGGCGGCACGATCCATTTCGGCGAGGCAGAATTCGTCGCGCAGGAGGAAATGGATCGCCGCACCGGCTATTGGTGGTCCCCCGACGAGCGCCACATCGCGGTCGAGCGGTTCGACGAGGCGCCGGTCCACGTCGCGACCCGCGCGGCGATCGGCGCGACGGGGACCAGCGTCTACCGGCAGCGCTACCCCGGCGCGGGGACGCCCAACGTGCTGGTCGAGCTGTATGTCATCAATCCCGACGGTGGCGGGCAGGTGAAGGTCGATCTGGGCGTCGATCCCGACATCTACCTTGCCCGAGTCGACTGGCTGCCCGACGGCACTGCGCTGCTCGTCCAGCGCGAGAGCCGCGACCAGAAGCGGCTCGACATGCTCCGCGTCGATCCCGCCACGGGCAAGTCGGTCATCCTGTTCAGCGAGAAGGCGGGCGCCAAGAGCTGGCTGAACCTGTCCGACGCGTACAAGCCGATGAAGGACGGCGGGCTGATCTGGCGATCCGAACGCGACGGCTATGGCCATCTGTACCTCTTCGTCAAAGGGCATTGGACGCAATTGACCAAGGGGCCGTGGGTGGTCACGTCGCTGGTCGGCGTCGACGAGGCGAAGCGGCGCGTCTATTTCATGGGGACGAGGGACGATGTGCTGGAGCAGCAGCTCTATGCCGTAGACCTGGCGCATCCCGGCACCCCGACCCGCCTGACCGAGCGTGGCTGGACCAACGCGGCAACGATGGACGCGGCGAATACCCGGCTGATCGTGACGCGTTCGAATCCGAATCATCCGCCGCAGGTCTACCTGGCCGATACCGACGGCAAGCGGCTGGATTGGATCAGCGAGAATGCCGTCGTCGCGGGGCACCCATATTACCCCTATCTCGCCGCGCACCGGCCGACGCAGTTCGGGACGATCAAGGCCGCCGACGGCACGACGCTCTATTGGGAAATGATCGCGCCGCCGCTGGTCGAGGGCAGGAAATATCCGGTATTCTTCCAGCATTATGGTGGCCCCGGCACCGGGCAGCAGGTCACCCGCGGCTGGCAGGGCGCGCTGCCGCAATATCTCGTCAGCCAGGGGTATATCTTCTTTCAGATCGACAATCGCGGATCGTATAATCGCGGCAAGGTGTTCGAGGATCAGATCTATCACGCGATGGGCACCGTCGAGGTGCAGGACCAGCTCGCGGGAGCGAAGTATCTGCAATCGCTGCCCTTCGTCGATGGCGCGCGGATCGGCATCTACGGCTGGTCCTATGGCGGTTACATGTCGCTGAAGATGCTGGAAAAGACACCGGGGGTCTATGCGGCGGCGGTATCGGGTGCGCCGGTCACCGACTGGCAGCTGTACGACACGCATTACACCGAACGCTATCTGGGCGATCCCGCGAAGGACGCGGCAAGCTATGCCAAATCGGCGGCATGGGCGCAGACGTCGGACATCAAGGACCCACTGCTGATCATCCACGGCATGTCCGACGACAATGTCTTCCTCGACAATTCGCTGAAGGCGATCGCGCACATGCAGCAGACGGACACGCCGTTCGAGATGATGCTCTACCCCGGCAACACGCACCGCGTCGGCGGTCCCGGGATCAGCGAACATCTGTGGGGCACGATCATGGAATTCATGGATCGCAAGGTGAAGAACAAGCCCTGAGCCAAGCCATTCTTTGTCGCCCCGGCCTTGAGCCGGGGTCCCGCTCCCTCTAGGCGGGGGCGGAAACAGCGGGACCCCGGCGCGAGGCCGGGGTGACGGAGGAATGATGGGTTATAGAATCGCCGTCGTCGGTGCGACGGGCAATGTCGGGCGCGAGATGGTCAACATCCTCGCCGAACGCGAATTCCCGCTCGACGAGATCGCGGTGCTGGCCTCGTCGCGCAGTCAGGGCGACCAGATCGAATATGGCGACACCGGCCGTATGCTGAAGGTCCAGAATATCGAGCATTTCGATCCCGCCGGCTGGGACATCGCGCTGTTCGCAATCGGCAGCGAGGCGACCGCGGTCTATGCGCCGAAATTCGCCAGGGCCGGCTGCACGGTGATCGACAATTCGTCGCTCTACCGGATGGACCCCGACGTGCCGCTGATCGTGCCCGAGGTGAATGCGGCGGCGATCGACGGCTACCGCGCGAAGAACATCATCGCCAACCCGAACTGCTCGACCGCGCAGATGGTCGTGGCGCTGAAGCCGCTGCACGACGCCGCGACGATCAAGCGAGTCGTCGTCGCGACCTATCAGTCCGTATCGGGCGCGGGGAAGGTCGGCATGGACGAGCTGTTCGAGCAGAGCCGCAACATCTTCGTCGGCGATCCCGCCGAGGCGAAGACCTTCACCAAGCAGATCGCATTCAACGTCATCCCGCATATCGACGTCTTCCTCGACGACGGGTCGACCAAGGAGGAATGGAAGATGGTAGTCGAGACGAAGAAGATTCTCGACCCGAAGATCAAGATCAGCGCGACCTGCGTGCGCGTGCCCGTCTTCGTCGGCCA
This sequence comes from uncultured Sphingomonas sp., assembly GCF_964244235.1. GTDB lineage: Bacteria > Pseudomonadota > Alphaproteobacteria > Sphingomonadales > Sphingomonadaceae > Sphingomonas. Next base: position 3,289 of record NZ_CAXTII010000125.1, read on the forward strand.
TAGCGAGGCGATCAATATCGAGTTCGAGCGTGACATCAGCGCCGCCGACGCGAAGCGAATCCTACGCGAGGCGCCGGGCATCATGCTGATCGATAAGCATGAGGACGGCGGCTACATCACACCGATCGAGGCGGCGGGCGACGACGCCACCTATGTCAGCCGGGTGCGTGAAGATCCGACGGTGGAGAACGGGCTTTCCTTGTGGTGCGTGTCGGACAATCTGCGCAAGGGTGCCGCGCTGAACGCGGTGCAGATCGCGGAATTGCTTGGGCGGCGGCATTTGAAGAAGGCGGTTTGAACGGATAATAGCATGATGCTATCGTCATGGCATGGGCCGGTTACTCGTTCGCCAGCCGGATGATGCAACGATCACGCGGCTGAAGATCATCGTGCGCGACCGTAAGACCTCTGTCGAGGCGCTGGCCCGGCAGGCGATCAGCGATATAGCTCAGCTGACCATTGATGAAACTTTCGATTGTCACGCGGATGCACATGATTACCAATCGCGCGCGCGTTCCCGGTGTATCGCAGACGTCCGGCGTCGATCTCATCGGCGAAGATCGAGCCAGACGATCGACGAAGCGCCGATGATGACCCCCGCGCTCGAACTGGCGAGCGAATATGACGACGCGATTATGACTGCGCCGATCTCGCGGTGGCGGAAGCGTCGGATGGCGAATTGATGACGGCCAATGACAAATTCGCCCGAAAGTTGGCGGAGACCGGCAATGCGACGCGCGTGTTGATGTTGGCACGACCTTGACCACGACCGAACCGCAATATTACAACAGCTTCGACGGCGTTTCCATTGCCTGGCACGAAGTCGGCGAAGGACGTCCTGTCGTTCTCATCCACGGTTTCATGTCCGACGCCAGGACCAACTGGATCCGCTTCGGCCATGCCGCCGCCATCGCTGCGAAGGGTTACCGCGTCATCATGCCGGACCTGCGTGCGCACGGCGACAGCGCGAAGCCACATGACGCCGCGGCGTATCCGCGCGACGCGTTGACGCGCGACGGGCACGCGCTGGTCGCGCATCTGGGGCTGACCGATTACGATATCGGCGGTTACTCATTGGGCGCACGGACGGTGTCGCGGATGCTGGCGACGGGGGCGACGCCCACACGCGCAATCTTCTCCGGCATGGGGTTGGAGGGGCTGACCACCACGGGTCGTCGTGCCGGACATTTCCGCAACATCCTGACGCGTCTCGGCCAGCACGAGCGCGGCAGCCCCGAATGGCTCGCGGAGGCGTTTCTGAAGACGAGCAAAGGTGATCCCGTGGCACTGCTTGCGGTCATCGATACGTTCGCGGACACTGCGATCGAAGATATCCGTGGTCTCGCAATGCCCTCGCTCGTCGTATGCGGTGCGGACGATCATGACAACGGCTCCGCGCCCGCGCTCGCCGACGCGCTACCCGGTGCACAGTATGTCGCGGTACCCGGCGGGCATATGAGCGCTGTTACCAAGCCCGATCTCGGGCTTACGATCGCAAACTGGCTGGGCAGCTAGGACGCGGTGACATTTTAGGGATTCCGCTGAGCCGATAGTTCTGATTCAAC
>NZ_CAXTII010000126.1:0-4782 GCF_964244235.1 uncultured Sphingomonas sp.
GGTCGAGCGCGGCGCCGGGCGCGAGGAAGGGCGAGTTCATCGCCGCAGCCGGGCCAGCACTTGCGCCCAGCCGCGCGTGAATCGGTTGAACACCAGCGCGTCCTGACTGGCGAATGCCGCCTTCTTGAGATGCTCGCTGCGGTTCGGATACGGAACGATCAGGCTGGCGATGCCGAACAGGCTTGCTTTGCCGGCGATGATCATCGCTGCGGGCATGATCAGGTCGCCGGCACCGGCGCCGACGACCGTCGCACCGATCAGCTTGCGGCCGTGCTTGACCAGTTTGACGAACCCGCGCGTGTCACCCTCCGCGATTGCACGATCGTTATCGGCGAAGTCTTCGCGCCAGACGCTGATCGTGTCGCCATGGCGTTTGCGCGCAGCCGCTTCGGTCAGGCCTGCCTGCGCCACTTCCGGATCGACATAGGTGACCCATGGCAAGGCCGCATAATCTACCTTTGCCGGCAGCCCGAGACCGACCTCGAGCACGATGTTGCTGCCTTCGTAGCCCGAGACGTGGGTGAAATGCGGCCCCGGGCGGCAGTCGCCGATCGCGTAGATGCGGCGGTTGGAGGTGCGCCGGCGCGCATCGACGCCGATGCCCGCTTCGTCGTGTCGGACGCCGGCCGCAGCGAGCCCCATCCCCGCGAAGTCGAAGCTTCGCCCGGCCGCGAGCAACACGTGGCTCCCGTTCAGCCGTGCGCCGCTGCCCAGCGTCAGCGCCACGCCCTTGTCGTCGCACTCGGCGGCGATGACCTCGTCGGCGATGAACACGACGCCATCGGCGGTCAGCGAAGCGATCGCGACGGCGGCGGCGTCGGGATCGTCCTTCGCCATGACGGGACCCGGGCCGACGACGGTTACCCGCGCGCCGAGTCGTCGGAACGCCTGCGCCAGCTCGACCCCGATCGGACCGTTGCCGACGATCAGGAGGTGCGCGGGCAGTTCCGCGAGCGCGAATACGGTCTCGTTGGTAAGATAGGGCACCTCCGCGATGCCCGCGATCGACGGAACCAGAGGCCGCGAGCCGACCGCCAGCACGATCCGCGGCGCCGACAGGACGCGACCTCCGACCGTCACCGACGTCCGCCCGGTCAAGACGGCGTCGCCGCCAACGACCTCGCAGCCGAGCGCAGTCATGTGCTCGGCGCTGTCGACCGGCGCGATGGTCGCGATCGCGCGCTGGACGTGGGCGCGCACTGCGGCGAAATCGACGATCGGCTCGACCGCAGCGACGCCCAGCGGCGCCCCCGATCGCAGCGCGTGCGCCTGCGCGGCGGCGGCGATCAGCGCTTTCGACGGGACGCACCCGGTATTGAGGCAGTCGCCGCCCATCGCGTCGCGTTCGATCAGCGCGACCCGCAACCCAAGCCGGGCGCAGCCGCCCGCCGCGGTCAGGCCGCCCGCACCCGCGCCGATGACGATGAGATCGTGAGTATACAGGATGTCCGCCTCTTGCTCCGCGGGTCAGACCTCGTCGTCTAGCATGCCGCATCTGGCCGGGTGAACTTTGGACTGCGCCGCGATGTCGCTAGGATCCGTGCCGCCGCGCAGCTGCAGGCCAGGCAACGTAGATGTGCCATATGCTCAGCGATCTGCACCACCGGCCCGACATGCACCGACCCGGCGGCCGCTCTCGCGACCGCGGAAGTTGACCGTCACCTCGCCTGACTGTGCTTCGCCCGAGAAGCTGAAGTCATAGTCGGTCGCGCCGTAAGGACCCGAGCCGTCGACGCGGAAAGTAGCGTAGCGGCTGTCCTTGCACTCGCCTGCTGCCGTAATTTTCCCGTTTGCCATCGCATAGCGGGAAAAGCGGCACTGAACGGCCTTGCTAGCGAGCAGGAAGCTCCGTGGATCGGCCAGCTCCGCAGCCGTATGGCACGCCCGATAGGGCGGCGGGGACGGCAGCATGCTTTGCGTCTGATCGGCGATGAGCGACGAGCCGTTCACCTCATCGACGACATAGACGACAGTATGCTCCCAGAGTCCGGGCATCGGCACCGGCGCCGGCACCGCGGCCGACAGGACTGGCAACACAACTAGGAGAGGAAGGATGCGACGCATGGTGATCGTAACGCACGAACTGGCGTCATGGCCTGACGCATCGGAGCTGAACGACTAACTGAAACCGAGAGCAGCGGGAGCGGGATGGAATGTCCGATCGCGGGTCGTTACGTACCCGGTGAGCCGGCGAGATGGGTGGCAAACGCTACCACAGACGGGTTGAACCCAATCGGCACGATCAGTAGCTCAACCACCGCGATAGCACCCGCGCCCCACCAGTAGGCGGGATGGACGCGGCGCCAGTTGGCGAGGTCGAACGCGATCCCGGCGGCGATAAACAGCGACAGAGCGCCGATCACGGCGAGCGGCGTAAAATTGCCCAGCGGAAGGAGGCTGAGCAACCGGCTCAGCGCCGGTGCGGTCGCGAGCACGGTTCCGCACAGCATCAGTCGCTTGTGCCACCCGGCTTGGCGGCGTAGCCGGATGGCAGCAAAAGTAAGCGCGCCAAAACCGATGATGTGGAGCACATCCAGGGCGAGGAACAAGCCCAGCGGGAAAACACCGGTGATGCTGCCGCGAGCAAGAGCCATGAGCGTTGCGGAGATGCCGAGTGGCACCATGACGGCCGCGATGCCAGCGCCGACCCAACCGAGCCGACGATGCAGCATGAGATTCCGGCCATCGACCACCAGCCAGCTCTGTAGGGCATATATGACGATCCAGGACGAGAACACGAGTGCGTGAACGTGTACCTGCCAGGGGAAGTCGGTAAACCAGACATGACGTGTGACAAGCTGGGAGCCGAAGCCGGCAAGGACCGTAAGGAAGATAGCGACGGCCATGAGGAAGAAGAACCGGCGCTCGCGCATTAATGTCACCGAAGGTGCTACCGTAGCGATCATTCCGCTCACCTCGCTCGCCGGTCGATGAGCGACGAGGATGAACTCGCCTGAGAGAAGCAGCAAGGCCCGGCGTATTATCCCGAGCACAGCTTTGGATCACCGATTATGCTCAGCCGCTGACGCGCGCGCGGGCAGTTACAGTCACTCGGTTTCCGGGTTTTGACGGCGACACGAGGTATATCGCTCAGGTGAATGGATAGCTGTTTCTGGGCCGTAGCGAACCGTCCGTGAACGACCGGACTCGGGTCATCGCACCAGGCTGCTCGAATACGGTCGATCTGCAGGTTGAGCCGCCCACGCTTTGTTCGGCATCGACTGCATGGCGAACCGCAATTCGCCGCCGGCCATGATTTCGTCGTGGCGCAAATAGGCGTGCGTTACAGGTACGCCATTCAAGCTGACCGATCCGATGTACGGATGGCGGTCGTCAAGCTGGTCCGCAACGACGATCAAGCGCTTGCCATTAGGCAGCGTTAAAGCGGCGCGGTCGACAAATGGCCGACCAATCACATATTCGAGGCTGCCCGGCGTGACCGGGTAAAATCCCAAAGCGGTGAAGACGAGCCACGCCGACATCTGCCCGAGGTCGTCGTTGCCGGCCAGCCCGTCCGGTGTCGGACGATATTGGCTGTCGACGATCTGCTTGAGTCGGGCCTGCGTGCGCCACGGCGCGCCGGCATAGCTGTAGAGATAGGCGACGTGATGGCTCGGCTCGTTACCATGAATATATTGGCCGATCAGACCAGCGATGTCCTCGGCGTGACTATAGTCCAGCTTCGAATTGTCGTAATCGAACATCGCGTCGAGCTTGGCCACGGTTGCGACGTCGCCGCCCAACGCGGTTGTCAACGCCGCCTGATCCTGGGGCACGAACCAGCTATATTGCCAGGCATTGCCTTCGGTATAATCCGAGCCGTAATTAATTGCTGTCGGGTCGAACGGCGTGCGGAAGCTCCCGTCGACCTTTCGGGCACGAACAAAGCCCGTCTTCGGATCGAAGCTGTTGCGCCAATTGCCAGCGCGTTGCTCGAAGGTCGCGGCGACGTCGCTGCGACCCATTGCACGCGCCATGCGGGCAATCGTCCAGTCGTCGTAGGCATATTCGACCGTCTTCGACGCGGCTTCGGGCTCGCGGTCGATCGGTACATAGCCGAGCTTCATATAGTCGCCGAGACCGCCGTACGGGGCATAGGTCGCGCTCGCGATCATCGCGTCGAGCGCGGCGTTGGCGTCGAACCCGCGGATCCCTTTCAGATACGCGTCGGCAATGACCGGAGCGGCGTGATAGCCGATCATCGTCCAGGTCTCGCGCCCCTGGAACTGCCATATCGGCAGGATGCCGTCAGGGCTATTCTCGCGGCTGGCAACGAGCGAGCGCACCACATCATTCGTGGTGCTGGCTGGCTGGACCAGCGTCAGCAGCGGATGTTCGGCGCGGAAAGTGTCCCATAGCGACAAGGTCGAGCGGAACGTAAAGCCGGTTGCTTGATGCACCTGATTGTCGGGACCACGATACCGGCCGTCGGCATCTCCAGCGACCGACGGCGCCAGCAGGCTGTGGTACAGTGCCGTGGCGACGCTCTTCTGCATCGCGACCGGGGCGTCCAGCTTGAGGACATCGAGCGCGCTGCGCCACGCGGCGGTCGTTCGGGCGTGAACGGCGTCGAAATCGCCAGGCTCGCTGGCAAGATTGGCGACCGCGCCGGCTTCATCGACCGACGAGATGGCAACCTTCACCTCGAGTGGCCGGGTAAGCGTGCCGAAATCAAGCCGTGCGACGAGCGCGCGTCCCGATCGCTCAGCGACGTCGTCGGTGCTGCGTCCCGGGCCCTGAAAGCCGCGGTAGGCGACGTCCTTCTCGGTACTGACGAACGCG
>NZ_CAXTII010000127.1:0-4696 GCF_964244235.1 uncultured Sphingomonas sp.
CGTGTCGGCGCAGGCGACCGATCCGGCCTTGGCTCCCGTCGATTCGCTCGACGCCGGGCTGATCGCGACGATGAAGGCGGGGAAGCGCGCAGGCATGCACGGGCGGACCGCGACGATCGGCCCCGTGGTGGACCGCGCGTTCGACCTCCCGCTGATGACCCGGCTTGCGGTAGGCAGTGCGTGGAACGGTTTCGCGCCTGCCGATCAGACGGCGCTCGTCGCCGCGTTCCGTCGGCTGACGGTCGCGCAATATGCGTCGAACTTCGACGGCTTTTCGGGCCAGACGATCAAGATCGACCCGCGCGTCGAGGCGCGCGGCGGCGACAAACTGGTGCGCACGACGCTCGCCGGACCGCGGGACGAGCCGGTCGCGATCGCCTACCGGCTACGTCAGGCCAGCGGCGGCTGGCGGATCATCGATGTGTTCTACAAGAACGAGATCAGCCAGCTTGCGACGCGCCGATCGGATTTCACACGCGTGCTCGGTACCGGCGGGGCCAAGGCGCTGATCGCCAATATCGGCGCGCAGGCGGCGAAGGTCGGCGGGTGACGCTGACGGCGGTCGTTCCTGCGCTGCTGATCCTTAGTGCCGCCGGCCGGACCGATGCCGGCACGCCGGTCGCGCAGCCGATGGCGGCCGCCGCGCCGATCACCACCGACAAGCCCGAGCCAGGCATGCCCCCGCCCACGACGCGTCGGCGTGTCCGTCACGCAGCCGGCGACCCGTTCGAACATTTCAATCGCAAGATGTTCGCCCGCCAGCAGCGGTTCGACCGAATCGTGTTCCGGCCCGTCGCGCTTGGCTACAAGCATGTCGTGCCGAGCCCGCTTCGCACCGCGCTGCGCCATTTCTTCAGCAATCTTGGCGAGCCGATCGTTTTCCTGAACTACATGCTTCAGCTGAAGCCGGGCAAGGCGATCGAGACGGTCGCGCGCTTCACGATCAACTCGACGCTTGGGCTCGCGGGGGCGATCGACCTTGCAAAGGGGCCGGCGATCCGATTGCCGCACCGGCCAAATGGACTGGCGGACACGCTGGGATTTTACGGGGTGAAGCCCGGGCCCTACATCTTCCTGCCCTTTATCGGCCCGACGACGCTGCGCGACCTGATCGGCAACGGCGCGGACGGCGCGATCCTGGCCCCGACCATCGGGGAACCGTTCGACCGCCTCTATTACCAGTTGCCGCACGCGGTGATCCCCGGGCTCGATCAGCGGGTCGAGGCGGATGGCGACCTGCGGGCGTTGATGGCAGGCGCGGTGGACCCCTACGCCACGCTGCGATCGGTGTATCTGCAGGACCGCGCGGGCGAGATACGGCATCTGCACGGCACCAGGCACGCGACGGGTTCACCGACCTATCTCGGCGATCCGCTGACGGACCCGGCGGGCGCACCGGCGGCCAACAGCAAGGCACCGGAACTGGCCGACCCGATGGCCGATCCGTCGGCACCGGTACCGACCCCGACCCCGACCCCGCCGACGGCGCAGCCCGCGCGGAAACCGGATTCGTCCGCGCCCGAGCTCGATGACCCGATGACAGATCCTGCCGCTAAGCCGCCGTCCTGACTCGCGGCGGCCCCAGCAGCGCGGGCTCGAACACCAGTGCGCATACCAATGTCCACGCCAGCGACAGCATCAGGATCTTGCCCATGCTGGCGGTGCCGGGATGGTGCGACAGCCACAGGCTGCCGAACGCGGTCCCCGTCGCCAGCGCGGAGAACAGGATCGCACGCGCCAGCGGCGATTCGAGCAGCGCGGTCGCGCCCGCGCGCCAGGCCATCACGAAATAGATGTGGAACGCGACCCCGACCCCGAACAACAGCGGGAAGGCGATGATGTTGGCGAAGTTGATCGGCTGACCGATCAGCACGCAGGTGCCGAGCGTCAGGAAGATCGACAGGATGACCGGTGCCAGCGTGAACGCCACCTCGCGCGCGTCGCGCAGGACGACAAACAGCAGGATGCTGACCAGCGCGAACGCGGTCACTCCGGCTTCGACGAACGCGAACGCCACCGTCCCCGCCGCCGCCTGCGTCGCGACCGGCAGGCCGGAGATGGCGGGGGTCACCGTGGCGACGGCGGTGCGGAAGCGTTTAAGGACGGCATTGTCGTTGGCGTTACCGCTTGGGAAGACCGACAGCCGCGCCTCGCCGTTGGGCGCGACCCAGTCGCGGACGAGATCGGCGGGCAGCGTCGTGCGGGTGACGGGCGCGGCCTGGAGCGCGGCGCGGGTCTGGTCGAGCATAACGGCGAGCGGCTTCGCCAGCGCGGCATTGAACGCGGCGCGCTGAGCTGGGTTGCCGGCGGCGAGACGGTCTAAGCCGTCGGCAAGGTCTCGTGCGGCGACTTCGGTCGGCGAGAGGACTGGTGGCAGGATGTAAAAACCAGGGTTTTTCAACGTGATCCAACTGGGGCGATGAGAGGCCTCGAGCGTCGACCGCAGCTTCATAGACGTCTTTCGCAGAACCGAAATCAGTTCCGCGTCGCTCGGCGCTTGCGCGACATCGAACGGATTGAGCGTCAGATCCAGCAGCGTGTTCGCATCTTGGATCGTCGCGAGCTTTGCCGGCTGGTCCGCGGGGACGAAGCTGTCGATCGTCACCACCTGCCGCACCTCGGGGAGCGCGGACAGCCGCTTCGCCAAAGCATCCGCCGCCCCCGGCCCCTTCGCCAGCACGTCGATCGTGTTCGGCGACCGGTCCGGATCGCGCGTCAGATCAGCCAGCGCGCGCATCGACGGCGCATTGGGATCGCGCAGATCGAGCGGATTGAAGTCGAACCGGACGAAGGGCAGCAACGCGATGCTGACCAGCATCGCCGCGACGAACGCCCACAGCACCCGCCGCCGGTTGCGCGCCAGCCACCGGTCGGCGGGCGCCATCGCAGCGAAGCCGACGTCGCGCTTGGGCGGTCCCGGTGGCATCAGCATGACGATCGCGGGCAGCAGCGTGACGCTGAACGCCAGAGCGACGATCATGCCGAGCCCGGCGATCACGCCCAGTTCTGCAATCCCGACATAAGCGGTCGGCAGGAACGCGCCGAACCCAAGGAAGATCGCGCTCGCCGCCAGCAGCAACGGTGCGCCCAGCGCCTCCGCCGCTGCGGCCATCGCGACCGGCGGGGTCAGGCCGCCGCTGCGCTCGGCATTGAAGCGCACGCAGATCTGGATGCCGAAATCGACGCCAAGCCCGACGAACAGCGGAATGAACGCGACCGAGATCAGGTTGAACCGCCCGACCGCCAGCAGCCCGACCGCGCTCGTCACCACCAGCCCCGCGACGATCGTCGCGAGGATCGCCGCCACCAGCCGCACCGACCGGGTCGCGAACCACAGGGTCGCCAGCATCGCGACCAGCATCACCGCCCCGACCGCGCCGATATTGTCCTCCAGCGTCGCGAATTCCTCGTCCGCCAGCGGCACCTCGCCCGTCAGCTGGACGCGCACGCCATGCGCAGCGTCGAACCCACCCGCCTTTGCCGCGGCCCGCAGCGCGTCGCTCGCCGCCTCGCCCGGCATCAACGCGCCGTGATCGAGGACGGGTTGCAGCAGCAGCAACCGCCGGGTCGGCGCCGCGGTCGCGCCGCCGCCGAACAGCCGCTGCCAGGAAAAATAGGCGGGCTTGCCGGCCAGCGTCTCGTCCGCCGCCCGGGTCAGCGCGCGCATCGGTGCGTCGATGCGGGCGAGCGTCGTCGATCCGTTCGCGACTCCGTCGAGGATCGTCGACAGCGCGGACGCCACCCCCCGCGCGTTTGGATCGGCGGCAAGCGGGCCGAGCAGAGGCTGCGCATCGACCAGCGCCGTGGTCTCGCGCTGCACGTCCGCGCGCGATCCGAACAGCAACCCCTCCCGCCCGAAGAAATCGCCGCCATCGGGTCGGCTGACGCGGCGGAAATGCGTCTTGTCGGCGGCGAGTTGCGCGGCGAGCGCAGCCGCCGCGGCTTCCGCCAGTTCGGGCGTGCGGCCGTCGATCACCACGACCATGACGTCGCTCAGCTGGGGGAACGCCGCCTCGACCGCGCGCTCCTGCTTGCGCCAGTCAACATCGGGGGAGATCAGCGCCGCGGTGTCCGTCGTCATCGCGAACCGGTCGACCGCGACGATCAGCGCCAGCACCGTCAGGACCGCCGCGATCGCCAGCGTCGCCCAGGGCCGCCGGATCGCCAGCGCGACGAGGCGGGGGATCAGCCGGCGCATCGCGGTCAGCGCTTGACCGGGCCCGAAGCCCCGAGGAAATAGCGTAGCGAGAAACGGATCGTGGTCGGCGTCGCACCGACGGCGAAGGCCGCGTCATCGAACTTCGGCGGCCCGAACCGGATCTTGGCGTCGTTCGAGAAACCGACGCCCTCTTTGGGGATACCGAACAGCGCGCGGTCGACCTTGCCGTTGCGATTCTCGTCATGGGTCGCCTGCGCGGCATAGCGGCCGGCGGGCACACCCTGCAGAACGAGCGTCGTCACCCCGGCCACCGCACGCACCGTGGCGCGATAGGGGCAATTCTCGGTCAGGAACTGCGCCTGCGGGCAGATATCGACATGGACATTGCCGTTGGCGTTGCGGATATTGCCGACCTGCACCGTGACCGTCGTGCCCACAGGCCCCGCGGCCGGCAGCAGCATCGCGGCGGCCAGCAGGAAGACGCCCTTCAAGCCCTGACCCCCGCGGCGGTGGCGTTGTGGTGGAGGGCGGCGAGGA
>NZ_CAXTII010000128.1:0-4641 GCF_964244235.1 uncultured Sphingomonas sp.
GCGCCGCAGCTGATGCGCTACGAGGCGTTCCGCTCGGTCTATGCGATGGTCAGCCGCTATATCGAGGACCCGCAGCTGCGTGAGGCATTCAGCTTCCACTCGCTGCTCGTCGGCGGCAACCCGTTCAAGACGAGCGCGATCTACGCGCTGATCCATGCGCTCGAGAAGAAGTGGGGCGTGTGGTTTCCGCGCGGCGGCACCGGCGCGCTGGTCAGGGGCATGGTCAAGCTGTTCGAGGATCTCGGCGGCACGGTTATGATGGGCAACGGCGTCAAGGCGATCCGCGCCGAGGGGTCGACCGTCACCGGCGTCACCACCGCCGACGGCTGGTCGGGCGACTTCGATGCGGTCGCGTCGAACGGCGACATCGTTCACACCTACAAGGACCTGCTCGCCGACCATCCGCGTGGGCGGCAGGCGGCGGGGATGATGAAGTGGAAGAGCTTCTCGCCGTCGCTGTTCGTCGTCTATTTCGGCTTGAAGCGGAAGCACCCCGAGATCCGCCACCACACGATCGTGTTCGGCAACCGCTACCGCGAGTTACTCGACGACATCTACAAGAACGGCGTCGTAGCCGACGATTTCTCGCTCTACCTCCACCACCCGACCGCGACCGATCCGGCGATGGCGCCCGAGGGGTGCAGCGCGTTCTACGTCCTGTCGCCGGTGCCGCACATGGGCAAGTACAAGGGCGACTGGGAGAAGGAGGGCGACCTCTACGCCAATCGCATCCTCGACACGCTCGAGGCGACGATGATCCCCGGCCTGCGCGACGACCTTGTGACGATGCGGACCTTCACGCCGAAGGACTTCGCGGTCGAGTTGAACGCGCACCTCGGCTCGGCCTTCAGCCTCGAACCCGTGCTGTGGCAGAGCGCGTTCTTCCGCACGCACAACCGCGACGACGTGCTGTCGAACCTGTATTTCGTCGGCGCAGGGACGCATCCGGGGGCGGGAATCCCCGGCGTCGTCGGCTCGGCCAAGGCGACCGCTAAGCTGATGATCGCCGATCTCGGCGGCGTCCAGCCGGGCGTCGGGCACAATAGCGCGGTGGCAATGGCCGCCGAATGATCGACCCGCTCGTCGCGGCGAGCCGGGCATCGATCGCGAAGGGGTCGAAGAGCTTCGCGCTCGCCTCGCGGCTGTTCGATCCGGTGCTGCGCGATCGCGCGACGCTGCTCTACGCTTGGTGCCGCTACGCCGACGATGTCATCGACGGGCAGGATGCTGGTCACGGCCGGGTCGAGTACGCCGGGACGCCCGCCGAGCGGCTGGCCGGACTCGAGATGCGCACCAGAGCGGCACTCGCGGGTGAAGTGAGCGGCGACCCGCCGTATGATGCGCTCGCCCGCGTCGCCGCCGAAACCGGAATGCCCGACCGCTACCCGCTCGACCTGATCGAGGGGTTCCGCAGCGACGTCGAGGAGCGGACCTTCGTCACCTTCGACGACACGCTGACCTACTGCTACCACGTCGCCGGGTGCGTCGGGGTGATGATGGCGATCGTCATGGGGGTGTCGCCCGACGACCGCGCGACGCTCGACCGGGCGTGCGATCTCGGCCTCGCGTTTCAGCTCAACAACATCGCGCGCGACGTCGTCGAGGATGCGGCGAACGGACGGTGCTATTTGCCCGAGGCGTGGCTGGCGGAGGCGGGCTTGTCGAAAGCGACCTATGCTGCCCCCCACAACCGCGCCGCGCTCGCTACCATCGTCAGCCGTCTGGTCGACGAGGCGGAGCGCTACGAAGCCTCGTCGCGCTTCGGCACACCGGCGCTGACCCGGCGTGCGGCATGGGCGGTGCTCGCCGCCGCCGATATCTATGGGGGCATCGGGCGACGGGTGCGCGCGGAGGGCGCCGACGCGCTCGACCGGCGGGTGACGACCTCGACGCTTGAGAAACTGCTCGCGGTCGCACGGACGCTGCCGCAGTCTTTCAGCCGAGCCCGCCGCTGGTCGGCTACGCCATCTCGCGCCGGACTTTGGACGATGCGTCCCTGATCCTGCCGCCGCCGTTGCGCTCGAGCTTGGCCAGCAACTCGCGCACCGGCGGCGCATAGATAAAGCCGAACGACACCGTCCCCGCCTTGGTCTCGACGACGTGGTGGAGGCGGTGCGCCTGAACGATCCGCTTCATGTAGCGCCCGCGCGGCACCCACGACACCGGCACGCGGCGGTGGACGATGACATCGTGGAAGCCGAAATAGATCATGCCGTAGCCGGTGACCCCGACCCCGACCCACATCAACGCGCTGCCCCAGCCGAGCACGGTGCCGGCGAAAATCAGCGCAATCGCCGGCAGTGCTCCCATCACCGCGAACCAGTCGTTCGCCTCGAACACCCCGGCGCGCGGGGAGTGATGCGAGCGGTGCAGCCCCCACATCAAGCCGTGCATCACCCAGCGATGCGCGACGTAGGCGACGCCCTCCATCGCCGCGAGCGCGGCGAGCGCGATGGCAATACCGGCTTCGGTGGGAACATTGAGGTTCATGACTTCGTCTATAAAACGTCGCAGGGGGGTTTGCATCCCTCGCGATTCGACGCAGGGATGCGGCACAGGAGTTTTTGTCCGCTGTGACTTCGGCCACGATCATCGCCCCCCGGTCCGGCGCGCGCACGCTGGCGGGATATGCTCTGGCGGCGGGGATCGTCGCCGCATGGGGCGTCATCCACTTCGGTGGGATCTTCGCGGTTCAACTGACCCTGGCGAACGCGGTGTGGATCGTGCCGCTGGTCCTCGTCCAGACATGGCTGTCGACGGGCCTGTTCATCATCGCCCACGACTGCATGCACGGCTCGTTCGCGCCGGAGCGGGCGGGGGTCAACCGCGCGGTCGGGCGGACGATGCTAATGCTTTACGCTGGGCTCGATTACGACCGGATGCTGCCGAACCATTTTGCGCATCATCGCCACGTCGGGACGGCGGAAGATCCCGACTTCGATGCGATCAATCCGACGCGTCCGGTCAAATGGCTCGCGCGCTTCTTCGGGGCCTATTATTCGCATTGGCAGATCGTGCGGATCGTTGTCGTGCTGTCATTCTACCAGCTGCTTGGCGCATCGTTGCCGAACATCCTCGTATTCTGGGCGATCCCGGCGCTGCTCGCGCTGCTGCAGCTGTTCTGGTTCGGCACCTTCCTGCCGCACCGCCACGCGCACGACGTCTTTCCCGACCGGCACAACGCCCGCAGCTCGCGCTTCGGGCCGCTCGTATCGGTGCTGACCTGCTTCAATTTCGGCGGCTATCACCACGAACACCACCTCCACCCGCATGTCGCGTGGTGGCGGCTGCCGGCGACGCGCGCGTGAAGCGTGCCGCGCTGGTCGCGCTGATCGCGCTCGCTGGGTGCGCGACCCCGGCCGAGCGTATCGCGGGCAAGCTCGAGGCAGCGGGGGTGCCGACACCGCAGGCGCGGTGCATGGGCGGGAAGCTCGCCGCCCGGCTGAGCTACGGCCAGCTCGATGAACTGAATCGCGTCGTCAAGGACAGTGGCGGCGACAAATTGAGCCTGAACAAGCTCGTCGATCGCCTCGGCAACGCCGATCCGGCGCTTGTCGCGCGTCTGGTCGAGACCGGCCTGACCTGCGCCTTGGGCTAGGCTTAAGAGATCCACGGCGGTGATCGATAAGGTTTCGGTCGGTCGGGTGACGCCCGCACGTCGATTTTAACTTCAGTCACGTATCTGACGAAGCGACGCGAGTGGGTTGCGTTTCGTAACAAAGGATGTCGGGTGGGGGGCACCGAACAACGCGTCGCCGGTCGGACAGCGATCGAGCCGGCGGCCGAGCGCCACCTCAGCTGGAACTCGGCGCTCGACCTCTGGCTGCTCGCCGAGCTCGGCGGCTTGGCCGTGATCGTCATCGGCCTCGCGGCGCTCGATATCGGCGGCCTCGCGACGAGCGGACATCATGTTCCGATCGGGGTTGGCTGGGTCATGATCTATGGCCTGCTGGCGTGGTACCATCGCTCGATCGAGGCGCAGGTCGTCCGTACCGACCGGCTGAAGCAGGCCTATTTCGACTGGGTCACCGCGAGCGTCGTCACGCTGATCGGTGCTTTCATGCTCGGCGACCTGCCGAATGTTTCACGGATTTGGGCGATCGCAACCTATACGGCAGGGGTCGTCACGATCTGGAGCGTCGGCGCGGCGGCGCGGCGCAGCATTACCCGGCTGTCCGATCGCGGTACGCTCGGCGAGCGCATCGCGATCTATGGCTGCACCGACAAGACCGACGCGCTGATCGCGCTGATCGAAGGCGGTGCGGGCCCGGTCGCGAAGGTCCATCTGGTGTTCGATCAACGCAACCGGGGCGGGCGCAGCGACTATAGCGGGATGCTGCCGGGCAACGATCTCGATGCTTTCATCAGCCAGATCAAGGAGCGGAAGATCGACACCGTCGTCATCGACCTGCCGTGGTCGGCGGGGCCGCGGATCGACGATCTGGTCGAGTGCCTCGAACAGATCAACGTCAACATCTCGATGGCCCCGGTATCACTCGACCTCGAAAGCGCGCGGCACTCTATCGCCTATGTCGGCGGGCGGCCGACGCTGTCGCTGTACCGCAACCGGGTCACCGGGCTGCAGGCGATCGGCAAGGTCGCGTTCGATCGCACCATCGCGGCAATCGCCCTGCTCATTCT
>NZ_CAXTII010000129.1:0-4562 GCF_964244235.1 uncultured Sphingomonas sp.
CGGAGATCGCCGTGATCACACCGGCGAAGCTACACCACGCCGTGGGGCACGATCCAGATAGTCCTCTATGGGGTCGCCGAAACCCGCGTTTTTCTGCCGGTTCCTGAGAATGGTGCCGCCTACAGGACTCGAACCTGTGACCCCCGCATTACGAATGCGATGCTCTACCAACTGAGCTAAGGCGGCGTGGCGGCGGCGGTTTCCCGACCGACACGGTAACTCGGCTAACAGGTCGGGGGGCGACTGACAAGCGTGGGCGGGCCAATCGATCGTGAAGGCGCAGGGCTTTACGTCTCGTTTACCACGGCCGGTGCACAAGGATCGTCGCGGTCGGGGATGTGCCCTGGCGGACGGGGATCTGTGGCATGGACAGCGCACGCGGCTTTGACCGGGGGAACGCCGGCGTCGATCAGGACGATGTAGCGGATACCGATGCCGACGGCAGTTTCGACGATGCGATGTTCGACTTGGGCGGCGACGAGCGGCGGATGCATGTCCGCGCGTACAATCATTGGGTTTCGCTGCTGCGCGGACGCCCCTATCCGTCGATCGCGGACCTCGATCCCGACAATATCGTGGATTTCGGCGCGAACAGCGCGTTGCTGGATTTTTCAGGTGGGATCGACGATCCGAAGATCGCGTATCTCGGCCGAACGCTACGCGAGGAATGCGGGCTGGAGATCGGCGTCGCGCGGATCGCCGACGTGCCGACCCGGTCGTTGCTTTCGCGGCTGACCGATCATTATCTCCAGATCATCGCAAATCGCGCGCCGATCGGGTTCGAAGCGGAATTCGTCAACACGCGCGGACTGACGACCCTGTATCGCGGGATCCTGATGCCGTTCTCGTCGGACGGTGACGCGATCGATTTCATCTACGGCGTCATCAACTGGAAGGAAGTCGCCGACCAGCAGGTCCAGGCCTCGCTCGACGCCGAGCTGGCCGCCGCCGTCCATGGCGGTGCCATGCCCGGCGAGCCCGCGATCTGGGCCGACGGCCCCAGCGGCGGTTTCGGTACGCCCGATGACGGTGTCGATGGCGAAAGCATCTCGGGGGTCTTCATCGGATCGCTCGATGACCGGCTCATGATGGCGCGCGAAAGCGCCGCCGCGGTACGCGCGGCCGATACGCGCAGCCGTGCGGCGCTATACCGCGCGCTTGGCCGTGCGCATGATTTCGCGATTGCCGCGGCCGGGGCCCAGGCCGAATACGACGCATTGCTCGACCGGGCCGGCATCGTCGTTCAGGCACGTGCACCGATGACGCCCGTCGTGAAGCTCGTCTTCGGCGCGGATTATGACAAGACCCGGCTGACCGAATATGCCGCGGTGCTGCAGCATGCGGTGCGCAACGGCGTCGCGTCGGGCGGGTTGCCGCTGTTCCTCGATGCGTTCGACGGCGGCGTGAAGGCGGCGGTCGCCGCGGAGCGTGCCGCGCGCAAGCCGGGCGTCGCGGTACCGGCACCTCAGCCCTCCTTCGCCGATCGTCCTGCGCTGGCGCATGTGTCGCTCGACACGGGCGCGACGCCGGGCAGCCTCGTGGTGCTGGTGGCACGGGTCGCGGCCGATGGCACGCTGGATGTCGTGGGCAGCGTCGCCAATGACGCCGCGCTGAATAAGCAAATACTGAGCGCGCTCGCGTAAAGTTACGTTGCGGCGCAACATCGTTTCGCGTCTTGAGAACGTCACCCGCCCGGTTCATACGCGGCAGCCATGGCTGACATCTCGACCACATCGCTATCGGACGCGCTTGCCGCCCGATTGACCAGGGGCGCGCTACCGGGGGAATTGACGGGGTTCGGTCCTGCAGAGGTCGCGGCGGCCGCGGCGTTCGTCGTCGCGACCGGGTTGGTCCGCACTGACGAGGCACCGGCAATTGCGATCGAGCCGATGGTATCGGACGATACGCGCCGGCGGGTACGCCTGGCCGTCGTCAACGACGACATGCCGTTCCTTGTCGATTCGATCGCCGCGGCGATCGGCGCGCGCGATATCGCGATCGACCGGATCATCCATCCGATCGTCCGGACGACGCGCAATGCCGCCGGCGAACTGACGGATATCGGCGGTGCCGGTAATCCCGAATCGCTGATCTATATCGAGATGGACCGGATCGACGCGCGCGACCGGCGGGCGCTGATCGATCAGATGATCGCGGTGCTGGCGGACGTGCGCGCGGCGGTCGCCGACTGGCGACAGCTGCAGCGCGCGATGGCGGAGGACGAGGCGGCGCTGCCGCAGGGCGAAGGCGCGGCGCTGCTGCAATGGCTTCTCGACGGACATTTCACGCTGCTGGGCCATCAGGTCTGGAACCGGGCGGACGGCGCGGGTGTCGCGCTGGGCATCGCGCGCAACACGCACGTCACACCGATCCTCGCCGACGCGTCCAAGATGCTCGCCGCCGCGTGGTTCGATCAGGGGGGCGAGGCACCCCTGCTGCTGAAGTCGAGCCTGATCTCGACAGTGCACCGGTCGGTGCCGCTCGACCTGGTCGTCGTGCCGGTGAAAGCGGACCGCAAGGTCACCGGCCTGTCGATCCACGCCGGGCTTTGGACCAGCGCAGCGCTCGCCGCGCCGCCTCGCGACGTCCCCGTGCTGCGCGCGCGCCTGGCGGCGCTGGAGGCGAAATTCGGGTTCGATCGCAAGGGTCATACCGGCAAGGCGCTGACGCACGCGCTGACCGCCCTGCCCCACGACCTGGTCTGCGCCTTCGCGCCGGCGGCGCTCGAGAGCCTGGTACTGACCGCGATGTCGCTGGCGGACCGGCCGCGACCGGCACTGGTCCTGGTCGAGTCCGCGCTGGGACGGCATGTGTTCGCGTTCGTCTGGCTGCCGCGCGACGAAGTTACGACGTCGCGCCGGGTCGCGATCGGCGAAATGCTCGCGGCGGCCGCGAACGGCATCGTCGTGAGCTGGTCGATCGCGCTCGAGGACGGCGGCGTCGCGCTGACCCGGTACACGATCGACGTCCGCGGCGGCGGGAGGATGCCCGATCCGGCACCGCTCGACCGACGGCTGGAGCAGATGGTGCGCGGGTGGGTGCCCAATGCCGAGGCCGCGCTGGCGGAGCAGCTCGGTCCGGCACGTGCGGCGCGGCTGGCGCTGCGCTGGGCGGCGACCTTTCCGCAAAGCTACCGCAACGCCACGACGATCGACGAGGCGGCAGCGGATATTCAGCGGATCGCCGCGCTGGCCGACGATCAGGACCGGTCGGTGCGATTGTATCCGGCGCAGGCGGGGCCGGAGCAGCGGCTGAAAATCTATCGCCTGGGCGGTGCGCTGGCGCTGTCCGATGCCGTGCCGGTGCTGGAGAATTTCGGCTTCCGCGTGATCGGCGAATTGCCGACCCGGCTGGCGGACGAGACCGGTGCCCATGTCCATGAATTCGCGGTCGAGGTCGGCGGCGGCGCGTTCGCGGACGATCCCGCGGTGCTGGAGGACGCGATCGCCGCGGTCCTGCGCGGCACGGCGGAGAACGACGCGTTCAACGGGCTGATCGTCGAGGCCGGCCTCGCGCCCGCATCGGTGATCCTGTTGCGCGCCTGGTTCCGGTATCTCCGCCAGGCGGGGCTGACCTACGGGATGGCGACCGTTGTCGATGCGTTGCGCCGGTCGCCCGCGCTCGCGAAGGCGCTGATCCACCGCTTCGCCGCGGCACACGATCCCGCCGCCCCGCATGATATTGCCGCCGCCGATGCCGCGGTGACGGAAGCGCTCGATGCGGTGTCGGCGATCGACGACGACCGTATCCTGCGCGCCTATCGCAACCTGATCGCCGCGACGCTGCGCACCAACGCCTTCGCCCCCGCCGCCGAGGAAGCGTTGGCGTTCAAGTTCGACAGCCATCTGATCCCCGGCCTCCCCGCACCGGTGCCGTGGCGCGAGATCTGGGTCTATTCGCCCCGCGTGGAGGGCATCCACCTGCGCGCGGGTCCCGTCGCGCGCGGGGGCCTGCGATGGTCCGACCGACGCGACGATTTCCGGACCGAAATCCTCGGCCTGATGAAGGCGCAGCGAGTGAAGAACGCGGTGATCGTGCCGACGGGCGCGAAGGGCGGCTTCTACCCCAAACAGCTCCCCTCCCCCGCCAACCGCGACGCGTGGCTGGCGGAGGGCACCGAGAGCTACCGCATGTTCATCCGGGCTTTGCTGTCGGTCACGGACAATATCGCGGAGGGCAAGGTCGTCCATCCGCAGGGTGTCACGATCCTCGACGGCAAGGATCCCTATTTCGTCGTCGCCGCGGACAAGGGCACTGCGACCTTCAGCGACGTCGCCAACGCGCTGGCGCTGGAGCGCGATTACTGGCTGGGCGACGCCTTCGCGAGCGGCGGGTCGTACGGCTACGACCACAAGGCGATGGGCATCACCGCCAAGGGCGCGTGGATCAGCGTGCAGCGCCATTTCGCCGAGCGCGGGATCGACGTGCAGACGCAACCGATCAGCGTCGTCGGCTGCGGCGACATGTCGGGCGACGTGTTCGGTAACGGCATGTTGCTGTCGAAGGCGCTGAAACTGGTCGCCGCGTTCGACCACCGCCACATCTTCCTCGATCCCGACCCA
>NZ_CAXTII010000130.1:0-4469 GCF_964244235.1 uncultured Sphingomonas sp.
CCATCGAGCCGAAATTGCCCTGCCCGTCGATCAGCGGCAGCCGCATCGACCAGTCCTGCGTCATCCGCGCGAGCGCGTCGTAGATCGAGCTGTCGCCGTGCGGGTGGTATTTACCCATCACGTCGCCGACGATCCGCGCCGACTTGCGGTAGGGCTTGCCAGCGGTGAAGCCGCTCTCGTGCGCGCCCCACAGGATGCGGCGGTGGACCGGCTTGAGCCCGTCGCGCACGTCGGGCAGCGCGCGCGCGACGATCACCGACATCGCGTAGTCGAGGAAGCTCGTCCGCATCTCGGTGACGATCGAGACGGGCTTGATATCGGGTTCTTGCGGGGGAAGTATCGTCGGGTCGGCCAAGATTTCTACCTGTCGTGCGCGCTGTGTCGCTGAGGTGTCACATCTAGCCGTTGCACGGGCGAAACGCCAGTTTTAACCGCCGGTTTTGGCCAGCCATGCGATCCATGTTGGCAGCCCCGTGTCGTCGTCCATCGCTCCCGGCCACACGACGTCGGGCGGCAGGCCGCCGAGGTCGGCGCGCGGCTGGCGGATGATCGACATCGGGATGCGGTAGGTGGCGAGGCCCGACGGGGTCGTCAGCGGCCCGGCGATCTCGCCATATTCCTCGTTCTGCCCGCTCGGCTCGCCAACCTGCCGCGCGCCGAGCGTCTTGAGCACGTCCATGACGACGACGCACGAACTGAAACAGCCGGAGTCGGTCAGGACGAACACCGGACCCGCGTATAATTTCGCGGCGGCTGGCGGCGGCGGTGTGTCGTCGGCCGACGGATCGCGCAGCAACGCCGTGTCACCCGGATGCGCGGCGATCAGATCGGCGATCTTGAGGAAATAATTCGCTGGTCCCGCCATCGCCGGTCCGATCGCCGCAAAGCGCGTGCCGACTGACCGGGCTTCAGCCGCGACTCGCGGCGACCCGCGCCAGAATTTTGGACGGTACGCGATCGCCGCCGCCGCGACCGCATCCTTCCCCCACAGGATCGCACCGTACGTCTCACCCCATGTCGAGTTGCCGCCGCCGTTGCCGCGCAGGTCGAACACGACGTACGGCGCGGCGCGGAGGCGCGCGGCCACGGCGGTCAGCGCAGTTTCGAGCGCCTGCAGTGCCGCCTCGTCGCTGAAGCTGCCGAGGGTGATCCACGCCGCACCATCGGTCCTGAAGTCGAGCCGGTCGGGACGACGCACCGCCGGTTCGCGCAGGAACGGGCCTAGCCCGGCCGCAAGCGTCGGCCATGCGATCGGCTGCCAGTCGAGTGCAACGTCCTCCCCGCCAGCGAAGGTGCACGACTTGACTGGTGGCGACCCATCGAGCCGGTAATCGATGAACAGCCGCCACGCCTGGCGGATGCGCTCGGGCGGCTTCGACCAGTCGGCCTCGCGCCGGTCGAGGCGGCGTTCGAGCAACTCGGCGATCGGCACCCCGTCGCACGCGACGACCCGCGCACCGTCGGGCGGCGACGCCCCCGGCTTGGGCGCGAGGCGGCGAACGACATAGCCCCCCGCCCTGCCCGTCGATCAGGAACCCCGGCCAGCGCACCCGCGCCGGGATCGTCGCGGCGCGGAAAATGGTATGCCCGTCGCGGAAAGCCAGCATGAAGCCGCTCGTCGCCGCGCGCCAATCGAGGAACGACCGCGCCTGCTCGGCCTCGGTACGCGCGTCGGCGTAGGCGGTCTGGACCTGCGCCGCGAACGTCGGATTGAGCGGATCGCGCATGCCCGGATGGATCGCGACGACATCGGCGTGGAGCGCGGCGACATCGCGCGTTGCAAGCACCGCCCATGGATCAGGCGGCGGCGCGGCGCCAAGGCCGAGCGACAGCAGGACGACGGCAGCTAGGCGGCGACGCATATTCCCAGATTAGAGAGCGCCGCCCAGGCCGGAAAGGAACGTCGGCCCCTGCGACAATCGTGCCGCATCCGGCGTGTTACGGCAGCCGGGTGATCGTCTCATCCAACCGCGCCACCACCACCCCGAGCTTGCGGAAACTCATCCGGTTGTGTGCGCTTCGCCCGTCGGGGGCGAGGTCGATCAGCTGGTCGGCGACGATGCCGCCGTGCATGCGGAAATGGAGGTGGAGCCGGTTGCCGGTGACCTCGCCCGCGACCGGGCCGGCGGCATCGGACAGCGTCCCGGCATAACGGCCGCCGCCGAGCGGACGGAAGGTCCATTGGCGGGTGGCCGGCGACTTGGTGCCCTCGCGCACCGTCTGATCGAGCGTCAGCGTGCCGTCCCCGCCGACGCGGCCACGGCCCTCGACGCCGACCGGTTTGGGTTTCGACGCGACGACGTTGAGCGAGCCGGTACCGTGGGTCCTCCCGGCAAAGAAGCGCGCGGGATCGAACACCGGGGCCGGCAGCGGTGGCGGCAGGCGACGCGCGGCGAGGCCCGTCGGGGCGAGGATGAGGGCGAGGAACAGGATCGGGGAGAAGCGCATCGCCGCTTAACGCTGCAGATCGCAACGCGGGTATACGCGATTATCGTCGCTCATGATGATCATGACGATCACGATCACCTGCGGCTCCCGCGGCGCGCACCGACCGGTAACCGCAGCCGCCACCGGCGTGACGGCTATCGTTCGACTGCGCCGTCGAGGTAGTCGGCATCGTCGACGTGTTCCATCCAGTCGACGACGCGGCCGTCGAGCATTTCGGCGATCGCGATGTGGGTCATCGCGGTTGTCGCGGTGGCGCCATGCCAGTGCCGGTGCTGGGCGGGACACACGACGACGTCACCGGCGCGGATTTCGACCTTCGGGCCACCCTCGCACCGGGTCCAGCCGACGCCGCTGGTGACGATCAGGGTCTGGCCGAGCGGGTGCGTGTGCCACGCCGTCCGTGCGCCGGGTTCGAAAGTCACGATCGCTCCACTCGCGCGGCCGGGCTGATCCGCCGCGAACGGAGTATCGATCCGGACGGTGCCGGTGAACCATGCGGGCGGCCCCGCGGCCGACGGCTGACTGCCGCTGCGAATGACCTTCATCGGAACTCCTCGGTCGACAGGCACCGTATAGGTGCTTCCGTACTACGCCCATCGGCCGGTTTTTGTTCAAGCAAGCGGCCCCGTCGGGGCGACGCGGATTGCCGCTGTCCTACACCTTCGGCGATGCGATATAGTCTCGAGCCTGCATCCGGAGTTGCCCTTGTTCCGCCGTATCACCCCGACCCCGCGTTCCGCCGTGTTCGACCCGTCGCGCCGAGCCGTTTCGCGCTTAAGTTCGCAAAATCAGCGAAATTCGCGGCATCTGTCTGAACTGAAGCCGCTGCGGGCGAACTCGTGACCCCGATCCATGTCATCGGCGGCGGCCTCGCCGGGTCCGAGGCGGCGTGGCAGATCGCCCGCGCCGGCGTGCCGGTCGTGCTCCACGAGATGCGCGGACCGCATAAGACCGATGCGCATCACACCGATGCGCTCGCCGAACTCGTCTGCTCGAACAGCTTCCGCTCCGACGATTCCGAGCACAACGCCGTCGGATTGATCCATGCCGAGATGCGCGCGCTGGGGTCGCTAATCCTCGCGCAGGCCGACGCCGCGCGCGTCCCCGCCGGGTCGGCGCTCGCGGTCGACCGCGACGCCTTCGCCGACGCCGTGACGGCCGCGATCGACGCCGAGCCGCTGATTGAACTGCGCCGCGAGCTCGTCGCGGTGCCGCCGCCCGAATGGGGCAGCGTCATCATCGCCACCGGACCGCTGACCGCCGGGCCGCTCGCGGCGTGGATCGCTGAACGCACCGGCGAGGACGCGCTCGCCTTCTTCGACGCGATCGCGCCGATCGTGCACTTCGACTCGATCGACATGAGCACCGCGTGGTTCCAGTCGCGCTGGGACAAGGGCGACAGCCGCGACTACATCAACTGCCCGCTGGACAAGGCGCAGTACGAGGCATTCGTCGATGCGATGCTCGCCGGCGAGAAAACCGAATACAAGCAATGGGAAGGCACGCCGTACTTCGACGGCTGCATGCCGATCGAGGTGATGGCCGAGCGCGGGCGCGATACCCCGCGCTTCGGGCCGATGAAGCCGGTCGGGCTGACCAACCCCGCAACCGGTCGTCGTGCCTGGGCGGTGGTCCAGCTCCGCCAGGACAATGCGCTCGGCACGCTGTGGAACATCGTCGGTTTCCAGACCAAGCTCAGGCACGCCGAGCAGGTCCGCGTCTTCCGCACGATCCCCGGGCTGGAGACGGCCGAGTTCGCCCGGCTTGGCGGGCTCCACCGCAATACCTTCATCAAATCGCCGGTTTTGCTTGATGCGCAACTCCGTCTTCGGGCCGAGCCGCGGCTGCGCTTTGCCGGGCAGATCACCGGCTGCGAGGGCTATGTTGAGAGCGCCGCGGTCGGGCTGATCGCCGGGCGGATGGCGGCAGCCGAGGCGCGGGGCGAGGTACTCGACCCACCGCCACCGACCACCGCGATCGGCGCGCTGACCTCGGTGCAGACGGCCGCGCTCACCACCGCG
>NZ_CAXTII010000131.1:0-4434 GCF_964244235.1 uncultured Sphingomonas sp.
CGCGCTACATCAACGACCGCAAGCTGCCCGACAAGGCGATCGACGTGATCGACGAAGTCGGCGCGATGCAGATGCTGGTGCCTGCGAACAAGCGCAAGAAGACGATCACCACCAAGGAGATCGAACAGGTCATCGCGACGATGGCCCGCATCCCGCCGAAGTCGGTCTCGACCGACGACAAGGCGGCGCTGTCGACGCTGGAGACCGACCTCAAGCGCGTGGTGTTCGGGCAGAATGCGGCGATCGAGAAGCTGGCCTCGGCGATCAAGCTGGCGCGCGCCGGCCTGCGCGAACCGGAGAAGCCGATCGGCAATTACCTGTTCACCGGCCCGACCGGCGTCGGCAAGACCGAAGTCGCCAAGCAGCTCGCGTCGATCCTGGGTATCCCCCTCCAGCGGTTCGACATGTCGGAATATATGGAGCGTCATTCGGTCAGCCGGTTGATCGGCGCGCCGCCGGGTTATGTCGGGTTCGACCAGGGCGGTCTGCTGACCGATGCGGTCGACCAGAACCCGCATTGCGTGCTGCTGCTCGACGAGATCGAGAAGGCGCATCCGGATCTGTTCAATATCCTGTTGCAGGTGATGGATAACGGTCGCCTGACCGACCAGCACGGCAAGTCGGTCGATTTCCGCAACGTCATCCTCATCATGACGACCAACGCGGGCGCGAGCGACATGGCGCGCGAGACGGTCGGCTTCGGGAACCTGACGCGCGAGGGCGAGGACGAGCAGGCGGTGCAGAAGATGTTCACGCCCGAATTCCGCAACCGCCTGGATGCGGTGGTGCCGTTCGGCTACCTCCCGCCCGAGGTCGTCGCGCGGGTCGTCGACAAGTTCATCCTGCAGCTGGAACTCCAGTTGGCGGATCGCGGCGTCCACATCAACCTGGATGATGCGGCCAAGGCTTGGCTGACCGAGAAGGGCTACGACAAGCTGTACGGCGCGCGTCCGATGGGCCGCCTGATCCAGGAGAAGATCAAGCAGCCGCTCGCCGAGGAACTGCTGTTCGGCAAGCTGGTCCATGGCGGTGAGGTCACGGTGCGGATGAAGGACGGGGCGTTGTCCTTCGCGATCGAACCCGCCGCGCCCAAGAAGCCAAAGAAGAAAGGCGGCAAGCCGGAGACGGTGTCCGCCGAGTAAGGTGCCTCCACGCCGGGCGACCTGTAGGTCGCCCCGGTGCTTATATCGACACGTTTACTAAAACTTTCTGCTACCGTGCCTAAGCCGATGCATGGCATTGCGGCGCGCAGTATTCCTGATCTCCAGCTTGACGGCATTCCTATTCGGTGTGGTCTTCACGTCGCCTGCCCAAGCGACGCAGCTGCTGCTTCATCCCTGTATCACCCGCGCCGCGCCCGACATGACCGCACGGGGTCTGTTCGCCCGGCCGAACCTGTTCGATTGCACCACGCCGCAGGTTCGGTTCGGCAGCGGCGATTTCTGGCTGCTGTCCGAACCGCTACCCCGGGGCGCGACAACGGACGATGTCGTCAGCATGGCGAGCGGTTGGCAAGACGCGGTGGCGCTCTACGTACTGCGCGCCGATGGATCGATCGGCAGCGTCGGCATTACGTCCCGCACGGTCGGACCCCATCTACGGCTCGGCCCGGTGGTTGTGCTGCCCATCCCCCCTGGCTCATCACGACCGATGCGGTTGCTATGGCATGAGCACGGTGCAGCGAATCTGCGCGGTGTTCTGCGGCGCCCTATGATCGGGACCGAAAACCAGGTCGCCAGCCGGGAGATCCGTCTGTCCGGCTTCTTCGGCGCGTTCGCCGGCATGGCAATCACCATGCTGATCGGCAATCTGGCCTTGTGGCGCGCGCTGCGACAGGCGTTCCAGCCCGCCTATTGCATGCTCCTGCTGTGCATCATCGGCTATGCCGCGACATCGTCCGGGGCGCTTGGCGAATGGTTGCCGCAACTGGATGACCATTATCGGATGCGGCTTGCCACGCTATTTCTGGGCGCGAGCGGCGCGGCGATGATCTTTTTCGTGCGCGGTTTTTTCGAGCGGCCGGTGTTCGCCGGATGGCTCGATCGCGTCAGCCTGTCCGTGGCGGCCTGCGTCATGGGCGCGGAAACGCTCTGCGCGTTCCTCATCCCCTGGCACGCGCAGCTGCTCGACCATCTGGGGCTGGGCGCTTTCATCCTCCTGATGCTGTTGTTCCCGATGATCGGCTGGCGTGCTTGGCGAGAGCGGAGCCGATATTTCTGGCTGTTCGCCGTGACATGGGCGGTGCCGATCGGCTTCGCCTGGATTCGGATCGGGAAGATGCTCGCGATCGTCGATGGCGGTTTTTTCATCGAGAACGCGACGATCATCGCGATGGGTCTGGAGGCCGCTCTATCCGGACTGGCGATCGCCTATCGCATCTATCTACTCAGCTGCGAACGTGACCAGGCACGAGCGCGCGAGCTGGTGGCGCTGCAACTGGCGGAGATCGATCCGCTGACCGGGTTGCTGAACCGTCGTGCGTTCCTGTCGCGCGCGATCGGCCGGCCCGGCGAACATATGCTGCTGCTGGCGGACATCGATCATTTCAAGACCGTCAACGATACGATCGGCCACGACGGCGGCGACGAGGTGCTGCGGGTCTTCGCCCGCGCATTGCGCGCGGCAACCCCGGCCGACGCGTTGGTGTCGCGCTTCGGCGGGGAGGAGTTCGCGATCGTCGTAGGCGCGGATACCGACATCGCCGCGTCGGACATCCTGGATCGGCTTCGCCAGGAGCGCATGCCGTTCGACCTGCGCGTCACCGCCAGCATCGGCACCTGTGTCGGCATGCTTTCACGGGAGAGCGATTGGAACGCGCTCTACCGAAGCGCCGACCGTGCACTGTTCGATGCCAAGGCATCCGGCCGCGACCGTACGCGCGCCGCACCCACGCGAGCCGCCGCCTGAACGATGGTTGCGGACAATCCGGGCGATCAACGACCGTTGTCGACCTTGCGCGAAGTCGGGCTCCGCGGCACGGACGCCGGTGCATGCGCCAACACGGGCGATGGCGCGATCGCAGCCAGATCGGCTCCGGTCTTCGCCAACAGCGCATCGGTCATTTGACCGCCGGTCATCGGCTGGAATTGGCGCAGCGACATCGACTGGAACTTCGCCAGATTCGTATCCGTGCTGAGCCCCGGGAGGTCCGTGTCAAGAACGACCTTCGCCTTCGGATCGGCGATGATCTGGCTGATCGGCGTATCGAGCGTAAAGACGGCCGGTACGGATGGTGGCGCGTCGGGATCGGACACGGCGGCAGGCGCGTTCGCCGCGGGCAGATCAAGCGAGAAAGCCTTTGCGGCATCCGCGGCGCTCCGCTGATCGGTTTGTGCTCCCGAAAGAGACGACATCAGCGTGAGCGCGGAAAACAGGGTCAGGTATATCGTCATTCCGACTGAACCGGTGAAACCCTCAGTGGTTGCATCCCGGCCCAGCCCCGCCGGACCGGACTGTCAGTTGACGCGGCCGAGCCCGGCGATGGCGCGGTCCACCAGCGCGCGGTCCGCGTCTGCACCGTGGCGCTGCGCGATGATCGAAGCGGCGGCATGCACCGCGGCATCGGCGGCACGACCACGGACGTCGGCAATCGCCTGACGTTCCGCCGCGCCGATTTTGTCCTCCGCCATCTTGCTGCGCCGGGCAAGCAAGTCGGTCGCGTCGCTTTCGGCCTTGGCCAGCATGATCCTGGCCTCCGCCTCGGCATGCGCGATAATCGCCGCCGCGTCGCCGACGCTTGCCTTGTCGCGTGCCTGCGCGCCAGCCAGCATAGTCTCCGCCTCCGCGCGAAGTCGTGCCGCCTCCTCCAGCTGTTGGCGGATCGTCGCGATCTTGGCGTCCAGCATACCCGCGATCAGCTTCGGTACGCGCTGCCACAGCATGATGCCGATGACGACGAGCATCGATATCGCAACGAAGCCCGCTGCGGTGATGCCCAACGCGGACGGTTCGTGATGCAGTTCGACCGCACCGCGCGTGGTCGCCAGCGCAACGGGATGGAGGCCCTCAGCCATGCGCCAGTTCCGCCTTCACCTGCTGCTCCGCCGCCGCGCGGTCGATCGACACGCCCGACAGCTTGGCGACGATCGCCTCGACCGCATCGACCGTGCCGACCTCGATCTCGGTCAGCGCGGCGCGGCGGGTCTCGCCGATCCGCGCCATCGCCGCATCGGTCCGCGACGCCAGCACGGCATCGCTTTCCTTGGTCTTCGCCTCGATCGAGGCGGTCGCCTTGCCATGCGCGTCGGCGATCGTCTTCATCGCCTGAGAACGGGCCGAGTCCAGTCCGGCATGATACGCCTCATCGGTATTATGCGCGACGCGGCGGGCATGCTCCGCCGCGGCGAGATCCCCCGTGATCCGCGCGGCACGATCGTCGATCGTCCGCTCGATCCGGGGCACCATCGCCTTGCCGATCCCGAAATAGATCAGCGC
>NZ_CAXTII010000132.1:0-4215 GCF_964244235.1 uncultured Sphingomonas sp.
ACTGGTTGCACGGAAACGCCAGCACCGCCAAACCGCGATCGGCATAGCGCCGGTGGAGCGCCTCCAATCCCAGATATTGCGGCGTGAAGCCGCATTTCGACGCGGTGTTGACGATCAGCAATACGTGACCCGCATATATCGACAGATCGACGTCGCCGCCGTCCGCGGCCCTCACGTGGAGATCGGTGATTGCGGTCAAGCGGGGTCTCCATGGCGCGCCAACAGGAATTGCAGATTCTGCCGTACCGCCGGCCATTCGCGGTCGAGGATGCTGTAGACCATGCTATCACGAACGCGGCCGTCGGGCATCACCTGGTGGCCGCGCAACACGCCGTCCCGCTTTGCGCCCAGCCGCTCGATCGCGGTCTGGCTTCGCAGGTTCAGCGCATCGGTGCGGATCTGGACGCATTGGCAGCCGAGCGCCTTGAACGCATGCGTCAGCAGCAGCAGTTTCGCCTCGGTATTCACCCCCGTCCGCTGGACGCGCGTGGCGTAGAACGTACCGCCGATCTCGACGCGGCGATGCTGCGCGTTCATCCGAAGGAAGCGGGTGGTGCCGCACACGATATCGGCGCGGTCCAGCACCGCGAACGGCATCGCCCTGCCCGCGTCGCGCTCGCGAAACGCACGCGCCAAGAAGGCTTCCGGATCCTTCATCTGCGATACGCTGGCGTAGGACAGGTCCCACAACCCGTCCGTCGATGCGGCCTCGATCAACGCGTCGCGGTCGGCCGGCGACAGCGGCCGCAGCGTCATGTGCCGGCCCGAAAGCGTCGGTGCCGCAGACCGGTCGGTCACCGCAACTGGCCGTCGTGGAGGCGTACCACCCGGTCCATCTGCGCCGCCAGCCGTTCATTATGCGTGGCGACCAGCGCGGAGGATCCTTCCTCGCGCACCAGCCGCAGGAATTCGGCGAGGACCAGGCCGGCGGTATGCTCGTCGAGATTACCCGTGGGTTCGTCCGCCAGCACCAGCGCTGGCCGGTTGGCGAGCGCGCGAGCAACGGCGACTCGCTGCTGCTCCCCGCCCGACAGCTGGCTCGGCCGATGGGTCAGCCGGTGACCCAGACCGAGCTGCGTCAGCAGATCGACCGCGCGCGCATCGGCCGCGGAACGGGTCGCACCGTGGACGAGTTGCGGCAGGACGACATTCTCCGTCGCGTTGAAATCGGGCAGCAGATGGTGGAACTGGTAGACGAAGCCCAGCCGGTCGCGGCGCACGACGGTGCGGCCATGCGCGCCGAGCCTGGCCGCCTCCTCGCCGGCGATCCGGATCGATCCCTCGAACCCGCCCTCCAGCAGGCCGACCGCCTGGAGAAGCGTCGACTTGCCGGATCCCGATGGTCCGAGCAGCGCGACGATCTCGCCCGGCGCGATCGACAGATCGATCCCGCGCAGGACGTCTATCCTGACGTCACCCTGCACGAAGCTGCGGGTGAGACCGGTGGTCTGGAGAACTGCTGCGCCGTCGGACGCGGCAAAGCCGCGACGGCCGTGCGCCGCTTCGCTTGCATCATTCATAGCGCAGCACTTGCACCGGATCGGTGCTTGCCGCTTTCCACGCCGGGTACAGGGTCGCCAGGAAGCTGAACACCAGCGCCATCGCCGCGATCGCGATCACTTCGACCGGATCGGTCTTCGACGGTAGTTCGGTCAGGTAACGGATCGACGGGTCCCATAGATTCTGCCCCGTCACATATTGTACGACGTTCACTACGCCCTGCCGGTAGAACAGGAACACCGCGCCGAGCAGCAACCCGGCAAGCGTCCCGAGCGCGCCGATCGTCGTGCCGACGACCATGAAGATCCGCATCAGCCCGCCGCGCGTCGCACCCATCGTGCGAAGGATCGCGATATCGCGCGTTTTCGCCCGGACCAGCATGATGAGCGACGACAATATATTGAACACCGCGACCAGGATGATGATCGACAGCACGGTGAACATCGCCACGCGTTCCACCGCCAGCGCCTCGAACAATTGCGCGTTCATGCTTCGCCAGTCGGAAATCACCGCCTCCCCCGCGACCGTTTTGGCAAGCGGGGCGAGGATCGGGCCGACCCGGTCGGCGTCGACCGTCTTCACCTCGACCATGCCGACATCGTCGCCCATCAGCAGCAGCGTCTGCGCATCCTCGATCGGCATGACGACATACGCCTTGTCGTAATCATACACGCCGATCTCGAAGATCGCGCCGACGGTATAGCTGACGATCCGCGGCACGGTGCCGAACGGCGTCGTCTGCCCCTGCGGGCTGAACAGCGATATCTGGCTGCCGACCTGCGCGCCAAGCGCCTCGGCAAGCCGGCTGCCGATCGCGACCTCGCCGCTGCCCCTCGTGATCGCCGCCATCGATCCCATCAGGATCTTCGCATGGAGCGTCGTGTTCGAAGTGATGTCAGCGGCGCGCATGCCGTGAAGCAAGACCGCCTCGGCGCGCCCATTATAGGTCGCGGCGAGCGGCTGTTCGATCAGCGGGATGGCCGAAGTGACGCCCGGCGTCGCCTTCGCCTGCGACACGATCGTACGCCAGTCGGGCAGACGGCCGTTATATCCCTGCACCACCGCATGGCCGTTAAGCCCGACGATCTTGTCGAACAGTTCCGCGCGGAACCCGTTCATGACGCTCATGACGATCACCAGCGCCGCCACCCCGAGCATGACCGCGACGAGGCTGATCGAGGCGACGAGGAAGATGAACGCCTCGCCCTTCCCGGGCAGCAGATAGCGCCGCGCGATCATCCGTTCATAGCGTGACAGGATCATCGGTGGAGGATGGCTTTCGCGGGGGCAGGTGGATGCGGCTTTGCCCTAGGATGAGCCGGCAAGGCTGGCAAGCTGGCGTATCGTTACGCGATTGTTGCGCAACCGCCACAGGCGTTGCCCAATCGTCGCCGCCCCCGGTTTTGGCCAATGACAAGCCGGTCATGAACGCATAGCAGGATGGCACTGGCACACAGGCAATGGCCGTGGTTCGGGGATTGCTTCAAGCGCCGCCGCACAGGCTGGTCGCGGGAGCGGGACAAGGGGGCTGACGAGCGATCGTCACGCAGGCGCCCGGATCGGAAACGGTCCGGGCGTTTGCCGTTTCCGGCGCGTCCACGCCGCCTTTATAAGGGAATTCCGGTGTCGTCCCAGCGGGAGCTTCCAACTGACGCGGAGCCGACACCGATCCGACTTCGAAAGCATGTTATCCCAGGTTATCTGAATGCCAGCTGCACGGCGTCCTAAAAATTTTGAAGATCCTGTCCTATCCAGCCTTGAATCGTATTTCATGCTTCCAAAATTCGCTGCGCGTGGCGCCGCAAGGGCCGCGCAAGAACCGGACACCGCGCATGAGCGGGTGTCCTATCGTCAACTCGCTCTGTGTGAGGATTTGATATGCGACCCGATCTGACCCCCTATCGCCGTTCCACCATCGGCTTCGACCGTCTGTTCGACATGCTGGAAACGAGCGGTCGCACCGCACCGGCGGAAAACTATCCCCCCTTCAATCTCGAGCGGATCGCCGATGATCGGTACCGCATCACCCTGGCCATCGCGGGCTTCACGCGCGACGAGATCGAAATCACTGCGCAGCAGAACCTGCTCCTCGTCGCCGGACACAAGGACGACAAGACGGCGGGTGCCAATTTCCTGCACGTCGGGATTGCCAATCGCAGCTTCGAACGTCGTTTCGAACTGGCCGATTTCGTGCTGGTCGAGGATGCGCGGCTGAACGACGGGCTGCTGGTGATCGACCTCGTCCGCGAAGTGCCCGAGGCGATGAAGCCGAAGTCGATCTCGATTAAGATGGGCGCGCCCCTGGCTGCGGTCGAGAGCAACGCGGCAGACGAGGCGAAGGCGGCGTAACCCCGCTGGCGTCTTCCACGGACTTCCGGAAGGCGCCTGAGAGGCGTCCGGGCCTGACAAGGTCCGGACGCCTTTATCTTGAGTCCCTCTCCCTTTGGGAGAGGGAAATCTAAAACAACCGGCTCTGCTTCACCGCGGCTTCGATGAAGCTCGCGAACAGGGGATGCGGATCGAAGGGTCTGCTCTTCAGTTCCGGATGGAACTGCATACCGACAAACCAGGGATGATCCGGCCGCTCGCCGCCGTCGAGAACGCATCGGCCGACGAAGCGAAGTCGGCGTTAGCCGCTGGCGTTTCGGCTTGTAAGGGGTGCCTAGGACGCGGTGACATTTTAGGGATTCCGCTGAGCCGATAGTTCTGATTCAA
>NZ_CAXTII010000133.1:0-4193 GCF_964244235.1 uncultured Sphingomonas sp.
GCTGCTCGCCCTGCTGACCTACTTCACCGCCGGGCCGAAGGAGACGCGCGCGTGGACGATCACCGCTGGGACCAAGGCCCCGCAGGCGGCGGGCGTCATCCACGGCGATTTCGAACGCGGCTTCATCCGTGCCGAGACGATCGCCTATGACGATTTCATCAAGTTCGGCGGCGAAACGGCGGCGCGCGACGCAGGCAAGCTGCGCTCCGAAGGCAAGGACTATGTCGTCGCCGACGGCGATATCATGAACTTCCGCTTCAACGTCTGACGCGCTATACCGGCCGCTCAACGATGCCGGGGGGCCGCGGGGATGCGCATGATCGTGGTGCTGGTGGCGAGCCTCGCGATGGGCCGGCCGGTCGGGGCATATCAGGTGTACGGCGAGATCGGCAACAAATGGCGCGCGCTCGGTGCGTCGGCCGGGCCGCTCGGAGTGCCGACGAGCGATGAAGGTCCGGCGGCCGACGGCGGACGGATCAACAGCTTCAAGAACGGTTTTGTCACCTGGCACCCGAAGTTCGGCGCGCATGCGACCTGGGGGCTGATCGGGGCGAAGTGGAATCAGCTGGGCCGCGAGATCAGTCTCGGCTTTCCGGTCACCGACGAGATGCCCGGCGCAAACGGCGGACGCTTCAGCGACTTCTCCAACAATGCGACGATCGACTTCCTGCCGAAGACGGGCACGCACGTGATCATCGGCCTGATCCGTGCGAAGTGGCTCGCGACCGGTCGCGAAGGGGGCAGCTGCGGCTATCCGACGTCCGACGAGGTCGCCGTCACCGGTGGACGTCGCAGCAGCTTCCAGTTCGGCACGATCAGCTGGATGACCGGCGCGCGCGCGGCGGTGGCGCAGTGCACCGGCCCGGTCCGGATCGATACCGGCACCGCGCTCAATCCGGTCAAGGAATAGCGCCGCTCAGTCGCCGTCGAACGCGAGCAGCGCGCTGACCTCGACCCCGGTGGCGCGCAGCCGTGCCGCGCCGCCGAGTGCGGGCAGGTCGATGACGAACGCGGCTTGGGTGACGCTCGCACCCGCCACGCGAAACAATTGCGCCGCCGCGAGCGCGGTGCCGCCGGTCGCGATCAGGTCGTCGACGAGCAGGATGCGCGCGCCCGGGATCACGGCGTCGGCGTGGATCTCGACGCGGTCTTCGCCGTATTCGAGCGCGTAATTGACCCCGATCACCGCGCCCGGGAGCTTATTCTTCTTGCGCACGAGCACCATGCCCTTGCCGAGCCGGTGCGCGAGCGCGGCGCCAAAGACGAAGCCGCGCGCCTCGATGCCGGCGATCTGGTCGAAATCGCTGGCGACCGCCGCCGCCAGGCGCTCGATCGACAGCGCGAAGCCGGCGCCGTCGAGCAGCAGCGTCGTGATATCGCGAAACATGATGCCGGCGTGCGGATAGTCGGGAATGGTGCGGATCAGGGCTCGCAGGTCGTCGTTCATCGCAGCACCCGCCCGGCAACGCCCTGCAGCCGCTCGACCGTCGCGGCCGGCCATTTTCCGCGCTCGGTGATGACGGCGTGATCGAGCGCGTGGCTACAGCCGCTGCCGCAGGCGTAATAGCTCCATCCCGCCGCGACGCCCGCGACAAGTGCCGCCGCGCGCGCGGCATTCCCGCCGAGAACGGAAAGGATTGCGGCGACATCAACCGCCTCGCCGGTCGACCGCCAACTGTCGTAATCGGTGACCATCGCCACGGTCGCGTAGCAGAGCTCGGCCTCGCGCGCCAAGGCGGCTTCGGGGGCGGCGGTCATGCCGATGACATCGAGGCCGGCGGCGCGGTACAGGCGACTTTCGGCGCGGGTCGAAAACTGCGGCCCGGCCATCGCGAGATAGGTCCCACCGCGAACGCAGTCGGGCGCAGCGGCGCCGATCGCGTCGCCGAGGCTCGCGCAGAACGGATCGGCGAGACTGACGTGCGCGACGATGCCATCGCCGAAGAAGCTGGTAACACGACCGCGTGTCCGGTCGACAAGCTGATCGATCACGACGAAACTGCCGGGGGCGAGGTCGTCGCGGAACGAGCCGCACGCGGACAGTGATACGATCGCGGTCACGCCCGCCGCCTTCAACGCGGCGATGTTCGCGCGATAATTAATCTCGGACGGGGCGAGCGTGTGTCCGCGCCCGTGCCGTGGCAGGAAGACAATCTCGGTGGTGCCGAGCCGGCCATGAAGCAACGCGTCCGACGCCGGGCCCCATGGCGTATCGGCGTCGCGCCACTCGGCATCCTCGACGTGCAGGCCGTAGAGCCCGCTGCCGCCGATGATGCCGAGGGCCACCGACTGCTATTCGGCCGGAACGATCGTCGGGCGCTTGCGCTTGAGGTCCGCCCAGACGCGCTGGTAGCTGAGGTAGCCGAGCGCGCTGAGGATCGCGAGGAAGATCACGACGCCAACCCCGGTGCGGCGTCGAGCCTCGAGGCTCGGTTCGGCGGTCCAGGTCAGGAAGGCGGCGACGTCCTTCGCGTTCTGCTGGACGGTCGACTTGGTCCCGTCGGTGTAGGTGATCTGGCCATCAGCCGACAGCGGCGGCGGCATCGCAACGTTCAGCGACCGGAAGTACGGGTTATAGTACAGGCCATCGGGGACCTTCCAGTCGGCCGGCGCGTCGCGGTAGCCGGTCAGCAGCGAATAGACGTAACGCGGACCCTCTTCACGCGCCTTGGTGATCAGCGCGAGGTTGGGCGGCAGCGCATTGTTGTTCGCGGCGCGCGCGGCGGCCTCGTTCGCATACGGTCCGGGGATCTTGTCGGCGGGGATGCCCTTGCGGGTCGTCGGATCGCCGGTCTTGTCGTCGATCGTGGCGACATCGGACTGCTTCGCGAGCGCCTTGACCTGTTCGGGGGTGAAACCGATCTCGGTCAGGTTGCGGAACGCGACGCGGTTGATCGAGTGGCACCCCGAGCAGATTTCCTTATAAACCTGATAACCGCGCTGGAGCTGGCCGCGGTCGAAGGTGCCGAAGATCCCGTCGTTCTGCCACGACACTTCCTTCGGCGCGAGGTGATACTTCAACACCGGATCAGGCACCGCGGCGTCGCGCGGGATCACGGCACCGAACAGGAGCGTGACCGCGAATACCGCGCCGATGACGAAGGCAATCATCTTGACCATGGTCGTTATTCCGCCGGCTGGCCGGACGCGGGAAGTTCAGCGATCCCTGCACCCTTGGGTTGAAGCGTAATCGGCGCGCCGGTGTTCGTCTGCTTCTTGAGCACCGCCTCGCTGATCGAATTAGGCAGCGGCAGTGGCTTCTCGACCCGGCTGACGATCGGCACCAGGACGAGCCAATGGATGAAGTAATAGGCGCTGGCGATCTGGCTGATCCGCAGCCACGGCTCACCCGCCGGCTTGCCGCCGCAGACGCCGAGGACGATCAGGTCGACCACGAACAGCCAGAACAACTGCCGCATTAGCGGGCGATAATTGTTCGAACGCACCGGCGAAGTATCGAGCCACGGCAGGAAGAAGAACATCAGGATCGCCGAGAACATGCCGAGCACGCCCCACAGCTTCGCCGGGATGAAGAGGAAGTCCTGCGTGAAGGCGCGAAGGATCGCGTAAAATGGCCAGAAATACCATTCGGGAACGATGTGCGCCGGTGTCGAGAGCGGGTTCGCCGGGATATAATTGTCGGGTTCACCGAGCGCGTTAGGCAGGAAGAACACGACGATGCAGAACAGCGTCAGGTACACGCCGAGTCCGAAGAAATCCTTCGCGGTGTAGTACGGGTGGAACGGGACGGTGTCGGCCTCCGACTTGACGTCGATGCCGGTCGGGTTGTTCGACCCCGGGATGTGCAGCGCCCAGACATGGAGGATGACGACGCCGAGAATGATGAACGGCATCAGATAGTGAAGCGAGAAGAAGCGGTTGAGCGTCGCATTGTCCGGCGCGAAACCGCCGAGCAGCCACGTATGGATCGTCTCGCCGACGAGTGGGATCGCCGAGAACAAGTTGGTGATGACCGTCGCGCCCCAGAAGCTCATCTGCCCCCAGACGAGGACATAGCCCATGAACGCGGTCGCCATCATCAGCAGGAAGATAACGAGCCCGAGCAGCCACAGCACTTCGCGCGGCGGCTTGTACGAGCCGTAATATAGACCGCGACCGATGTGGATGTAGACGACGATGAAGAAGAAGCTCGCCCCCGTCGCGTGCATGTACCGGAGCATCCAGCCGCCGTT
>NZ_CAXTII010000134.1:0-4045 GCF_964244235.1 uncultured Sphingomonas sp.
GAGGCTGGCGATCGGCTTGCGGTGGGCACGATCGAGAGCTGGCTGGTGTGGAAGCTGACCGCCAAGGAACGCCGGGGCGGCCTGCACGTCAGCGACGCGACCAACGCCAGCCGGACCGCGCTGATGGCGATCGGCGGGGGCGAATGGGACGACGGGCTGATCGACCTGTTCGACGTGCCGCGCCGAGCACTGCCCGAGATCGTCGATTGCGCCGGCCGCTTCGGGGCGACGACCGCGTTCGGGGCTGCGATCCCGATCTGCGGCCTCGCGGGCGACCAGCAGGCGGCGACGATCGGCCAGGCCTGCCTTGCACCGGGCGAGACCAAGGCGACGTTCGGCACCGGCGCGTTCGTGCTGACCCAGGCAGGGCCGACACCGCCGACCTCGCACCACCGGCTGCTCTCCACCGTCGCCTGGCAATTGGACGGCGAACGCGCCTATGCGCTGGAAGGATCGGTGTTCGTCGCCGGCAGCCTCGTCAAATGGCTGCGCGATGCGCTCGGCCTGATCGGCGACGTGCGCGAGACCGATGCGCTCGCCCGGTCGGTGCCGGACAATGGCGGCGTGTATCTGGTCCCCGCGCTGAGCGGGCTCGGCGCGCCGTGGTGGCGACCCGAAGCGCGCGCGGCGATCTCGGGCCTCAGCTTCGCGACGGGGAAGGCGCATGTCGTCCGCGCGGCATTGGAGGCGATGGCGCACCAGGCGCACGACCTGAAGACCGCCTTCGCCGCGGACGGGCAGGACTGGCAGGCGCTCCGGATCGACGGCGGCATGGTGGCGAACGACTGGATGGCGCAGGACCTGGCGGACATGCTGGGGGTAACGGTGGAGCGCCCGGTGTTCGCGGAGACGACCGCGCTCGGGGCGGCGATGCTGGCGGGAGTCGGCGTCGGGATGTTCGCCGATCTGGCCGAGGCATCGGCGATGCGCGGGGCGGTCGAGGAGTTCGCGCCGCGATTGGGCGAGGACGAGCGGCAGGCGCGGCTGGCCGGGTGGACGACGGCGGTTAAGGGTGCGATCGGGGCGGGGCGATCCGGCTGATTCGAGGCCGACACGACGGGATCGGCCTGCGTGAAGGCCAGCGGAAGTGGAGGAAGTGGAGGCATGCCATTCGCCTTTCCACTTCGTGGGAAAACAAGGGCTTACGCCGTTCTGTCGAGCGCGTACAGCGAACAGGTCAATGCGGGTTGGCATAGCGCGGACATGACACATGCACCGATTTGTAGGACAGAGTGGATGTCGCGAGGCATCCGAGAGATGGACGTTGGAGATCACCCTTTCCGATCCCGCATCCTGCCCCCCCTCATGATGCAAAAATCAAAAGTTTTGCATCAACCCCATGACGCAAGACGGTCGTTAACGCCTAGTTGCAGGCGCTCCTCACTTGAGGCAAATTGCGTCCAACATGTTGCCGGACAAGACCACACCTGACGTTAGGCGATCATCGACGCCTCTGTATATCGACCTTTTTGCGGCCCAAGCGATGTTGGCGGCAATCCTGTGGTCGGTGGTCGGTTTGATCGGCGAGTTACCTCGCAATGCCGACAACTCTATGCGAGCGATCTATACGATTCCGACATTTGCCTTATTCGCAGTGGTTAGCGGAATTCTGCTTTGGAAAAAGCTACTTCCGCACCGTGCGCTGCGAATTGTTTGTTGGTTTCTTGTGGGCTTTGCAGTGTTGGCGATACCCGCGACGCTGGCCGACGTGATCCAAAGAAACGGCAGCTAACCACCACTTTTCGCGGTTCGTGATGCGTAAATCACAGGTTTTGCATCGACCAGAGAATGGCGGAAAACCTCGTGATCCAGCGATGCAAAACCCCGATGCGTTTTGGGACGCGCATTCGGTGTTGGTTTTCCTATGGCGAGGACCCGAATGCGGTCGGACCGTTCGCCCCCGTCATCTGCCTGCCAAGTCCCCCCACCCGGCGTAGGCCTGGGTCCAGTTGCCACGGACGATGTAACGCAGCGAACCACCGGCAAGACTCGTCCGGAACCTGGACCCCGCCGTCCGCCGGAGAGGGGCACGGGCATCATCGCGCCGGGCCATCTTACCACCCATCACCGAATGCTCACGCCGCCACCCCCACCCGCTCCTCGAACAACGCCCTCAGGTCCTTCTTCAAAATCTTCCCGTTCGCGTTCCGCGGCAATGTCGCCTCGACGAAGCGAATCGCCACCGGTACCTTGAACCCCGCCAGCCGCTCGCGCACCCACGCCTGCAGCTCGGCCTCGGTCGCGTGCTCGCCGGGTGCCAGATGGACGACCGCGGCGGGTTCCTCGCCCAATGTGCGGTGAGGCAGGCCGATCAGCGCGCAGTCTGTGACCGCCGGGTGTGCGTAGAGGGCGTTCTCGACCTCGATCGAGTAAATATTCTCGCCGCCGCGAATCACGATGTCCTTGGCGCGGTCGACGATGGTGCAGAAACCTTCGTCGTCGATGCGCCCGAGATCGCCAGTGCGGACCCAGCCGTCGACGAAGGTCGCCGCGGTCGCCTCGGGCCTGTTCCAGTACCCGGCTACGATCATCGGCCCGCGCGCCCATAATTCACCGACGGTGCCGGCGGGCAGTTCGGTCACGCCGTCGTCGGCGACGATCTTCAGGTCCGCGACCGCGACCGCGGCCCCGGCGCTCGACGGGCGGTTGAGGTAATCCTCCCCGACGTTGCTCGTCACCGTCGCCATCGTCTCGGTCATGCCCCAGCCATTCGTCGGCAGCGCGCCGAATTCGGCGTGGATGCGTCGCACGAGTTCGGGGGCGGACGGCGCACCGCCATAGGCGATCGAGTCGAGGCTGGAGAGATCGTAGTTCGCGCGGTCGGGATGTTCGAGCAACTGCCACGCGATCGTTGGCACGCCGCCGGTAACATTCACCTTCTCGCGCTCAATCAGTTCCATCGCGCGGACCGTGTCCCAGCGGCGCATGAAGACCATCGATCCGCCGGTCGCGATCGTCCCCATCATCGCCGACGAACAGGCGGTGACATGGAACAGCGGAATGACGGTCAGCGCGATGCTCGGTGTCGGCTCTGGCGGCACGACCCCGCGCCGCAGCGCCGCGCGCGCCGAGGCATAGCCCGACGACAGGATATTGGTCATCAGGTTGCGGTGCGTGCCGAGCGCCCCCTTCGGCGCGCCGGTCGTACCGCTGGTGTAGAAGATCGTCGCCGGATCGTCGGGCGTGATCGCGGCGGCGGGAATCGCTCGATCGGGCAGGCGCGCCCAGTCGTGCGGGGTCCCGATCGAATCCTCCAATCGCAGAGCCCCCTCCCCCAACGCGGTCGATGCACGACTGACGATGATGTGACGCAATCCCGGCAACGCGGGATAATGCGTCGCCAGGCGCGTATGGCGCTCGTCGTCCACGACCAGCACCGATGCACCGGAGTCGGACAATCCATATTCCAGCTCCGCCCCCGTCCACCATGCGTTGAGCGGCACGACGATCGCGCCGATGCTGGCCGCGGCGAAGAATATGACGGGCCATTCGGGCAGGTTGCGCATCGCCAGCGCCACCCGGTCGCCGCGCCGGACGTCCAATGACAGCAGGTGTTCGGCAAAGACCGCGGTGGCGCGGTAATTCGCCTCATAGGTAACGCGCTCGTCTTCCAGGATGGTGAACAGCCGATCGCCATGCGCGCGTGCCGCGGTGGCAAGCCAGGCAAGCGAAGGCGGCGCGTTCTTCCACACACGGGTCGGCACGCCGCGAATGGCGACGGTCTCCATTTCGAACTGCGCGCCCGGCGCGGTCAGCGCCGCGCGGGCGGCGTCCATCGACATGGCGGGCCAGTTCGGATCGATCGCGACGATCGGGTCATCATTCACGCATGCATCTCCGAACTTGAAGGTCGGGTTTGCCCCGACATCGATTTATGGCGAGGTTAGTGTTGATTCACGGCGCGCTCAAGGCAATAGGGGCGACGCAGTTAGAAACGAGGGTATGGATCAGCGCGTGACGACGACCACCTTTCCCACCCGCGGGTTCGATGCCGGTCGGCTGGCGGCGATCGATGCGTTCGTGAAGGCACGCTATCTCGACAGCG
>NZ_CAXTII010000135.1:0-3719 GCF_964244235.1 uncultured Sphingomonas sp.
AAATTCAGCCCAAAGGAAATCCCCTTCGAATCAGCTAAACGTCATCCCGCTCTAGAGGGAAAGGGCTGCGCGTTCTTCGTGACGGGTTGAGGGTCGGGAGAGTGGCTCCCGGCCGCCCGTCATGGAGAAGACCCATGACCAAGTCGGTCCAGAAGATCACGCTGTCGTCGTCGCGCGACATTCCGTTCGACAAGTTG
The DNA here is from genome assembly GCF_964244235.1 of uncultured Sphingomonas sp. Classification (GTDB taxonomy): domain Bacteria; phylum Pseudomonadota; class Alphaproteobacteria; order Sphingomonadales; family Sphingomonadaceae; genus Sphingomonas. The sequence continues at coordinate 198 of NZ_CAXTII010000135.1, forward strand.
TTGCTGAGCCAGTCCAACGTCCGCCACATCAAGGCCGGCGTCTCGATCGATGAGCTAGCGGAGGACATCGTCCGCCGCACGCTGCTCCAGAGCCTGATGGTGCGGCCGGTCCGCGACGCCGATGGCGTCGAGACCGGCATGTTCGAGATCCCGGCCCGGCCGCCGCTACCGCGCGCTCGCGTTGCTGGTAAAGCAACGGCGGCTCTCAAAGACTGCGCCGGTGCCGTGCGTCGTGCGCGATGCGGGTATCGCGCCGCGCCCAACGCCGCCGCACACGACACCGGTCACTACGGCGCTTGAATCCGCTTAAAACGCCACGCTGATCGTGCCGCTGAACCCGCGCGGCGGCAAGTAGGTATAGGTCGTCGCCGCGGGATCGATCGCGTCGCCGGCCTTGGCGAGGAGGCGGCCGTTGGTGTCGGTCGCCTGGCGGTTGTCGAACAGGTTCTGGATCTGGAACTCGAGCTTCAGCGAACGTCCGAGCGGCGACGTCTTGAAACGATAGCCCAGCGTCAGATCGACCGTGTCGTAGGCACCAAGCCGGTTCGCGCGGTAGCTCCGGCCGGTGACGGGATCGACGATCTCGGCCGCCGCGGTCGGCACCTGCTGGCCATTCACCGTCTGCAGGTTGGTGCGGTTGGCACCGAAGTAACGCGCGCCAACCTGCTTGGCCAGCAGAGCGCCGTAGAGGCCGCCATCATCATACAGCAATCCTGCCGACACCGTGTGATCGGGCGCGCCAGCTACCCATAAATTGCCGCCCGCCAGCTTGTCCTTGCCCTTGGTCTTGGCGCTGTTGACGCTCCCGGCGGCGAACAGGCTGACGGAGTGGCCGAGCGCCAGCGACGCCTGCGCTTCGATGCCCTTGTAGATCACGCCGCCGCCGTTGATCGAATAGGCCTGGTTCGGCGTCACCGAGAAATCGGTCGCAGTGGTGATGTAGTTATTGAAGTCGATATAATAGGCCGCGACGTCGAAGTTGATCGTCCGGCCGGAATGTACGTACCCGAGCTGATAATTGACCGTCTGCTGTGGCTTGAAATCGTTCTTGGATATCGACGCGGTGTTGTATGCTGCGACGCTCGGCGCGAGAAACCCCTGTGCGACCTGCGCGTAGAGCGCGTTGCCCGGTGAGACTTTCCAATTGCCGGAAACGGAGAGCAGCGTCGAGGAATAGTCCGAACGCGTATCGAGCGGCAGCAGCGAAACCGCATTGACCGGCGCGACATAGGTGCGTTTGAAATCGATATATTTGACGCCCGGCGTGATCGTCACGCCCGGCGCCGGCGTCCAGACATATTCCACGAACGGCTGCAACGTGTCGATCGTGGCATGGACGCGCAGCAGATAGGCGCCGGTGCCGGTTTGACCGAGCGCGTTCTTGCCGCGGAAGGTGGCGGGGTCGACGCCAGGCGTCGCGTCGAGGACGAAGCCGCGCGTCACGTCGACGATATAGCTGTCGCGGTCCTGGTCCTGATGCTCCCACCACAGGCCGGTCCTGACCGTTCCCGAGAGGATGCCGGCGTCAACGGGGTGCGAGAGGTCGAGTATGTTGCCGAACGAGCGATAGGAATTCCCCAGACTGTTGCTCAGGATGTTCCGGTTACCGGCCCCGCCGCCCAGGCTGCCGTAATTGGCATTGGCGGCGGTCGGCGGCAGGCCGAGATCCGCCGGGTTCAGTGCGTCGTATTCGCGGTTGCGATAGTAGAAGGTATAGAACTTGTCATCGACGGCAAAGCCGAACGCGCTGCCGGTCAGTTGGGCATATTCGAAGTCGGTGATCTTCGTGTTGTAGGTGTTCCGGTAATAGAGCGCCGTGCGCGGATCGTCGTTCAACGCACCGAATGACTTGCCGTAGGCGGCGAGCTGGTTGGGCGTGATCGGGCTGAAATGCGTGTAGCGAGTGTGATTGACCGACCCGAAGAGCGTCATCGTCCAGTCGCCGCCCAGCGGCTGCGACAGCTTGACCACGCCCTGCTGGGTCTTCAGCCCGGCAAAATCGAGCGCGCCGTCGGTCCTGTGATACATATAGTCGGCCAGCACGCGGGTGCCGCCGGTCGCAGCGATCGCGCCCGATTGCAGTTCGACGACACCCAGCCGGTCGTTGAACGAGCCGTAGCCGCCGCGGAGGAAACCGCCAGCCGACGCCGACAGCGCGCGGCTGTTCAGCCCGATCGTGCCGCCGAACGTCGCATAGCCGATCGTGCTCGCATCCCCTGGCCCGCGATCGACGTTGATCCGGCCAAGCACAGCTGACGGGAAGAACGACGTAGTGTGATGCGTAAAATCGTTGGCGTCGCCGAACGGAATGCCGTCGATCGTCACGTTGTACTGGCCATCGGCGAAGCCGCGGAGAACTTGAGACTTGGATTCCGACCCACCCGCGCCGTTGGGCGAAGAGAAGCTGAAACTCGGCGTAAACTTGATCGTCTGCGAATAATCGCCGGAGGGCGGCACGACATCCTCGACGAACTCTTGCGAGACGAGGGACTGCGGCTGCGTCGCATCCAGATTGCCTTTCGCCGGCGCATGCTTCGCATCGACGACGCGCTGGCCGTTGACGACGATGTCCTTGTCGTCTGCGGCAGGGGGTCCATCCGGCGCGGCGTGCGCGGTGGCGGCGGTCAGCATGCTCGCCGAAAGCAGGGCAAAGCGGAACAGCGAAAATGGCGTATCGGACATGACGTTTCCCCAGATAAAAGACGTGGCAAGGCGATCGCGCTTCCACCGGGAGGCGCGGGCGGACAGGTTCAAAGTGGCCGGCACTACGGAGCCGGCAATCCGAGGGCGATCCGGCAGATCGTCCCGTGTTCCGGCTATTTGCGGACCAGCCAGGCGACGCCGCATAGCGTCAGCATCGGCATGACAAGCCACGCGGCACGGGCCGCGCCTGCCAGTTCGAGCGCGGCGGTGACGCCGAGGATCGCGGCGACGACGGCGACGTTGTGAAAATCTCCGAACAGGGTCTTGATGAAAGCGCTCATGCGCGGGCCTCCCGGCGTTGGATGGTGGATTTGTAGGCGAGGAGCAGCAGCGCCCCCCCGGCGAGATAGAAGGCGCACAGCAGCAGCAGGACGGAGTCGCCGATCGCCCAGGCGTCGCCGGCGAACGGTTCGAGCGACCAGAACGTCCCGAAGCCGACCAGCATGCCGCCGACGCAGAACTTGATGAGGTTCTCGGGCACCCGGCGCAGCGGCGCGCGCAGCATCGCCCCGACCGCGACGGTCAGCGCCATCGCCGCCAGCGCCGCGCCCGCGCCGCTCCCCCAATGCTGGCTCTTCACGCTGAGCGCGACGACGACGAGCCAGACCTCCAGCCCTTCCAGGAAGACGCCCTTGAACGCGATCAGCCAGGCCGCGCGGTGCCCGGCGGTGGTGAGCTGTTCGCGGGTTTCGGCGAACTCCGCGTCCTCGTCGTGCAGCTTCTTGATTCCCGCGCCGCGCGCGACCGCCTTGGCGAGCCAGCGCACGCCGAACAGCAGCAGCAGCACCCCGATCGCATATTGCAGCCAAGGCAAAGCGC
>NZ_CAXTII010000136.1:0-3438 GCF_964244235.1 uncultured Sphingomonas sp.
TGTGGGGGCCATGGCGACGCGGGCGAGGCCCTCGAGCCAGAGCTGGTGCTGGCGGTGCATCCGGCCGGGCATCAGCAGCTTGCCGAGCCGGGCCATGACGCCGCGTTGGGTTTCCTCGGTGACGACGATGCAGCCGCTCGCCGCCGGCGCGATCGCCCAGGCGTGGTAGGCGATGACACCGGTGCCGTGCGCGAGCCATGCGATGCGCTCGCCAGGCACGAACTCCTCGACCGTCGAGACGAGGTCGACCCCGAAGGTCCGCCAGCGGAAGGTCACGCCGGGGCGCAGGTCGCCGCCGCCGTCGACGCGGACGTTTGACGCGTTGGTGTAGAACGCCGGCCAGCCCTCGGCAGCGATCAGCCGCTTCCAGACGGCGGCGGGGTCGGCCGCCATCGCCAGCGTGTTGACGACGTGGACCGGCATGACGCCGGGGGCATAAGCGGCGGGCCAGCGGATCGTCATTCGGCGGGCTCGAGGACGCCGCGGTCGGGCAGCAGCTCCGCCGCCCAGCCGCGATCGGTGCCGCAGACCTTGTCCCAAAAGCGGAAATACAGGCCGTAGTTGCAGCGGTAGTGGCGGTGGTGGAGGTGGTGGTGCGACGCGGTGATCATCACCCGGCCCCATGCGCCCGCGACCCACGACGGCGGGTAGATCTCCCAGCCGATGTGGTTCGACACGCCGTTGAAGGTCATGATCGTCAGCACGACCATCAGCGCGCCGATATGGACGGGCACGAGGAACACGAGCGCCGGGATCAGCAGCGCCCCCGACAGCGCCTCCCACGGGTGAAAGCTCATCGCCGCCCACGCGGTCGGCGGGCGGCTGGCGTGGTGGGTGGCGTGGACGCGCGCGAACACCTTCGGGCGGTGCATCCAGCGGTGGGTCCAGTAGAAATAGGTGTCGTGGACGAACAGATAGATCAGCACCGACACCGGCAGGTACAGCCAGCCGAGCGTCGTCGGCGTGCCGGTGTAGATCGCGGTTAGCCCATAGTCGTGCCACAGTACCCCGGCGATCCCGGCGGGGATGCCGTAGATCGCCGCCGACGCGATCGACCAGATTATCTCGCGACGGACCTGCGGGGCGCGCTTCGCCGCCTCGGGCCCGGCGTCGGGGTGGAGGCGCAGCGTCAGCACGGCGAACGCCCCCGACACCGCGAAATAGCGCAGCGCGACGATCACCGTCATGCCGAGCGCACCGAGGAGGAGGGTGAGAATCACGCGGCGACGATAGCCGGGGAGGAGCACCACGTCACGGGGTCGATCGCGTGGCGGCGGTGTCGCACGGCGAAGATGAACGTTACGGAACGAACACGTTCAACCAGCTTTCATCGAGGCACGCGCAAGACGCGGAGCCGGCACGATTACCGACCGGCAACCGAGGAGGCAAATATGAAGACAGTTCTTATCGTCGTGGCCGCGCTGATCGCCATGCCCGCCGTGGCGCAGACGACGACCAGCTCGACGACGACGACGGCGCACGAATCGAGCACCGAGATGAAGCCGGCGGTGGTCGTCGTCCACCACCCGAAGCGCCACCGCGTCGTCCATCACCGGGCCCCCGCGACGACGACCACGACCGTCAAGACGCCCGCCACCGAGACGACGACGACCGTCACCAAGCCATAACGCCAACGCCGTCCGTCGCGTCGTGCGGCGGACGGCATCGGCGCATCGACCGCCGGCGCACACTGCGACCAAACCGCAGGGTCGCGCCGATGATCGTGTTGCGCTACGCCGATTGCCGATGGACTTCGATCTCATTCTCGCCGGGGGTGGCCTCGCCAACGGGCTGATCGCGCTGCGGCTCGCGGCGACGCGGCCCGAGCTGCGGGTGGCGATCGTCGAAAGCGGGGAGCGACTCGGCGGCAACCATACCTGGTCGTCGTTCGAGGCCGACATCACGCCGGCGCAGGTCGCGTGGACCGCGCCGCTGATGGCGCACCGCTGGGACCGGTACAGCATCCGCTTCCCGGCGCACGTGCGGACGCTCGTCTCGGGGTATCGGAGCGCGACGAGCGAGCGGCTCGCCGACGCGGTCGCGGCGACGCCCGCGACGGTCCTGACTGGCGTGGGCGTCGCCGCGCTGACGCCGACGAGCGTGACGCTCGCCGACCAGCGCGTGCTGACCGCGCAGGCCGTCATCGACGGGCGGGGGCAGGGGTCGCAACGCGGGGCCAAGCCGCCGCTCGATCTGCGCTCGCAGAAATTCCTCGGCATCGAGGTCGAGTTGACCGGGTCGCATGGCCTCGACGGGCCGGTGATCATGGACGCGACGGTGCCGCAGCACGATGGCTACCGCTTCGTCTATACGCTGCCGTTCGGGCCGCGGACGGTGCTTGTCGAGGACACCTATTACAGCGACGGTGCCGACCTCGCCCCCGACATCCTGCGACAGCGCGTGTTCGACTATATCGCCGCGCAGGGCTGGACCGTCGCCCGCGTGCTGCGCGAGGAGGTCGGCGTGCTGCCGATCGCGCTCGATGGCGACATCGGAGCGTTCTGGGATGCGGGCGAGGCGGACGTGCCGGTCGTCGGCCTGCGCGCCGCGCTGTTCAACCCGATCACCGGCTACAGCTTCCCCGATGCGGTCCGGGTCGCCGATCTGGTTGCCGGGCTGCCCGACCTGACCCCCGCGGCGCTGTATGCGGCGCTGCGACACCACAGCGAGTCGACGTGGGCGGCCCGGAAATTCTACAGGTTCCTCAACCGGATGCTGTTCGACGCGGCCGAGCCGGCCGAGCGTTACCGCGTGCTCCAGCGCTTCTACCGGCTTGACGCCGCGCTGGTCCGCCGGTTCTACGCGGGTCGGTCGACGACGTGGGACATGCTGCGGACGATGATCGGGCGGCCACCGGTGCCGCTGGGGCGCGCGCTCGGCGTGCTGCTGAAATCTTGAGGGGCTGATTGGTGAAGACCGACAGAATGAAGACGGCAGCGGTGATCGGCAGCGGATTCGGCGGGCTCGCGCTCGCGATCCGGCTGCAGTCGGCAGGGGTGCAGACGACGCTGATCGAGCAGCGCGACAAGCCCGGCGGCCGGGCGTACGTGTTCGAGGACAAGGGCTTCACCTTCGACGCCGGCCCGACCGTCATCACCGATCCGTCGTGCCTCGAGGAACTATGGGGCCTGTCGGGGCGCAAGCTGTCGGACTATGTCGAGCTGATGCCGGTCACGCCGTTCTACCGGCTGATGTGGGAAGACGGCTACATCTTCGACTATTCGAACGACGACGAGGCGCTGTTCGCGCAGATCGGCGCGAAGAACCCGAAGGATGTCGCCGGGTACAAGCGCTTCCTCAACTATTCCGAGAACGTATTCCGTGAAGGCTATGAAAAGCTTGGCCACGAGGCGTTCCTCGACTTCGGTACGATGATGAAGGCGGCGCCGCAGCTGATGCGCTACGAGGCGTTCCGCTCGGTCTATGCGATGGTCAGCC
>NZ_CAXTII010000137.1:0-3425 GCF_964244235.1 uncultured Sphingomonas sp.
AAGCACCTCGACGTCGGTCGGGAACAGCCGCGTGCCCTCATAGCCGCGGGCGATCTCCGACAGCGCGGGGTTGTACCCGCCGGGGAAGATGTATTTCGTCGTGAAGTCGTCGGTCACCGACGGGCCGTTCATCCGCCCGATCGTATGCAGCAGCATCACGCCGTCGTCACTCAGCAGGTCGCGGCATCTGCGGAAGAACGTCCTGTAATGCGCGGGGCCGACATGTTCGAACATGCCGACCGACACGATCCGGTCGAACCGGCCGGCCACCGCGCGGTAATCGATCAGCTCGAACCGCACCTTGCCCGATACACCGGCGTCGGCGGCACGGCGGCGGGCGACCTTCAGCTGTTCCTCGCTCAGCGTCACGCCGAGCACCTCCGCGCCCGTCTTCTCGTGCAGGTACAACGCCATCCCGCCCCAGCCGCAGCCGATGTCGAGCACCGTCATGCCCGGCTCGATCGCCAGCTTCGCCGCGATATGCGCCTTCTTGTCCGCCTGCGCCTGTTCCAGGCTGTTGGCGGGATCGGTGAAATAGGCGCAGCTATATTGCCGGTCGGCATCGAGGAAGAGGTCGTACAGCCGGTCGGACAGGTCGTAATGATGCGCGACGTTGCGCTTCGACGCGCGCGCCATGTTGATCCGGCCGATCCGGTGGGTGATCGCCTGCACCGACCGCCTGCCGATCCCGGCTGCCAGCAGATTGCCCGCCGCCTCCCACGGATCGTTCCCCGTCAATAGTTCGACAAGCGCCTTGATGTCGCCTCGTTCGACCACCAGCCGCCCGTCCATGAACGCTTCCGCCGCGCCGAGCCCCGGGTTGCGCACGATGAAGTTCGCCGCCGCGCGGTCGGTGAAGCGGATCGCGACGTCGGCGAAGCCCGGATCGGGCGATCCGAAGGTGCGGACCGCGCCGTTCGCATGCGTAACGGTCAATTGGCCGCGCTTGACCCGGCGGGCGAGGAACATGTCGATGAGTGCCATTGTTACAGTCGTGTAGACGTCATCACCGCCGCGTTTCAAACAAAAGATAGATGCGGGATCGCGCGCCGTAACCGGCTCGACGTCCGGCGGCGGATGATCAGCGATGGGAAACAAATGATGACGGACTGGCATTTCTACGAACCCGTACACGGACACGGCCTGGCGCATGATCCGCTGAACGCCATCGTCGCGCCGCGCCCGATCGGCTGGATCAGCACGGTCGCCGAGGATGGCACGCGAAACATCGCGCCGTACAGCTTCTTCAACCTGCTGAACTACAGCCCGCCGCTGATCGGTTTTTCCTCGGCGGGGTGGAAGGACAGCGTGGCGAACGTGGCCGCGACGGGCGAATTCGTATGGAATCTCGTCACCCGCCCGCTCGCCGAGGCGATGAACGCGACGTCCGCCGGGGTCGCACCGGAGGTCGACGAATTCGCGCTCGCGCGCCTGAAGGCCGAACCCTCGCGCCTCGTCCGCCCGCCGCGCGTCGCGGACAGCCCGGTGGCGTTCGAATGCCGGCTGACGCAGCTGATCCGGCTGGAGACGAAGGAAGGCCGCGCGCTCGACCAGTGGCTGGTCATCGGCGAGGCGGTCGGCATCCATATCGATCGGCGGATGCTGATCGACGGGTCGTACAGGACGGTGCTGGCCGAACCGGTCAGCCGCGGTGGTGGCCCGGCCGATTATTTCACGGTGACGGAGGCCCAGCGGTTCGAGATGCGGCGGCCGGGGTAGCGGTCTTCGGCTCAACCATAGGCCCGCCAGAAGAACACAGCCGTCGTCGCCGCCGTCACCAGCAATGTCCACGCCCGGATGACCTCCGCCGGCAATCGCTTGCCCACATGCGCGCCGACCCAGCCGCCGACGATCGCACCTACGAGCATCGGCAGGCCCGCGCTCCACCGCACCAGCCCGCTCACCACGAATATGATCGCCGCGGCGGCATTCGCGATCGCCAGCATCAGCGTGCGCGGCGCGAACAGCGCGCGCGGCGTGATCCCCGCCAGCAACCCGTAGACCGCGGTCGTCATCAGCCCGACCCCGCCGCCGAAATAGCCGCCATAGACGCCCAGCACCGCCTGCGCCCCGATCAGCGTCCGCGGCCCGATCGTCACCCGCGCATTCAGCCACGCCGCCGCGGGCTTGCCGACGGCCAGCACGACGAACGCGAACAACAGCAGCCAGGGAATGATGACGTCGAAACTGTGCGACGGGGTCAGCACCAGCAGGACGCTGCCGATCAGTCCGCCGACAAAGGTGATCGCCGCCAGCAATCGGACAGGCACCCCGCCGACCGGCCCGATCTCGTCGCGAAACGCATAGACGCTCGTCGCCGCGCCCGGCAGCAACGCGACGTTGGAGGTCGCGTTGGCCACGTTCGCGGGCAGCCCGATCGCGATCAGCGCCGGCAACGTGGCAAAGGTCCCGCCCCCAGCGAGCGCATTCATCGTGCCGCCGACGAGACCGGCTGCGGCGGGGAGGGCGAGCGTGGTGAGGTCCATGTGATACCTTCGTCATGCCGGGCCTGTCCCGGCATACAGGGCCGCAAGGACCGCGACGTGTGTCCTGCGATGCCCCGGACCCCGGCACAAGGCCGGGGTGACGCGCGGGTCACCCCGGCGCCAGCAGCTTCGCCTCCGCCTGCGCATCCAGTTCCGCGCGGCTCTTCTTCTCGCTCGCGGTCTTCAGCTGCCCGCAGGCCGCGTCGATATCGCGCCCGCGCGGCGTTCGGACGGGCGCGGAGATGCCGGCATCGAACACGATGCTGGAAAACGCACGCACCCGTTCGGGCGTCGAGGTGTCGTACGGCGCGCCCGGCCAGGGGTTGAACGGGATCAGGTTCACCTTGGCCGGCAGGTCGTAATGCCGGATCAGCCGCACCAGCTCGCGCGCATCCGCGTCGCTGTCGTTCTTGTCCTTCAGCATCACATATTCGAACGTGATCCGCCGCGCATTGTTCGCACCGGGATAGTCCGCGCACGCCTGCAACAATTCCTCGATCCCGTATTTGCGGTTCAGCGGCACGATCTCGTCGCGCACTTCCTTGGTGACCGCGTGGAGCGACACCGCCAGGTTCACCCCGATCTCCGCCCCCGCGCGCGCCATCATCGGGACGACGCCGCTGGTCGACAGCGTGATCCGCCGCTTCGACAGCGCGAGACCGTCGCCGTCCATCACCAGCTTCAGCGCATCGCGCACCGCCTCGAAATTATACAGCGGCTCGCCCATCCCCATCATCACGATGTTGGTCAGCATCCGCCCCTCGGGCTGGCTCGGCCATTCGCCCAGCGAGTCCCGCGCCAGCATGACCTGCCCGACGATCTCCGCGGGCGTCAGGTTGCGCACCAGCCGCATCGTGCCGGTATGGCAGAAGCGGCAGTTGAGCGTGCAGCCGACCTGGCTCGATACGCACAGCGTGCCGCGATCGGCGTCGGGGATGA
>NZ_CAXTII010000138.1:0-3282 GCF_964244235.1 uncultured Sphingomonas sp.
CCGGACTGCCCGCACCGTATTCCACCGTCTGGTCGAACCTGTTCGAGCGCGGTCCCGCCGTCGCGAGCGAGACCGTCCTGATCCACGGCGGCACCGGCGGCATCGGCACGACCGCAATCCTCCTGGCGAAGGCGCGCGGCCTGAAGGTCATCGTCACCGCCGGGTCGCCCGACAAGTGCGCCGCCACGCGCGGCCTCGGTGCCGACCATGCGATCGACTACAAGGCGGGCGACTTCGTCGACAAGGTCGCCGGGATCACCGGCGGCAAGGGGGTCGACGTCGTCCTCGACATGGTCGGCGGCGACTATATTCCGCGCAACCTGATGTGCCTCGGCGACGACGGCCGCCACGTCTCGATCGCGCTCCAGCGCGGGGCGACGGCGGAGGTCAATTTCGGCCTCGTCATGCGCCGCCGCCTGACGCTGAGCGGCTCGATGCTCCGGCCGCGTCCGGTCGCATTCAAGACCGCGATTGCCGAGGCGCTGGAGCGCGAGGTCTGGCCGCTGTTCGCGAGCGGCAAACTCCGCGCGGTCAGCGACCGGACCTTCGCGCTCGCCGACGCGGCGGACGCGCATCGCCGGATGGAGGCGGGGGACCATGTTGGCAAGATCGTGCTGGCAATCAGCGAAGCAGGGTAACCGCGCTGCCGACCGCGCCGACGACGACCAGTCCGCCGACGATGAGCGGCAGCAGCTTCGTCTGCCGCAGCCGGGCGACATAGCGCGCGATCACCCCGTCGTCGCGCTTGTCCGACACCGCCCAGGTCAGCAGGGCCGCCCATAGGACAAACGAGAACAGCGCGAACACCGACAGGCGGAGGATGGTCCGACGCTCGGGATGCCGCCGCGCGAACGCGATCAGCGCCGGCGTGGCAAAGAAACCGAGCGCCGCCACGACGGCGACCGCAACGAGCGTCGGATTGTGCATGCTGGCCCCCGCCGGTTGAGGTTATGAGATTGGGCGGTCGGGGCGCGGCCGCAAGATCGTTCGGCGATTTTTGCAAAACCGATCGCCGCGCGAAGCTTACCTGCCATCAAGGCGCATCGATTTTGACCGTTACGTGTTAAGCTTAGCCGTCAGCTCCATCAAATATTTGCATCAAGAACAGTGCTAAAACGTACCTTCAAATTGTCATTTGGCGTTCGAACGAGTGAAAGACGAGCATGATGCTGTCGGGCGAAATGACCGATCTGCAGGCCTTCATCGAGCTCATGCCGAGCCCGGTGATCGTCAAGAACGACGATCACCGCATCGTCCTGGTCAACGACCACGCCTGTGAACTTTTCCAGCAGTCGCGTGAATTGTTGACTGTCGAGCATGCGGAAAATCTGTTCGCGCCGGCCGAGACTCGGGTTTTTCACGATGCCGACGACCGGGTTTTCGCGAGCGGGGCCATCGACGAACGCGAAGAACGCCTGACCGATGCCCGCGGATCGGTGCGCTATCTGATCACGCGCAAACAGCGGATAACCATCGGCGGGGTCGCGCATCTCATTGCGGTGATGACCGACGTCACCGCCTACCGCGAGGCCGAAGCGCGCAGCCGACACCTGGCGCTCCACGACGCGCTCACCGGCCTGCCGAACCGCATCTTGTTCTGGGAGCGGATCGAACGAGCGGTATCAAGAAATCCAGGCAAAAACGCGCTGTTATTCATCGATCTGGATAATTTCAAAGCAGTGAACGACAATTACGGGCATGCGACCGGCGACGCTCTTATTCGCGGTTTTGTCGATCGGTTGTCGTACATCACGCGATCAAGCGACACTGTCGCCCGAATCGGCGGTGACGAATTCGCCATCCTGCTGACTGAATTGTCCGACAATTCGGTCGTCGGGGCGGTCTGTGCCCGGATCATCGAGGAGGCCGCGCAGCTATCGATGCCCTTGGGTAACGATGTCCGGATCGGTGCCTCGATCGGTGTCGTGCTGCCCGGCTGCGGGCTCGCCGACCAGGCCGAGATGCTGCGCCGAGCAGATGTGGCGCTTTATCAGGCGAAGCGTGACGGCCGCGGCTGTTGGCGGGCCTACATGGAAGAATTCGATGCGGCGATGCACGATCGCCGCGCGAAACATGCGGGTCATTTGGACACCGCCGTTTTCTAAGTTCGGCCGGCCTCGGACATCGTCCTTGACGCCGACCCTACGTCACCGCCCGCCGCACCGCGAACCGTTCCTCGCGCCACTCCCCGCTCGCCAGGACCCGCGTCAGATATTCGACCGCGTCCCAGACGTCGGCAAAGCGGACGTACAGCGCGGGCAGGCCGAGGCGGAGGACGTCGGGCGGGCGGAAGTCGCCGATGACGCCGCGGGCGATCAGCGCCTGGCAGATCGCGTAGGCGTCGGGGTGGCGCAGGCTGACATGCGCCCCGCGCCGCTCGCGCGGGGAGGCGATGCCGATGTCGGGGCAGCGCTGTTCGACGAGGTCGATCAGCAGGTCACCGAGCGCGCGCGACTTCGCCGCCGCCGCCGCCATGTCGACCCCATCGAAGGTCGCGACGCCGGCGCCAAATGCGGCCATGCCGAGCATGCCGGGGGTACCCGACAGCATTTGCCCGATGCCGGGGTCGGGGCGATAGTCGCCTTCGAAGGCGAACGGCGCGGCGTGGCCGAACCAGCCGGTCAGCGGCTGGCGCAAGCCGGCGTGGTGGCGGCGCGCGACATGGACGAATGCCGGCGCGCCCGGGCCGCCGTTGAGGAATTTGTAGCCGCAGCCAACCGCCATATCGGCGTTCGCGCCGTCGAGATCGACGACGATCGCCCCGGTGCTGTGGCTGAGATCCCAGCACGCGAGCGCGCCGGCCGCGTGCGCCGCCGCGGTCAGCGCGGCCATGTCGTGCACCGCGCCGCTGCGGTAATGCGTCTGCGTCAGGAGGAGCAGCGCGACCGTCTCGTCGAGCGCGGCGGCGATCGCGTCGGGCGCCACGACGCGCAGCTCGACCCCGGTCAGCGCGGCGAGCCCCTGAAGGACATAGACGTCGGTCGGGAAGTTGCCCGCCTCGGTGACGATCACGCGCCGTCCGGGGCGCAGCGCAAGCGCCGCGGCGGCGAGCTTGAAGACGTTGACCGACACGGTGTCGGTGACGATCACCTCGTCCGCCGCTGCGCCGACCAGCCGTGCGATCTTCGCGCCGATCCTGGCGGGCGCGTCGATCCAGCCAGCGTCATTCCAGCTGCGGATCAGCCCCTCGCCCCATTCGCGGGTGACGGTGTCGGCGACCCGCGCGGCCGTTCGGCGGGGCAGGGCGCCCAGGGAAGTGCCGCCGAGGTAGATCACGCCGTC
>NZ_CAXTII010000139.1:0-3088 GCF_964244235.1 uncultured Sphingomonas sp.
TGAAACTGGTCGCCGCGTTCGACCACCGCCACATCTTCCTCGATCCCGACCCCGACCCCGCCGCCAGCTGGTCCGAGCGCGAGCGGATGTTCGCGCTGCCGCGTTCGAGCTGGGCGGATTACGACGGGTCGCTGATCTCGAGGGGTGGCGGCGTGTTCGCGCGAACCGACAAGACGATACCGCTCTCGCGGGAAATCCGCGCGATCCTCGGCATCACCGCCGACACGCTGGAACCCGCCGCGCTGATCGCCGCGATCCTGAAGGCTCCCGCAGACCTGCTGTGGTTCGGCGGCATCGGCACCTATGTGAAGGCGGCGTCCGAAGCCAATGTCGCGGTCGGCGATCCCGCCAACGACCGGTTGCGCATCGATGCGGAGGATTTGCGCGTGACCGCGATCGGCGAGGGTGCGAATCTGGGCGTGACCCAGGCCGCGCGTATCGCATTTTCGCTCCGCGGCGGGCGGATCAACACCGATTTCATCGACAATTCGGCAGGCGTCGATTGTTCGGACAACGAGGTCAACATCAAGATCGCGCTGAACCGCGAGATGAACGAAGGCCGCCTGCCCTTCGATGCGCGCAACACGCTGCTGACCCAGATGACCGACGATGTCGCGCACCTCGTGCTGGAGGACAACCGGCTTCAGACGCTGGCGCTGTCGATCGCGGAGCAGGACGGCCCGGCCGCGATTCCGAGCTATGTCCGTGTGATCGAGATGTTCGAGGAAACCGGCAGGCTCGACCGCGCGGTCGAGGGATTGGCGAGCAACGACGAACTGATGCGGCGCGGACAGGACGGGCGCGGGCTGACCCGGCCCGAACTCGCGGTGCTGCTCGCGACCGCGAAGCTCGCGCTGCAGGACGCGATCGAGCACGGGACGCTGGGTGGCGACGACGCGCTGAAGCCCGACCTCCACGCCGCCTTCCCGACCGCGATGCGCGAACGATACACGACCGCGATCGATGAACATCGGCTGCGCGGCGAAATCGTCGCGACGAAGCTGGCCAACCGGATCGTCAACCGGATGGGTATTCTCTACCCGTTCGAACTGGCGGAGGAGGAAGGTGCTGCGATGGTCGACATCGCGGCGATGTTCGTCGTCGCCGAACGTCTGCTTGGGCTGGATGCGCTGTGGACGGACATCGAGACCGCGGCGATGCCTGAGGCGGCCCGGATCGCGCTGTTCGACGAGACCGCGGTCGCGGCGCGGTCGCACATCGCCGACCTGCTGCGGGTCAGCGCGCCGGGCACCGATCCTGGCAGCGTGCTCGCGCGGCTGGCGAACGGCATCGCCGCGCTCGATCGGCAGATCCCGACGCTGCTGCTCGACGAGGCACGTACACAGGGCAATGCGATTGCCGCCACGCTTACGGCCACGGGGGCACCAGCCGACCTTGCGCAGCGCGTGGTGCGGCTGTTCACACTCGACGGCGCGGTCGGCCTGGCCGCGCTCGGCGAACGGCTACGGATCGACGAGGCGGTACTGACCCGCGCCTTCACGCATCTGGGGCAGGCGCTCGGCCTGGATTGGGCGCAGTCGACGGCGGCGCGGCTATCGCCGAGCGACCCTTGGGAGCGGCTGCTGATCGCCGGGCTGGCGCGCGATTTCCAGCAATTGCGGCTGGATTTCCTGGCGCGCGTCGGTGGCAGCGAACCGCAGGCGTCGGTGGATGCGTGGCTGTTGGCTAATGCGGCGCGGGTCGCGCAGTTCAAGGCTGTCATCGACCGCGCCCGCCACGCCGCGACACCGAATGCCGCGATGCTGGCGCAGATCGCCGGTCAGGCGCGGGTGTTGCTGGCGCGATAGAGCGGACTCGAACCGCTACCCCCGTTCCGTCATGCCGGGCTTGGCCCGGCATCCATCGTACCGCGCCTCCAAACGCGTCTTGTCTCGCGGCACGATGGACCCGGACCAAGTCCGGGGTGACGGGGACGTTGAGCAAATCGCCCCCACTCGCTAAAGCACTGGCATCGATTGCACGCCATCGGCTGCACATTCCAGTCAGACAGGACATATCCATGGGTTTCCGCTGCGGCATCGTGGGCCTGCCCAACGTCGGCAAGTCCACCCTCTTCAACGCGCTGACGCAGACGGCCGCGGCACAGGCAGCGAATTATCCGTTCTGCACGATCGAACCGAACGTGGGCAATGTCGGCGTTCCCGACAAGCGGCTCGATGCGCTGGCGAAGATCGCGCATTCGGCCAAGATCGTCGAAACCCAATTGGCGTTCGTCGACATCGCCGGGCTCGTCCGCGGCGCGTCCAAGGGCGAGGGCCTGGGCAACCAATTCCTGGGCAACATCC
The DNA here is from genome assembly GCF_964244235.1 of uncultured Sphingomonas sp. GTDB lineage: Bacteria > Pseudomonadota > Alphaproteobacteria > Sphingomonadales > Sphingomonadaceae > Sphingomonas. The sequence continues at coordinate 2,307 of NZ_CAXTII010000139.1, forward strand.
GCGAAGTCGATGCGATCGTTCATGTGCTTCGCTGTTTCGAGGACGGCGACGTCACGCACGTCGAGGGCAAGGTCGATCCCGTCGCAGATGCGGAGACCGTGGAAACGGAACTGATGCTGTCCGATCTCGACAGCCTGGAGAAACGCGTCCCCGCGCTCGCCAAGAAGGCGACGCAGGGCGACAAGGAGGCGAAGATCGCGGCGGCGGTCCTTGGCCAGGCGCTGGACCTGCTAAGGCAAGGAAAGCCCGCGCGGCTGACGCAACCGCGCGACGAGGAGGAGGCGCGGGTATTCGCGCAGGCGCAGCTGCTGACCGCCAAGCCCGTCCTGTACGTCTGCAATGTCGATGAAAGCGACGCCGCCGACGGCAACGCACACAGCGCGCGCGTGTTCGAGAAAGCGAAGTCGGCGGGTGCCGAGGCGGTCGTCGTCTCCGCCGCGATCGAAGCGGAGATCGCGACGATGCCCGCGGAGGATCGCGGGGAATTCCTGACCGAACTGGGGCTGGCGGAGACCGGCCTCGCCCGCGTCATCACTGCGGGCTACAAGCTGCTCCACCTGCTGACCTTCTTCACCGTCGGTCCCAAGGAAGCGCGAGCCTGGACCGTCCATAACGGCGCGAAGGCCCCGCAGGCGGCGGGCGAGATCCACACCGATTTCGAACGCGGCTTCATCCGCGCGGAAACGATCGCCTATGCCGACTATGTCGCGCTTGGCGGTGAGGCCGGTGCACGCGATGCGGGCAAATTGCGGCAGGAGGGCAAGGAATATCTTGTCCATGAC
>NZ_CAXTII010000140.1:0-3027 GCF_964244235.1 uncultured Sphingomonas sp.
CCAGATGATGTTCGTTAACCTCATCTGGGCCTGGGGGCATCCCGAAGTCTATATCCTGATCCTGCCGGCGTTCGGCATCTTCAGCGAAGTCATCGCGACCTTTTCGGGCAAGCCGCTGTTCGGGTATCGCTCGATGATCATGGCGACGATGGCGATCTGCATCCTCGCCTTCATGGTCTGGCTTCACCATTTCTTCACGATGGGGGCGGGCGCGGACGTCAACGGGTTCTTCGGTGTCACGACGATGATCATCGCGGTGCCGACCGGGGTGAAGGTCTTCAACTGGCTGTTCACGATGTATGGCGGGCGCATCCGCTTCACTTCGCCGATGCTGTGGGCGATCGGATTCATGGTGACGTTCGTGATCGGCGGCATGACGGGCGTGCTGCTGGCGGTGCCGCCCGCGGATTTCGTGCTGCACAATTCGCTGTTCCTGGTCGCGCATTTCCACAACGTCATCATCGGCGGCGTGCTGTTCGGCGGTTTTGCGGGCTACACCTACTGGTTCCCCAAGGCGTTCGGGTTCAGGCTGGACGAACGCTGGGGCAAGGCGGCTTTCTGGTTCTGGATCACCGGCTTCTACGTGGCGTTCATGCCGCTCTACGTGCTGGGGCTCGAGGGAATGACCCGGCGGATGCAGCATTACGACGTACCCGGCTGGCAGCCCTGGCTGCTGGTCGCGGGCGTCGGCGCGCTGCTGATCGCGATCGGTATCGGCTGTCAGATCATCCAGCTGTATGTCAGCATCCGCGATCGTGCACAGCTGATCGACCAGACTGGCGATCCATGGGACGGCCGGACGCTCGAATGGGCCACGACATCGCCGCCGCCGCCGTTCAATTACGCGGTGCTTCCCGACGTGCGCGGTGAAGAAGCCTATTGGCGCGTGAAGTCCGCTGCGCGCGAGGACCGCAAGCTCAGCAATTTGCCCGATTATGCGGACATCCATATGCCGCACAATTCACCGACCGGCTTCGTCAGCGCATTCTTCGCGACGATCACGGGGTTTGCGCTGATCTGGCACATCTGGTGGCTGGTCATTCTCGGTTTGCTCGGCGCGTGGGCGACGTTCGTCCTCTTCGCCTGGCGCGACGAAGCCGAATACGAGATCCGCGCCGCCGATCTGGAACGCGCCGATCGCGACCGTCGCCGTGCGAAGGCGCAGATGCTCGATATTCCCGAAGAGGCGGTGGCATGACCGCGGCAGCGAAGCGACCTGCCGATCCGCACCAGTTCGGCCGCGGCGAAATCCCGATCAGCGAGCAGGGGCCGGCACCGAAGCGGATCGCGGTGTCCTATGGGTTCTGGATCTTCCTGCTGTCCGACTTCATCATGTTCTCCGCCTTCTTCGCGGGATATGCGGTGCTCGTCGGCAATACCGCTGGCGGGCCCGGCGGGCGCGAGCTGTTCGAGCTGCCGACCGTCGCGCTGGAAACCACGCTGCTCCTCGCCAGCAGCTTTGCGTGCGGCATGGCGGGTATCGCGATGGCGGCAAGGAACAGGTGGTGGTTCCAGATCGCGATGGCGGTAACCGCGGTGTTCGGTGCCGGCTTTCTCGGCCTGGAAATCCATGAATTCACCGGTCTGATCGCGCGCGGCGCAGGCCCCGATCGAAGCGCCTTCCTGTCGGCCTTCTTCGCACTCGTCGGCTGTCACGGACTGCACGTCACGATCGGGATGCTGTGGCTGACGACGATGATGGCTCAGGTTCAGGCCAAGGGTTTCCAGGACGCCATCGTCCGCCGGATATTGTGCTTCAGCCTGTTCTGGCACGCACTGGACATTATCTGGATCGCGGTATTCACGATCGTCTATCTGATGGGAGCGGGATGATGGATCATCCGGTCGATTCCGACACCGAAGTCGCCGATTCCGCCCCCGGGCAGGAAACCGGCGAGGGTGAATTGCTGTCGGGCATCCGCGGTTATGTCGTGGGGCTGGTCGTGGCAGCGCTGCTGACGGGCGCTAGCTTCTACGTCGCGGGCAGCGGGCTGATCTACGGCCCGGGTATCCCGGTTGCGCTGATGGCGCTGGCGGTAGGCCAGATGGGGGTGCATCTGGTGTTCTTCCTCCACATCACGACAGGGTCGGACAACACCAATAACGTCCTGGCGCTGGCGTTCGGCGTGCTGATCGTGGCGTTGGTGATGATCGGGTCATTGTGGATCATGGCGCATCTGAACCACGATCCGATGTCGCCCGGGATGATGCAGCGGATGCAGCATTAAAGAGCCATACCCATCGTCACCCCGGCTCGAGGCCGGGGCGACGAGCAGGCGGACGATGGTTACCCAGCTACCCCGCCGCCGTTCTACCCCTGATCGCCTTCTCCGCAATCATGATCATCGCCGCGTCGAACGGGCTGCCGCTTTCGCCGGGCGATATCGTCAGCGGCCCGTCGCTGCCTTGAAGGTCGCCGCCGCGATGATGCCCTTCCGGCCGGCGGAAATAGGCAGGACATCCGCGAAGGACCACCCCGCCAGCCCCGTCTGCCGCCATTCGTCATGATCGAGCGGATGCCCGCGCATATGGATCATGCCGTTGATCGCCGAACTGCCGCCAAGCCCCCGTCCGCGCGGCCACCATAGCCGACGGTCGTTCAGATGGGGTTCCGGCTCGGTCGGAAGCCGCAGTTATGCTTGCTCTTCGCCTTGATCAGACTGCCGACGCCTGCCGGCATCCGCGCCAGCATTTCCGTGTTCGCACCCCCGCCTCCAGCAGCAGGACGCGAACCGATGGGTCCTCCGTCAGTCGCGCCGCCAGCGTGCAGCCCGCGGAGCCGCCGCCGCCGATGATATGGTCGTACGTCATTCATCCTCCCACCACCGGTCAAGACATGCTTGCCGGTGGGTTGTTTCGCCGTCGCTTCGCCGGTGCGACGCGTATTCTTACCGCGAACCGGCCAGCGTCGCATCCAGCTTTGCGCGGTCCAGCCGCCCCTCCCAGCGCGCCACCACGATCGCGGCGACCGCGTTGCCGACGAAGTTGGTCAGGCTTCGGCACTCGCTCATGAACCGGTCGACCCCG
>NZ_CAXTII010000141.1:0-2772 GCF_964244235.1 uncultured Sphingomonas sp.
TCGCCAGCATCATGCTATGGCTCAAATAATTAAATCGTCACCACAGCCTAGAGCTACGATACCTAAAAAAACCCGGTGCATCGCTGCACCGGGCTCAGGTCGTCCGCAGGAGGAACGTCGGTGGGGCAGGTTATCCGCCCCCGAACTCGATGGTGCCGAACTCAGTGGTGATAGGCGCGCTCGCCATGTTCGGCGATGTCGAGCCCTTCCTGCTCGGCGTCGATCGCGGCCCGCATGCCCCAGGTCTTGTCGACCAGCAGGAACAGCAATGTCGCACCGATCGACGACCAGGCCAGCGTCACGATGACCGCCTGGCACTGGATCCATAGCTGCGCCGGCATATGATAGGTCCCGGCGACCATCGCACCCGGCTTGGCCGCATAATCCGCGACACCCTGGCCACCCAGATACGGCGCGTCGAGGATACCCGTCATGATCGCGCCGGTGATGCCGCCGATGCAGTGCACCCCGAACACGTCGAGGCTGTCGTCATAGTCGAAATGGGATTTCACCTTGCTGACGAAGAAGAAGCAGATCGGCGAGACCATCAGCCCGAGCACGACCGACCCCATCGGCCCGGCATAGCCCGATGCCGGCGTCACCGCGACCAGCCCGGCGACGACCCCCGATGCCGCGCCAAGCAGCGACGGCTTGCCGCGAACGACCTGCTCGACCAGCAGCCACGACAGCCCCGCCGCGGCGGTCGCGACGAAGGTGTTGATGAACGCGACCGCGGTCACCCCGTTCGATTCGAGGTTGGACCCGGCGTTGAAGCCGAACCAGCCGACCCAAAGCAACGATGCGCCGATCATCGTCATGGTCAGCGAATGCGGCGGCATCGGCTCCCTGGGATAGCCCGATCGCTTGCCAAGCATGATGCACATGATGAGCCCCGTGATGCCCGCATTGATATGGACGACGGTGCCGCCCGCAAAATCGAGCGCGCCCTTCTGGTACAGCCAGCCCGCATCCGCATTCTGCAGGTCCAGCGCGGCCGCGCCCTTCAGCGCCGCCGCCGCGACCGCATCGGGTCCGCCCCAATACCAGACCATGTGCGCGATCGGGAAATAGACGAATATCACCCACAAGGCGGTGAAGAGCATCAGCGGCGAGAACCGCACGCGCTCCGCGATCGATCCGATGAACAAGGCGGGCGTGATGCACGCAAAGGTCATCTGGAAACAGATATACGCATATTCGGGGATGTAGACGCCGTTCGAGAAGGTCGCTGCCTGGCTGTTCGCATCGACACCCATCAGCAACGCCTTCGACAACCCGCCCCAGAAGGCATTGTGCCCGGTGAACGCGAGCGAATAGCCGAAGGTGACCCACATCACCGCAACCATGCACACGATCATCAGGACCTGCGTCAGCACCGACAGCATGTTCTTCGTCCGCACGAGCCCGCCATAGAACAAGGCCAGCCCCGGCACCGACATCATCAGCACCAGCAGCGAGGAGACCAGCATCCACGCGGTGTCGCCCTTGTCGATGGTCGCCTTCGGGATCGGGCTTGCGGCGACCGCAGCCGCGGCACCTTGTGCGAACGCCGGATGCGCGAGGAGCACGGCAATTGCGGCGGCACCGACGCCCAGCGTCAGTCTCGTCGATTTCATTCCGTTCCCCCTGTCAAAGCGCGGCATCGTCGGTCTCCCCGGTGCGGATCCGCACCGCCTGGCCGACATCGAGCACGAAGATCTTGCCGTCGCCGATCGCCCCGGTGTTCGCCGCGGCCTGCATCGTCTCGACGACGCGTGACGCCAGATCGGTCGCGCAGACGACCTCGATCTTGATCTTCGGCACCATGTTGGTGCTGTATTCCGCGCCGCGGTAGATCTCGGTCTGACCCTTCTGTCGGCCGAATCCCTTGACTTCGGTGACCGTCATCCCCGCCACGCCGAGCGCGGTGAGCGCTTCGCGCACCTCGTCGAGCTTGAACGGTTTGATGATCGCGATGACCAGCTTCACGCACACCCTCCCTTTGCCCCGTTGCATCTTCGCAATCATCGTGCCAGCGGGCGGGGACGTGGATATGGTGGGGGACGGTCGTTGAGCCGTACAGCGCGTCGATCGCTTTTCGGGCAGGCTTGCAGCCATTGCCCGAAAATCAGGCAGCATCCGCAACGATCGCCTTCGCCGCCGGTAAGTCGTCCTCATCGACCATCACACGCACCGGGATCAACAGATAGCTGCCGTCGCCGATCGACGTCTCGCCGTCGAAGGCGATGGCAGTGATGCCTTCGCTGTCCAGACGACCGATCAGGATATGCGCTTCGTTGCGGCTGAAGCGGCCAAGTTCGACGATGGTCATGGGCGGGCGGTCACGCCGCAGGGATCCGCGTCTGGACGCGTACCGGCAGCCCGTCGATACTCTTGGTCCTGCCGGCGATCTTCGCCAGCCGTTCCTCGGGTATCTGTCGGGCATGGAATTTGGTCAGCGTGTCGCGCGATCGATCCAATGTCATCCGCGGCACGCCCCAGCCGCAACTGACCTGGACGCTGTCGATCGTGATCGCGAATACCTGCCGGATGCCCGGCAGGCGCGGGAAATGCGTGGCGAGCGCATCGAACCCCTCGTCCTGCGGCAGCACCGCGCTGCCGTGGCCGTAGAGGCGAAGGATCGACGAGGGATTGTCGAAGGCGCAGAACATGACCGTGATCCGCCCGTCCGCCGCCAGATGTGCCTGCGTCTCGTTTCCTGAACCGCCAAGATCGACATAGGCGACACGGCCCGCGTCCAGCACGCGGAAGCTGTCGAGGCCCTTGGGACTG
>NZ_CAXTII010000142.1:0-2548 GCF_964244235.1 uncultured Sphingomonas sp.
GGGACTGAGATTGATCCGGGCACCCTCTGCGGCGGTCGCGACGAAGAATATCGGCTGTTTCGTGATGAACGCGCGGTGGTCGTCGTTCAGCGCGGTGAAGAATTCCATCGGCGATGCTCCCGATTGACGCGCATCGCGCGCGCGCATAACCTACGCGCATGAAGCATGATCCGATCGCATCCGGCAAGCGGAAATCTGTCAACCTGTCGATCGACAGCGGCGTGGTCGAGGCAGCGCGTGAGGCTGGTATCAACCTGTCCAAAATCAGCGAAGCGGCACTGCGCAACGCGACGAAGGTTGAACGTGATCGGCGCTGGCGCGAAGAGAATCGGGAATGGGCGGAGTCGGTGAACCGTTGGGTTGAGGAGCATGGCCTACCGCTGGAAAAGTACCGCTTGTTCTAATGCCACAGTTCGATGTGTACCGCACGAGCGAGGGCAACCTGCTGCTCGACTGCCAGTCCGAGGCACTGTCCCATCTCGCCACCCGTCTGACGGCTCCGCTGCTACCGGCGGACCAGTCGCCGGAGCAGCGTACACGGCTCAATCCCGACTTCGAGATTGACGGCCGGTCCTATGTAATGGTCACACAGTTCGCCGCGGCAGTCAGCGTACGAATCCTTCGTACGAAGGTGACCAATCTAGCGCACGCGCATTTTCGGATCATCGGTGCCTTCGACATGATGTTGACAGGCGTCTGACCCTCACCCCGTCGCCGTCCCGCCCACCGTCAGCCCGTCCACGAGCAGTGTCGGCTGTCCGACACCGGCGGGGACGCTCTGCCCGCCCTTCCCGCACACGCCGATGCCCTCGTCCAGCGCGAAATCGTTCCCGATCCCGCGCACCTTCGTCAGCGAACTTGGCCCGTCGCCGATCAGCGTAGCACCCTTGATCGGCGCGCCCAGCTTGCCGTCCTCGATCAGATACGCCTCGGTGCAGCTGAACACGAACTTGCCCGATACGATGTCGACCTGCCCGCCGCCGAACGCCTTGGCGAAGATGCCCTTCTTGACGCGGCTCAGCAGCTCGGCGGGATCGTCCTGCCCGGCCTTCATGAAGGTGTTGGTCATCCGCGGCATCGGCGCATGCTGGAAACTCTCGCGCCGGCCGTTGCCGGTGGGGGCGACGCCCATCAGCCGCGCGTTCAGCCGGTCGTGGATATAGCCCTTCAGGATACCGTCCTCGATCAGGATGTTCTCCTGCGTCGGCGTGCCCTCATCGTCGATCGTCAACGAACCGCGCTTGTCGGCAAGGCTGCCGTCGTCGATCACGGTAACGCCCGGCGCGGCAACCCGTTCGCCGATCCGGCCCGAAAAGGCGCTGGTCCCCTTGCGGTTGAAATCGCCTTCCAGCCCGTGGCCGATCGCCTCGTGCAGCAGGATGCCCGGCCAGCCATTGCCGAGCAGCACGGTCATTTCGCCCGCGGGCGCCGCGACTGCGTCGAGGTTGGTCAGCGCCTGCGCCAGCGCCTCGTCGATCGCGCGGTTCCATGTCTCGGGCGCGAACAGGTCGTCGTAGAGGTAGCGGCCGCCGATGCCGTAGCTGCCCGTCTCGCGACGGCCGTTCCGCTCGGCGACGATCGATACGTTCAGACGCACCAGCGGGCGGACGTCGGTCGCGACGAAGCCGTCGGCGCGGACGATCTCGACCACCGCCCAGCTGCCCGACAGCGACACCGAAACCTGCGCGACGCGGGGATCGCGCGCGCGCGCCGCGGCGTCGATCGTCTGGCAGAGGTTCACCTTGTCCGCGAAGGGCACGAGGTCGAGCGGATCGGCGTCGGTATAGAGGTGGCGGTTCGTGCGTGCGGGCGGCGATGCCTTCGCGGCCTTGCCGGGCTCGATCAGCGCCATCGTCTCCGCGGCGCGGCGGATCGCGGCGGGGGATAGTTCATTGGCGTGCGCGAACGCGGTCGTCTCGCCCGAAACCGCACGCAGGCCGAAGCCGCCTTGCGTATCGTAGCTCGCGGTCTTCAGCCGTCCGTCGTCGAACCCGAACGCCTCGCTGCGGCGATATTGGAGGTAGAGTTCGCCGTCGTCCGCATCGGCGAGCGCCTTCGCGGTCAATGCCTGCGCCTGCTCCGGATCGAGCGCGTGGCGGTAGAGGAACTGGCGGGGATCTGTCGGGATGGTCATACCGACGGATATAGGCCTGCCCCGAGCGTAGTCGAGGGGGGACCTATCGTCCTGCACCATCCCCGTGATCTTCGAGTGCCGACTGATCCGCGCCATCGGCCGGGCCACCCGTCAGGATGAAACGCCGATCGCAATAGCCGCAATCGACATAGCCGGACTCGCTGATCTGCAACCACACCCGCGGATGGCCGAGCGCGGCGCCGCCGGGGATATCGCTCGCCCCGTCGCACGCGACGCGGGGCTGGGTGACTCGGATGGTTTCGGGTGGCACCTGCATCGGGGAGCGCGATAGCGCGGGGCGCGGCTGCAAACAATCCTCCCCGCGCGCGGGGAGGATTGGAAGCGCAGGTGGCCGAGGGGGCGGGCCGCAAGCGCAAACCTACGTGGAGCGGCCCCTCGACCACGCCGCATGAG
>NZ_CAXTII010000143.1:0-2515 GCF_964244235.1 uncultured Sphingomonas sp.
GCGTGCAGCGGGTTGTCGTCGCCGTTCAGCCGATACAGCAGCGCCTGCTCGGGCCGGGTCGGCAGGTCGACGACGTGGTCCGGGGCGGTGCCGGGCATCGGGTGGGGCGGGCGTACGGGGCCGGACGGGCCGCCGAACCCGCCGTCGCCGCGCAGAAAGGTCGTGCTGGTGGTCGTGGCCAACAGGGTCTCATTGGCAGCGTCGAGCACGAGCTTTTCGCTATACAGCAGCGCGCCGCGGCCGGGGCCTTTGTCCACGAGGCCAGTCACCCGGGTGCGTCCGATGATCTCGTCGCCGATCGGGAATGGCCGGTGGATGACGATGCCCTGCTCGCCGTGCATCAGGCGCACCGCATTCACCCCGGTGCGCGGATCGGCCAGCCAGAACCCGGGATGGCCGAGCACGACGGCCATGAAAGGCAGCGCACGCAGCTCGCGATGATGGTCGACGAAATCGAGCTGCCTGGTGTCGAGCGGGTCCTGCCCCAGCCCGATCGACAGGGCATACAGAATGGCGTCCGATGCGGCGAGGCGCTGCCGCACGTCGGGGATCGGGTAGCGCAACAGGCCCTCGGCGTCGATCGGCATGGTCGAAATGCTAAGCCGGGGTAGCTGGCGCGTCCACTGCTTGACCGATGGGGCGACGAGTTTGCCGCGGCGTCGATCCGTGCCAAAGACGGCCTTTGCTGGAGGCAAAGCGACGATGGGCGAGCACGCACAGTTGGAACATGGGCACGCCGAGCACGGCGGCGACAAGCGGACCGCGCTGCTGATCGCGATCCTGGCGTTGTTCCTGGCCCTGGTCGGCACCGGCGCCAAGAGCTCGCAGACCGAGGTCATACTCCGCAATGGCGAGGCGTCGAACCTTTGGGCGTTCTTCCAGGCTCGCACGATCCGGCAGACTGCGGTGCGGACGGCGGCGGAGCAGGCCGAGCTGCAGAAGGCGACCACGGCCGACCCGGCGGCCCGGGCAGCGATCGAAGCGCAGCAGAAATTGTGGCTGGACACCGCAGCCAAGTGGGAGAGCGAACCCGGCACCGGCGAGGGCCGCAAGGAATTGACCCAGCGCGCAAGGCACTCGGAAGAGGAGCGCGACCTGTCGATGGCAAAGTACCATTTTTACGAATATTCGGCGGCACTGTTCGAGATCGCGATCGTCATTGCGTCGGCCTCGATCGTAACCGCGGTGCCGACGCTTGGGCTTTTGTCGATTGCGCTTGGCGTCGGCGGCTTGGGAATGGGCGCCATCGGCTTTTTCGCGCCGTTGGCGTTTCACTTTTAGCCGCCGTCGGGGACCGCCGCTCAATCGCGGTTGAACGGTCGGTCCCGAGAGCGCTAAACGTCCAAATTCGCCACCTTCAACGCGTTGCCAACGATGAAATCGCGCCGCGGCTCCACGACGTCGCCCATCAACGTCGAGAACACCTGCGCCGCGTCCTCCACGTCGCCGACCCGCACCTGCAACAGAGTCCGGACATTCGGATCCAGCGTAGTCTTCCAGAGCTGATCGGGGTTCATCTCGCCCAGGCCCTTGAAGCGCTGGATCGCCAGGCCCTTGCGGCCCTGCGCCAGGATACGGTCGAACGCCGTGGCGGGACCGGAAACCTGGATCTCCGCCCGGTCCAGCGCCAACGTCGCCGGCTCGCTGAAACGGCTCGCCAGCGCCTCAGTTCGCTCCGCCAGCCACCGCGCCTCGACGCTGCGCAGGCTGCCGCTATCCACGCTATACCGCTCGGCGACCCCGCGGACGATGCGCGCCAGATGCAGGCCGCGGTCGTCCGCCGAAACCTTCCAAGTACGTTCGTTCACCAGCGACACCGCGTTCAGCCGCTGCACCAGGTCGTTGCTGACCGCCATGGTCCGCGCCGCGTCGGACGTCAGTGCGCCCACGATCGCGGCCTGCTCCAGCAGCCAGGTCGGCACCGAGGTCGCGAGCCGGCGCAGGTTGCCCGCCGCCTCGCGCAGCCAGGCGAGTTCGCCCGCCATCTCGTCGCCCTGGAACACGCGGCCATCGGCATAGACCAGCCGGGCCTCGGCCAGCGCCTTGTCCAGCAGGAAGTCCTCCAGCGCCTGGTCGTTCTTCAAGTAACGTTCGTCGTTGCCGCGCTTCGCCCGATACAACGGCGGCTGCGCGATATACAGATGGCCGCGTTCGATCAACTCCGGCATTTGACGGAAGAAGAACGTCAGCAGCAACGTGCGGATATGGCTGCCGTCGACATCGGCATCCGTCATGATGTTGATGCGGTGATACCGCAGCTTGCGCACGTCGAAGCCGCCCTGTTCCGGCTCGCCCCGGCCGATCCCGGTGCCCAACGCCGTAATCAGAGTGCCGATCTCGGCACTCCCCAGCATGCGGTCGAACCGCGCGCGCTCGACGTTCAGGATCTTGCCCTTCAACGGCAGGATCGCCTGGAACTTGCGGTCGCGCCCCTGTTTCGCCGACCCGCCGGCGCTGTCGCCCTCGACGATGAAGATCTCGCACTTGCTCGGGTCGCGCTCCTGGCAGTCCGCGA
>NZ_CAXTII010000144.1:0-2376 GCF_964244235.1 uncultured Sphingomonas sp.
CGGTGCGCCGATGGTGCTGACGATGCTGCCGATCCTCGTGCTGACGTTCGGCGGCGGGTCGCGCGCGCGATCTCAGCCGGTGACCGGGGCACCATAGCAGAGCGGGATCGTCCGGTCGTAGAGGCCATGCGTCCCGACCGGAGTCTTGCCGGCACCGGTCAGCGGCACGAAGCTCGCCCGTCCCAGCGAACACCGATCGACGCGGCCATCGGTACGTTTGGTGATGACGACGATCTGTTCCTGGAACGTGCTTGGTCCGATCGGCATGACGAGGCGGCCGCCGGGCTTCAGCTGGTCGAGCAGCGGCGTCGGCACGGCCGCCGCTCCGGCGGCGACGATCACCGCATTGAACGGTCCGCCGGCGACCCCGCGAACCCGTCGCCCGCGCGGACATCGACGTTGCGATAGCCCTGCCGTCGCAGCCGCCGCGCCGCCGCGCGTGCCAGTTCGGGTACGATCTCGATCGAAACAACCCGTCGCACCAGCCGCGACAGCACCGCCGCCTGGTAGCCCGACCCGGTACCGATATCGAGCACGATGCCACCGGCAGGGACATGCGCGGCGACCGTCATGACGGCGACAATATAAGGATCGGAGATTGTCTGACCGAACTCGATATTGAGGGGAGCGTCGATATAGGCCAGCGATCGGGCCTCTTTTGCGATGAAGTCTTCGCGCCTGATATCCCCGACTACGGAGAGGACGCGGTCGAGTTCGGCGATATCGACCGTGGGCGCCGATGCCAGGATATCGGAGCGGATCGTTCGTACCATCATCGCACGCCGCCCCGGCAGCGACGTCGGTATCTGGGTGAACCCGTGCGTGGCGGCAGGCAGCATCGGCGGCGTGCGGCACCCGCCCAGCGGGAACAGCAGCGCCGCGGCTATGATGGCTCCACGCTTGATGCCGATGGTCCTAGACGAAGGGCCGCCCTATGGACGATGACCGGTTGGCCGTTGATAGCAGTCAAATTGATTCGTCGCAATGCCGCGGTGGGCGGCTGTTCCGCGAGGCGGGTTGGGGTATGTTGCGGCGAACACGAGGATATCCGATGATCCGTTTCTTTACCCGCACCCTCCTCGCCGCCGCCAGCTTGACGCTGATCGGTACCGCGCCGACGCCGGCACCTCGTTACGCGGTGACGGGTTCGATCGCGGGTCCCGATGGCGGCTGGGACTATGCCAGCGTCGACGCGACGACGGGCCAGATCTATGTCGCGCGCCGCACCGGCGTCACCGTGATCGATCCTGCACATCCCTTGGCCGTGCGATCGATCGGCACCGTCGTGCGCGGCCATGCGGTCGTCCCGATGCCCGATCAGAATCTGCTGCTCGTGACGAGCGGCGGCGACGACAGCGTGCGGCTGATGGACCCCGCCGACGGGCGCGAAGCGAGCCGTATCGATGTCGGCCACAATCCGGATGCCGCCTTTTACGATGCGACGCATCGCCGCGCCGCCATCATGAACGCGAAAAGCGGCACGGTGTCGGTCATCGACGTCCCGACGCGCAAGGTCGTGCGGACGATCGCGCTGAAGCCGGGTCTCGAATTCGGCCAGGCGGGTCCCGGCGACACGCTGTTCGTCAACAACGAGGATGCGAACGAGATCGAGACCGCGAACCTGGCGACGGGTGCGGTCGGCCCCGCGATCCCGCTGCCGGGCTGCGAGGGGCCGGCGGGCCTTGCCTATGACGCGCGCCGCCACCTGCTGATCAGCGCGTGCGCGAACGCGAAGGCGGCCGTCATCGACGCGGACACGCGGCGTGAGGTGGCGTTGCTGGACATCGGCCGGGGCGCGGACGCGGTGATCCTGGATGCCCGCGCGCGGCTGGCGTTCATCCCGTGCGGCAGGAGCGGTTCGCTGACGATGATCGCGCTGGCGTCTGCGATTCCGACGGTGGTCGCGACGATCCCGACCGAACCGGGCGCGCGGACCGGCGCCATCGATCCGCGTACCGGCACGCTCTACTTGCCGACCGCACGCTTCTCGCCACCGGTGACGACCGGCGGTCGCCCCGTGGCGCAGACCGGCAGCTTCCACGTGCTGGTGGTGAAAGCCGGCGGCTGATACGCGCCGGTTGTTGCGGTTGGCCTGCGATTTCTGAACTGCTAAGCCCGACCTCGATCAGCGGTGCAACGACCTCTTGTTGCGGTTGGCCTGCGATTTCTGAACTGCTAAGCCGGGGCGGGTGCTTGGCGAAGGTTGCCAGCGTTGCGGTTGGCCTGCGATTTCTGAACTGCTAAGCCGTCATGTAGTCCACGACCTCGGCGACGTAGTTGCGGTTGGCCTGCGATTTCTGAACTGCTAAGCGCCCGTCCGCTTGATCGTGCCCCACGGCGTGGTGTAGCTTCGCCGGTGTGATCACGGCGATCTCC
>NZ_CAXTII010000145.1:0-2270 GCF_964244235.1 uncultured Sphingomonas sp.
TTAAGACCGGTCCTTCGCCTGCTCGACAAGGCGGCCCCCGCCGGATGGATACGATAGTAATCGCCTTTTCCAATATTCGCTCGCCCGAGCCCGACGCGCTGCCCGTCATGATGACGCACGGCTGGCCGGGCTCGGCGGTCGAGTTCAACAAGGTCGTCGGACCCCCCTCACCGATCCCGTCGCGCACGGCGGCCGGCGCGAGGACGCGCTCCACCTCGTGCTGCCGGCTTTGCCCGGCTGTGGTTTCTCGGACAGGCCGGCCGAGACGGGATGGGGCATCCCCGGCATCGCAGACGCCTGGATCGAGCTGATGTGATGGCTCGACTACGGCGAAATCATGGGGTGCTCATGGCGGGGGTTGGGGTGCCGCCGTCACTCTCACCATCGCGGACAGGGCTCCCGCGGGGTGCATCGGCGATCGCTCAGCCGCGATGGACGGTCTGCCGTGTACCCGACTGTGCCGCGAGTGCCACAGCGTTGATCAGGCGCAAGTTGGACAGGCCGTGGGCGAAATCTGGCGTATGATGCGCTCCCGAGTCAATGTCGCGGGCGAGGCTCGCATAGACCTCGCCAACGTTCAGCGCCGCGTTGAGCAAGCCGCCGGTGACTGAAGCTGCGTCCGGCGCTTCAAACGAGGCGCTCGACGTCAGCGCGAGGTCGCCAGCCTGAACGCCATAGGGATGACCACCCGCCAGCATCATCCAGCCATCGCTGCCCCGCACCTCGAACTCGAAGCGCGCATCTTCAGGCGCGACGCCGCCCATCATCTGCGCCGAGAAAGTCGTGCCCGACGCCGTCTTGCCGATCACGTCGACGAAGTCGGCGACCTCTCGCGTCACCGTCCCGCCGGTGTCGGCGACGGTCGGCGTCGGCCACAGCGTCTCGGTTCGCGCGTCCACCTCGCCGATACCGCCGAGTACCGCCTCAACCATGTCGAGCGTATGCGCCGTCGTGATCGTCAACAGATTGGCGCCCGACGACACTTGCTCGAAATAGAGATAGGGCGAGGCGGTGACCGGGCCGAAGCCCGTCGAGGTGGAGACGATCCGAGCGTAAAGCGGTCTGCCGATCGCTCCCCGAACGATCATCTCCCCCGCGCGGCGGACGGAGGGGTTGAGGCGGCTCTGCAAGCCGATCGCGACGTGGTGCGTGCCGACCCCCGACGCCAGCATCGCTGTCTCGTCGATCGAGCGGCCGAGTGGCGCTTCGCAATAAACCGCCTTGCCGGCGTCCAGCGCGGCGAGGACGAGATCGCGGTGATCGGGCACCTTGACCGCAATGGTGACGATATCGATCCCATCGTCGCGGATCATCGCATAAGGATCCGCGAACCAGCGGCCAGCGCCAAACGTCTCGGCCGCCTCTTTCGCGCTTTCCTCGCGGCGGGTGGCGATGGCCGCCAGTTCTAGATTCGCCAGGCCCTTGATAGCGGGGATATGCGACACCGAAGCCCAGCTCGCTTTGGCATCCGCCCCGACGATCCCTACTCGATATGATTGCTGAGCCATCCTTCTGTCCTTTTCATAACGATCGATAGGGAAATCGCTACCGGCCGTTGCACCTTCGTGTCAACACATTCATAATGACCGATTTGGAAAAGCCATCGATCATGTCCGCGAGCCGAAAAATGGGGCGCCCCTTGTCATTCAAGCGCGAGACGGTGCTGCACGAAGCGATGCTGGCGTTCTGGAAGAACGGCTACGAGACCACCTCGGTGGTCGACCTGACCGCCGCGATGGGCATCAGCGCGCCCAGCCTCTACGCCGCGTTCGGGGACAAAAAGTCGTTATTCCTGGAAGTGGTGGCGCTGTACGCCGGTAGCGACGAGGATCGGGTACGAGCCATCGCCGAAGCGGAAAGCGCCCGGGCGGCGGCGTCCGCCATGCTGATGGCCTGCGCGACTCTTTACACCGGCGAGGCGACCCCGCCCGGCTGCCTGCTCGCCAGTTCGACGGCGAGCGGGTCGGACGCTCACGCGGATACGCGGGCGGCGGTGACGGGTATCCGCGCCCAGGGACGGCAAGCGCTTCGCCGCCGGATCGAGGAGGATGTCGAGGCCGGCATGCTACCGGCGGACACGGACGCGACGGCCCTGTCCGATCTGGTATTCGCGGTTGCGCAGGGAATGTCGACGCTTGCGCGCGATGGTGCTTCGCGTGTCGAACTCGAGGGCATAGCTCGGCGGGCAATGGTCGCGTGGTCATAGACTGTAATGCTAGCATTACAGTTGCGTTCTAGTCTTGATGTGGGCTCTGCGTGCGGCGGCTTGA
>NZ_CAXTII010000146.1:0-2257 GCF_964244235.1 uncultured Sphingomonas sp.
TCGGGGCCGGCGCGACGGGCGCGGCGGGAGCGGTCTCGGTCGGGATCGCGGGGGTGACAGCGGTCGCCGCTTCGGCGGGAGCGTTTGCAGCGGCAGGCGTGGCACCCGGAGCGGCGATGCCGTTTTCCTTCTGCTTCGCCGCGACCCACTGCGCGAACCGCTCCTTCGACACGACCTCAACCGCGATCGGCATGAAGGCGTGCTTGGTGCCGCAGAGCTGGAAGCACTGGCCGTAATAGACGCCGGGCCGGTCGACCTTGAACCACGTCTCGTTGATCCGCCCGGGGACGGCGTCCATCTGCACCCAGAACGACGGCATCGCCCAGGCGTGGATGACGTCGGCGGCGGTGGTCAGGACGCGAACCGTGGTGCCGACGGGGACGACGACGCGATTGTCGACGCCGAGCTTGGCCGGGTCGCCCTTCTTGATCGCGTCGGCGTCCGACAGGATGATCGAGTCGAAGCTGAAGCCGCCCTGGTCGGGATATTCATACTCCCAATACCACTGGTGGCCGGTCGCCTTGATCGTCAGCCCGGCCTTCGGCGGCGAATATTGGTTGGCGAGGAGGCGGAACGACGGCACCGCGATCCAGACGAGGATCAGCACCGGCACGACCGTCCAGATCACCTCGACGACGGTGTTGTGCGACGTCCGCGACGCGACCGGATTGCGCGCGGCGCGGAAGCGGAACAGCGTGTAACCGAGCAGCGCGAAGACGACGACACAGACCGCGAGCATCAGCGGATCGAGGATCGTCGTCGCCATGTGGCGCGCTTCGACCGCGATCGGCGTCATCGCTTCCTGCAGGTTCCAGCCGGTACCGGGCTGGCCGATCCCGGGGGTGCCCAGCACCGGCGCAACGGCGGCGGCGGCGGGCATCGCGGTCGTGGTGACGGGAACGACCGGCGCGGCGGCCACGGCCTCCTGTGCACGGGCAAAGGCCGGGACCAGCCCGGTCATCGCCAACAGCAGTTTAACGGTCGCGCGCATCGGGCACCTTCGAGAACTTGTCGGACGGCGCCGGGTGCGAAGACCTCGGACGCGTTGCGAGGCTCTATATGCCTCGGGGTCCACAGCAGCAAGCGCGCAACTGCCGCACTGCGGCATGACTCATGCGACAAGGTCGGCGAACACCGGGGCGGTCCGCGCCTGCTGGGCGCGCATCGCTTCGCGCAGGTCGCCGCCCTGGAGCATCCCGGCGTTCCACGTCGCGACGTAATCGAGCCCCTGCGCGATCGTCGCGTCGCGGCCGTGGTTGAGGACCGCCTTGATCCCGGTGATCGCCAGCGGCGACTTGGCGGCGATCTCGGTCGCGAGCGCATGCGCCGATGCCAGCGCGGCGGCATGGTCGGGCTCGACCCGGTTGACGAAGCCCCAGTGCTTCGCCTCCGCCGCGCCGAACCGCCGTCCGGTATAGGCGAGCTCGCGGATCAGCCCCTGCGGGAGCAAATGGGGGATGCGCTGGAGCGTGCCGACATCGGCGACGATGGCGAGGTTGATCTCCTGCACCGTAAAAAAGCAGTCGGCCGTCCCGACGCGGAGGTCGCACGCGGTGACGAAGTCGACCCCGCCGCCGATGCACCCGCCCTGGATGCAGGCGATCACCGGCACCCGCGCGCGATCGACGACGCTGAACGTCTCCTGCAACATATGGACGTGGCGGCGGAACGCCTCGCGGGCGCGGCCGGCATCGACGTCGGAGCCGAGCAGCGACTGGCCCGCCCAGCCGAGGTCGAGCCCGGCGGTGAAGTGCTTGCCCGTCGAGGCGACGACGACCGCGCGCACGCTGGGGTCGGCGTCGATCGCGGCGAACGCGGTCGGTACGTCGCGCCAGAACGCCTCGGTCATCGTGTTGAGCTGCGCGCCGCGCGTCAGCGTCACGGTGGCGATGCCGGCGTCGACCGCCAGCGTCAAAGTCTCCAGTTCCACCGGCGCTCTCCCCAGAGTATATCGTCAGACGATGACCAAGTTCACCGTCAACGGCAACCCCGTCCACTATCTGCTCGCGCCCGAGACGCCGCTGCTGTGGGCGCTGCGCGATGCGTCGAACCTGACCGGCACCAAGTTCGGCTGCGGCGCGGGACTGTGCGGGGCGTGCACCGTCCATATCGATGGGGTCGCCAAGCGGTCGTGCCAGACGGCGATCGGCGAGATCGAGGGCAGCTTCGTCACGACGATCGAGGGCCTGTCGGCCGACCGCAGCCATGTCGTCCAGGCGGCGTGGATCGCAGGGCAGGTGCCGCAGTGCGGTTACTG
>NZ_CAXTII010000147.1:0-2218 GCF_964244235.1 uncultured Sphingomonas sp.
CAGCAGGAAGTCGAGACCATGTTTCTCGGCGGCGACGGCGATGCGCTTGTTGAGGTCGAAGCTCGGCTTGTACTGCGGCGCGTTCTCGCTGATCAGCCAGCCATTATTGTTGATTGGCACGAAGACGCCGACCTGCATTCGCTCACTCCGCTTCGCTGTCGAGCCAGTCGAGCAGCCACATGTTGAAATGGTCCGCGCGCGTGACGTTGCACGCATGCCCCCCGCTCGCCATCCGCGCGAGTTGCGCGTCGGGCAGGCCCTTCGCCAGCACGTCCGAACAGCCGTGCGGCACGAGCATGTCGTCGTCGCTCGCCACCAGCAGCGTCGGCACCGCGATGTCTGGCAGGCGATGGAGAAGGTCGAAGCGACGGGCGGCGGCGATACGGCGCTGGATCATCTCGACACCGGGAAAATGCGCGATGCCCGCCTCCTCCTCGTCCGCAAGACGAGCGTGATGATCAGATATCCAGGGTGCCGGATAGAGGAACAGCGGCTGCGCATGCAGATACGCCCGCACCCCGCTGTCGCGGAGCAGCGATAGCCGGGTATCGAAGCACCGCGCGGTATGCGGATCGAGCCGCGCCCAGCCGTTGATGACGACCAACCGCGCCAGCAACGCCGGCTCGGCCAGCGTTGCGGCCAGCCCGATCAATCCGCCGATCGCATGGCCGATCAGCGTCGGCTTCACGACGCCGGTCTCACGGATGAGCAGCGCCAGGTCCGCCGCCATCGCCTGGATCGTCAGGTCGCCCGGCACCTCGCGCGACGACCGGCCGGTGCCGCGATGGTCATAGGCGATCACCCGGTGACGCTGGGCGAGCGAGGCCAGATTGGATTGCCAATAGCCCGCCAATCCGCCGAGCCCGGACGACAGGATGAGCACGGGCGCGTCGGCGGGGCCTTGCTCGTCCCAGAAAAGTCCCGACGCCTCGGGCATCAGCCGATATGCGCCACGGAGGCGATCTCGACCAGGCATTCCGGCTTGACCATTTCGACGATCAGGCAATAGCGCGCCGGCCTCGCATCCGGAAAATATTCGGCATAGACCTCATTGAACGCTGCATAATCACCAAGATATTTCAGGAAGATATGGTTCATCGCGACATCGGCCATAGTCGCGCCGGCTACCTCCAGCGTGGTCTTGATCGTGTCGAGCACATGCTTGGTCTGCAACCGGACATTGCCCGGGTTCAGCACCACCCCGCCCTCGCCCAGCGCCAGCACGCCCGAGACGTAAACGGTGTTCCCCGCCTTCACCGCGGCCGAATAGGGCGCGATCGGGGTCGGGAATTGCGGCGGGTTGATGGGTTCGAAGGGCATATATTATTCCTTGGATATCTGGCCGAAGCTGCCGCAGAAATCGGCGACGGTGGAGACCCAGCCGAAGAACTTCTCGACATTGTAGACGGTCGCCTCCTGCGTCATCGGCGGTCCCAGATGATGCGTTGCATCCTCCAGCATCACGCCGAAATATTCGAGGTGGAAGCCGTCGCGGAGCGTGCTCTCGACACAGACGTTGGAGGCGATCCCCACGAACACGATGTTGCGGATGCCGCGCGACCTGAGGACGCTGTCGAGCTGCGAGTTGAAGAAGGCGCTGTAGCGCGCCTTGTGGACGCGGATGTCGCCGGGCTGGGGCTTTAGCGCGTCGACCAGCTCGTAGTCCCAGCCGCCGCGCGCGAGCAGCTGGCCGTGGAGTTCGGGGCGTGCGCGCATCGTCTTCAGCGCGTTCGACTTGTGCCAGTTGGGCGATCCCGGGCCGCCTGCCTCGACATAGTCGGGGTCCCAGCCATTCTGCAGGAATATCACCGGCATGCCGGCACCCCGCGCGGTATCGAGGACCTGCGCGATCTTGCCGATGACGCCCGCCGTCCCGGCGATGTCGAACCCCGCCAGATCGACGTAACCGCCTTCGGTCGCATAGGCGTTCTGCATGTCGATGACGACGACCGCGGTTTCCGCCGGGTCGAGCCGCAACGCTTCCGGACGCGCGGGCAACGTGACCGCGGCGGCCGCGTTCGCGCCGGTGCGGAGGATGGGGGGAAGGTCGGTCATGGCGCGCCTGTTCGTTGTGCGACCGCGAAGCTGCGGGGAAGCGGGCGGCGATGCAAGCCCGTTTCGGGTCGCGGATGGTCGCCGAATCGGCTGGAAGTGGACGAACCACAGGTCGTGTCCCACGACGTGGTGTAGCTCGCGGTTGGGCATCGGCGATCTTCGG
>NZ_CAXTII010000148.1:0-2016 GCF_964244235.1 uncultured Sphingomonas sp.
GCCGCAGGTCGCCCTGCGGCAGCGCGCGAAGGTCGGCAGGAATCGCAATCCGGTCGAGCAAAGGGGTCGGGGGCACCAGGCCGAGGGGACGATCAGTCATCGATGCGGTCTAGCGCGCGTAATAAGCGGTGTCGATTGCCCGTATTTCGCTCAGGACCCGACGCAATCGGCGCATCGCCCGCGCACTTCGATCACCGGCCGCTGCGGCGCGAACCCCGCCGCCTGTGCGGCATCGCGGACCCCGTTTGTCACCCGGTCGTCGTCGAGGTGAGTCGTCTGACCGCACGCGTCGCACACCAGAAAAATGCAATCGTGGAGGCAGTCGGGATGCGCGTTCGCAACATAGGCATTCACGCTTTCGACCTTGCGCGCGAGATTGGTGCCGACGAACAGGTCGAGGATCCGATACACGCTGTTCGCCGCGATTCGCCGACCGAGCGCATTGGAAACCGCGTCGGCGATGTCGTACGCACTGGCGGGCTTTTCGAACCCGGCGAGCGCCGCGAAGACGCTGGCGCGCATCGCTGTCCATTGCTCGCCCGCCTGTTCCAGCACGCCCTGCGCCGCCCGCGCGAGCGCGGGGCCTTCGGGTTCGTGGTGCTCGTGCGCGTGGCTGGCCATCGCCTACAGCTAAGCCTCGCAGCCGCCCTCGGCAAGGCGCGAGCCGCCGGATCAATGCACCGCGCGGTGGTTGAGATCATGCCCGAACGCGAGCAGCCCGACGCCGACGATCGTCCAGACCGCCTCCGCCCCCGTCCCGTCATGCGGCAGCGTCATCGCACCCGTCATGATGCCGAGCCCCAGCGATCCCATGCAGATCGGCATGACATAGCCATGGCGAAGCGCCCCCCGCCCGAGCGCCACCGCGCCGAGCAGGATGGCGAAGGCCAGCCCGACCTCGTGGAAAATCGGGTTCAGCAGCACGCCATCCGCCGCCGACAGCATGACCAGCAGCACCGAACTCGCCACGCAGTGGACGACGCACAGCCCCGACAGCCCGATCGCCAGCCGGTCGATGCCGGGAAGGCGCGGAAATCGGATCGTGACGTTCATTATCGGCATATCGACGGAGATACGCCGATTGCGAACGCGATACAATGTCACATCGCACGAACAATCGAGATCATCGTCGACGATCCCACCGCTTGGCGACGCACCGCGGAAGGTGTAGGCGGAAGCATGCTTCAAACCAGCGCCGCCTTCATGTCGAAAGCGCGCCCTCGCGCGGTCGCGATCTGGCTGCTTTTCGTAGCGGGGATGATCGTCGGCATCGTGGTGGTCGGCGGGATCACGCGGCTGACCGAATCCGGTTTGTCGATCACCACCTGGAAACCGCTCAGCGGCATCCTGCCGCCGCTGAACGATGCGCAGTGGCAGGCGGAACTTGCCAATTACCGGACGATCGATCAGTCGCGTACGGTCCATGCCGGCATCGCGCTTGCCGAGTTCAAGGGTCTGTTCTTCTGGGAATATATCCACCGCATGATCGGGCGGACGATCGGTCTGGCCTTTGCGCTGCCGCTCATCTGGTTCGCGCTGCATCGACGCATTCCAAAGGGCTATGGCTGGCGGCTCGTCGCATTGCTCGCACTGGGTGCGCTGCAAGGCGCGCTCGGCTGGCTGATGGTGCGCTCGGGGCTTCGGCCGGGGCAGGTCGAGGTCGGGCATGGCTGGCTGGCCGCGCATCTGCTCACCGCGATGTTCACGCTCGCGGGGATGGTGTGGACCGCGCTCGATCTTCTCGATCTGGCGCGCAATCCCTATGCCCGGCCGGCGCGGCTGCGGCGGGTGTCGGCGGTCGTCGGCATCGTCCTGTTCACGCAGTTGATGTACGGCGCGTTCACCGCGGGGCTTCGTGCGGGAAAGGCCACGCCGGAATGGCCGCTGATGTATGGCCGGTTCTTCCCTGGCCCCGGCCAGACCGGCCGGTCGTTTCTCGACGCGGTCGTCGACGACCCGCTGATCGTTCAGTTCATCCACCGCTGGTTCGCCTTCGCCGCCGCCGCGCTGATGTGG